>NZ_JBQCXA010000659.1:0-641 GCF_051956855.1 Neisseria sp. P0021.S007
GGTCATCATTATTGCCTGCAACATCTAAGCGGATGCCCGGTGTGACCAAGACAAAATCCTGTCCCAATTCGCGGCGCAATGGTACGGCTTCTTGAGCGGAACATACTACGCCGTCCAAGCCCGAACTTTGCGCCAGTTTCGCCAAGCGGATGACTTGTTCTTCAGGGGCGATGTTCAAACCGATTTCTGCCAAGTCGCTTTGTTCCATGCTGGTCAACACGGTTACGCCGATCAAAAGCGGCTTGGTTTGATATCCGGCAACGGCTTCTGCTGCTGCTTCCATCATGCGGCGACCGCCCGATGCGTGCATATCGACCATCCACACGCCCATATCGGCGGCAACTTTACAGGCCTGAGCAACTGTGTGGGGAATATCGTGGTATTTCAAATCGAGGAAAAGTTTGAAACCTTGATTGATTAAGCTTTCTGCCAAATTGCGGCCGGTTGCGGTGAACAGCTCTTTACCGATTTTGATTTGACACAGTGTCGGGTCAAGATTGCGGACAAATCCGAGCGTATCTTTTTCGTTGGCAAAATCGAGGGCGACGATGACGGGAGTACGTTGTTGCTGAGTTTGGAAGTCGGAGATCAAGGGATTCATAAGATACCTGCGGATAAACGGTTATAGCTTCGATTTTAAC
>NZ_JBQCXA010000660.1:0-640 GCF_051956855.1 Neisseria sp. P0021.S007
TAAACTGCCAATGCTGCCGTCCGATACATTTCAAACCGGAAAACAGCCGTCCGTATCCGCCGCGTGGCCGGTGTCTGTAAAATGCCGTAAAATATTGGCTGTCAAAACAGAGGCGAGAAAACCATGATTGAATTTCCCAACCAGCCCGACTTTCCTGAACAACACACCGCCGTCGCCGTCGGCACCGTTAACATGAGCCAGCAGGCGATACGGGTGTTGATAGAGAATGCCACCGAAAAGGCAAGTATCCTGACCATCGCCCGCGTTGCCGCCATTCAAAACATCAAACAAAGCGGCAACCTGATTCCGCTGCACCTGCCCGGCCGCATCATCGGCGTGCAGGTTGATTTCGATATTAACGTCGAGCTGGCCTGCCTGAAAGCCACATTGACCGTCCAAGCGCACAGCAACGGCAGCATTGCCACCGAAGCCCTGACCGGCCTCAATTTGGCGCTCTTGAGCGTTTACGACATGATGAAAGACGTTGACCGCAATATGATGCTCAGCGGCATCCGCCTTGAATCCGAAACCAGCAGCGAAGGCCGTCCTTTCCTGTTTGACAACGCCTACGAAAATATTAATTTCTAAACCACTCAGGCCGTCTGAACGTTGGGTTTCAGACGGCCTTATTGTTATGATG
>NZ_JBQCXA010000661.1:0-640 GCF_051956855.1 Neisseria sp. P0021.S007
CTTTACGCCATCAAGAAGAAATTGCATTTTTCAGACGGCCTTTAATATAAAGACACATCCATCAACGGAACACAACCATGACCACGACTACTGCCCCTCAGCGTATTCGAGAAATTCCCTATAACTATACTTCTTATACCGACCGCGAAATCGTCATCCGACTGTTGGGCGACGAAGCGTGGCAAATCCTGCAAGACCTGCGCGGTCAACGCAAAACAGGACGTTCGGCACGAATGCTGTTTGAAGTATTGGGCGATATTTGGGTGGTCGTGCGCAATCCGTATCTGGTCGATGACTTGTTGGAGCACCCGAAACGCCGCGCCGCGCTGGTGCGGGAAATGCGCCACCGTTTAAACGAAATCCGCAAGCGCCGCGACGACAATCAGCAAGTGGATGTCTTGGTTGCCGCAGCAGAAAAAGCAGTCGAACGTTTTGATAGCAGTTTTGATGAAACCATCCAAAAACGCCATCAGATTTTGGAACGTTTAAGCAAAATCACCAAGCCGCACAATATTATGTTCGACGGGCTGGCGCGGGTAACGCACGTTACTGATGCGACCGACTGGCGCGTGGAGTATCCGTTTGTCGTCGTCAATCCTGATACCGAGGCAGAGATCGCGCCTTTGGTGCGCGCCTTAAT
>NZ_JBQCXA010000662.1:0-640 GCF_051956855.1 Neisseria sp. P0021.S007
CGCGAGAAATCCGTTCTGCTATTTTTTCGCCCAAGCGGTCGCTGTTCGGACGAATCAGCAATGGCGGGCGGAAAATAATAAGGTGCGGAAAATTCAAAGCGATAATTGCTTGCTCCAATTCGCCCTTCATCCGTTGATAAAACAGGCTCGAAGCAGAATTTGCACCGGAAGCGGAAATCAAAACCAAAGTATTGACGCCGTTTTCTCGTGCGGCTTTGGCAAATTCAAGATTTGCCTCATAATCAATTGCCCATTGCGCTTCTTTACTGCCAGCCGCTTTCAAGGTAGTTCCCAAGCAGGCAAACAATACATCGCCCTGCACTTTTTCACGCCAATCATCAGGCTTAGAAAAATCAATCTGATGGCTATTTAGCTTTTGGTGAGTAAAATCAGGATGTCTGCGACCAAAACAGTCGATGGACTCAACCTCTGAACTGGTTGCAAGTAAAGGCAACAAGGATTTTCCTGTTGCGCCTGTCGCGCCAATCACAATCGCCTTCATACTTCAGACGGCCTTAAGCGTTTGCCACGCGGTTCACTTCGCGCAATACAGCTACCGGATCGGCAGCTTTAGTTACCGGACGGCCCATTACCAAATAGGTTGAACCGGCAGCCAAGGCTTCGGCCGGCGTCATAATAC
>NZ_JBQCXA010000663.1:0-640 GCF_051956855.1 Neisseria sp. P0021.S007
AGCAGTGGCTGCGTTTGAGCCTCGCTTTGTACGGCAGGTGCGGATGCAACCGGGTCTGCCGCAAGGGCTGGAGTATTCAGGAGGGCAGCAAAAATTAAGCTAAGTAGCGTTTTTTTCATCATTATTTATGGATTTGAATATGAGTGGACACTGTTTCTTTCAAAGTAAACAGTTTGGCATATTAAATAGATATTAAGCGGACATTATACCGTCTCATTTAGGCTTTGCTAAGATTTTTCTTGCCTTCAGACGGCCTCAGGGGTATGGTTTTAACTTTTTCCTCCGGTCGATTTGACCGAATTGCAATTTATTTCCGAACACTAAAATACCATGAACCATTCCCTTCCTCTTTCTGATTATCTAACCCGTATTTTGACCGCTTCCGTTTATGATGTGGCCGTAGAAACGCCCTTGGATTTGGCGCGCAGTCTGTCCGGCCGTCTGAACAATCAGGTTTTTCTCAAACGTGAAGATTTGCCGCCGGTGTTTTCGTTCAAAATTCGCGGCGCGTACAACAAAATGGCGAAGCTGCCTCAAGAAACCTTGGATTGTGGCGTGATTGCCGCAAGCGCGGGCAACCATGCACAGGGTGTGGCTTTGTCGGCTCAATATTTGGGTTGCCGCACCATCATCGTGACGC
>NZ_JBQCXA010000664.1:0-639 GCF_051956855.1 Neisseria sp. P0021.S007
TTCTCATACTGTAGCGGCTCAAGGTGGTATTTCTGCTTCATTGGGTAATGTGCAGGAAGACCGTTGGGATTGGCATATGTACGATACCGTAAAAGGTTCCGACTGGTTGGGCGACCAAGATGCGATTGAGTTTATGTGTCGCGCAGCGCCTGAAGCTGTAATTGAGTTGGAACACATGGGTATGCCTTTTGACCGTGTGGAAAGTGGCAAAATCTACCAACGTCCTTTCGGTGGTCATACTGCAGAACACGGTAAACGCGCGGTAGAACGTGCATGTGCTGTTGCTGACCGTACCGGTCATGCGATGTTGCATACTTTGTACCAACAAAACGTCCGTGCCAATACACAATTCTTTGTGGAATGGACAGCGCAAGATTTGATTCGTGATGAAAACGGCGACGTAGTCGGTGTAACCGCCATGGAAATGGAAACCGGCGAAGTTTATATTTTCCACGCTAAAGCTGTGATGTTTGCTACCGGTGGTGGCGGTCGTATTTATGCTTCTTCTACCAATGCTTATATGAATACCGGTGACGGTTTGGGTATTTGTGCCCGTGCAGGTATTCCGTTGGAAGACATGGAATTCTGGCAATTCCACCCGACTGGTGTAGCCGGTGCCGGTGTATTGATTACTGAGGG
>NZ_JBQCXA010000665.1:0-639 GCF_051956855.1 Neisseria sp. P0021.S007
GTAATAGACTGCGTGTTTCAGTTCAAATTTTTGGTCGGGAAACACCGGTTGAATTAGAGTTCGGTCAGGTTGAAAAGATTTAAGTGGTTTAATTCGCTTGAAAATTTTTTTTTAAGCAGATATAATCGCAAATTCTGTTTGGGAAGCGGAATGGTTCCGCGTTATACCCGTTTTTAGGAGTCCTTAAGTGGCAAAGAAAATTATCGGCTACATCAAACTGCAAATTCCTGCAGGTAAAGCCAATCCATCTCCCCCAGTTGGTCCTGCTTTGGGTCAGCGTGGTTTGAACATCATGGAATTCTGTAAAGCATTTAATGCTGCAACCCAAGGTATGGAACCTGGTTTGCCAATTCCAGTCGTGATCACCGCATTTGCAGATAAATCATTCACATTTGTGATGAAAACCCCACCAGCTTCTATCTTGTTGAAAAAAGCTGCTGGTCTGCAAAAAGGTAGTTCTAATCCTCTGACTAACAAAGTGGGTAAATTGACCCGCGCTCAGTTGGAAGAAATTGCTAAAACTAAAGAGCCTGATTTGACTGCTGCTGATTTGGATGCGGCTGTTCGTACTATCGCCGGCTCTGCTCGCTCAATGGGCTTGGATGTGGAGGGTGTTGTATAATGGCTAAAGTATCTAAA
>NZ_JBQCXA010000666.1:0-639 GCF_051956855.1 Neisseria sp. P0021.S007
CCTGCGCGCCGGTCAAGTGTTGTCTTTGGAATCTACTACCTACCCCGGCACAACCGAAGAAGAATTGCTGCCGCGCGTTGAAGAAGGCGGCTTGAAAGTCGGTAAGGACGTATTCTTGGTGTACTCTCCGGAGCGCGAAGACCCGGGTAACCCGAATTTTGAAACCCGTACCATTCCGAAAGTCATCGGCGGTCATACCCCTGCTTGTTTGGAAGTCGGTATCGCGCTGTACCAGCCCGCCATCGACAAAGTCGTACCGGTAAGCTCCACCAAAGCCGCCGAGCTGACCAAGCTTCTGGAAAACATCCACCGCGCCGTGAACATCGGCTTGGTGAACGAGATGAAAATCGTCGCCGACAAAATGGATGTCGATATTCACGAAGTCATCGCCGCTGCGGCAACCAAACCGTTCGGCTTCGTTGCCTACTATCCCGGCCCGGGCTTGGGCGGACACTGTATCCCCATCGACCCGTTCTACCTGACTTGGAAAGCGCGCGAATACGGCGTGAACACCCGCTTCATCGAGTTGGCAGGCGAAGTGAACTCCCACATGCCCGACTACGTTATCGGCAAAGTGGGACTGGCTTTGAACGAACACAACCGTTCCATCAAAGACAGCAAAATCTCTGTCTCTTCTAC
>NZ_JBQCXA010000667.1:0-638 GCF_051956855.1 Neisseria sp. P0021.S007
AGTTGTCCATGTCGGACGTGGCTTCAGGCTGACCGAGCAGATGTGTGACTTCTTCCAGTCGGTCGCTGAGTTGTTGTAGTTTTTCTAAAATAGACGGCTTCATAAATTTTCCAAAATACGGATGCCGTCGAGTGGTCTGCAACGGCGAAATAAGGAGTCATTATAATGGGTTTGAATGAAAATTCAAAAAGATATGATTGATTGGAAAGGCCGTCTGAAACTTGTTTTTGAGTTTCAGACGGCCTTTTTTATATGGGCTTATTTAGGCGCAGCCAAGATGCCTGTTTGGTTCAGCAGGAACAAAACGGTAAAGCCGGTCAAATAAATCAAACCGATAATGGCGAGGAAGTTCATGCCCATGGTCAGTTTGTGGCGTTTGTCGCCTTTAACGAGGCGGTAGTTCAGCCAAGCGAACACAGGGGCGGCAACGAAAGCGGTAATCATGGCGAATTTGAGCAGCTCTGCCATTGCGCTGTTGAACCAGAAAATTACGGCCAAGCCTGAGCCTGCGACCCAAATGTTCCAAGCAAACAGTTCGACGTTGCCGGTTTTGTCTTTACCGCGCAACAGGCGTACCGGTTCGGCAATCGCGCGCGCGTAGCCGTCTACTACGGTAATGGTGGTGCCGTACATACAAG
>NZ_JBQCXA010000668.1:0-638 GCF_051956855.1 Neisseria sp. P0021.S007
GATCGGAATATATCTACTCGGTAAATTTTCGTTTGTGTGCCGGTGGTATGTCTAATGATTCTCTATATTTAGCAACTGTACGTCTGGCGATTTCAATGCCGCGTTGTTTTAATAATTTGACGAGGGCCTCGTCCGAATAAGGTTTGCTGCTGTCTTCGCTTTCAATCAGCTGGCTCAAGACAGCTTTGATTGCGCCTTGACTGAACCCTTCGCCGTCATCATCGGCATTGACTGCCTGTGTGAAGAAATAGCGTAACGCAAACAGGCCGCGCGGGCAAGACAAATATTTCTGGTTGGCAGCGCGCGAAATGGTGCTTTCCGCCAAACCCAATTCGGCGGCGGCATCTTTCATCAGCATGGGCGACAGGCCGATTTCTCCGAAGATGAAAAAATCTTCCTGATTTTTGACAATATACTCGGCAAGGCGGAGGACTGTGCTTTTGCGCAGTTCCAAAGAATCAATGCGCTGTTTGGCTTCACTGATTTTTTCCTTCCACTTCGGCGCGCCCTCTTCCGCCGATTTCATCAGGTCGCAATATTCCTGATTGAGCTGCAGCTTCGGCCAAGCCGCCTCGTTGCTGATGACTTCCCAGCCGTCCTTGCCCTCTTTGACCCAAACGTCAGGCTGAATATAAGGT
>NZ_JBQCXA010000669.1:0-638 GCF_051956855.1 Neisseria sp. P0021.S007
TGTTTGTTTTCAGGTAGCCTGCCCAACGCTTCCACCATTTCGCCTGCCGCACCGCCGCAGATTTGCAAAACCAATTCGGTAGCGCGTTCGATGGCATCAGCCTGCAAACGGTAATCCACGCCGCGCTCAAAGCGGAACGACGAATCCGAGCCAAAACCGTACTGGCGCGATTTGCCGGCAATGATTTCAGGCGCAAACCAAGCCGCTTCCAGCACAATATTTTGCGTGTCGTCTGAAACCGCGCTCGCTGCGCCGCCCATCAGCCCTGCCAAACTCAACGCGCCTTTTTCGTCGGCCACTACCAGCGTGTTTTCAGACAGAGAGACGGTTTTCTCGTTCAGGCATTCCAGCGTTTCACCTTCGCTCGCACGGCGGATGTGCAGGCTACCTGAAAGTTTGTCAGCATCGAAAACATGCATCGGCTGACCGATTTCCAGCATCACATAATTGCCAATGTCCACCAGCGCGGAAAGGCTGCGGATACCGCTGCGCTCCAAACGCTGCCTCATCCAATCCGGCGTAGCGGCGTGCGCGTTCACGTTTTCAATCACGCGGCTGATAAAGCGGCCGCAATCGGCAGGCGCCTCAATCTGCACGGGCTGTTTTCGGCTGCCCGTGATTGGCGCGGCATGGATTGC
>NZ_JBQCXA010000670.1:0-637 GCF_051956855.1 Neisseria sp. P0021.S007
GTATGGGAGCAGGGCAGTATCGATGCCTTTCACGGTATGTATATTGCAGACGGCATGTCCCGTTTGGCAAAACTGGTACTGTATGCGCTGACGTTTGGTTTGTTTATTTACAGTAAACCGTACAACCAAGACCGCCAAATCTTTAAAGGCGAGTTTTACACCCTGTCGCTGTTTGCCCTGTTGGGTATGAGCGTCATGGTCAGCTCGGCACATTTCTTGACTGCGTATATCGGTTTGGAATTGTTGTCTTTATCGCTATATGCCATGATTGCCCTACGCCGCGATTCCGGTCGTTCTGCCGAGGCCGCGCTGAAATACTTCGTATTGGGCGCGTTGGCCTCCGGTTTGCTACTCTATGGTATTTCTATGGTTTACGGCGCCACCGGTTCTCTTGATTTTGCTTCCGTCTTGGCTTCTGCTTTCAATGAGCAGGCCAACGAGTGGCTGTTGAAATTGGGTATGGTGTTTATTGTAGTTGCCATTGCATTTAAATTGGGTGCGGTTCCATTCCATATGTGGGTGCCCGATGTGTACGATGGTGCGCCGACCTCTGTTACCGCATTTGTGGGTACGGCTCCGAAAATCGCCGCCGTTGTCTTTGCGTTCCGTATCCTTGTTACTGGCATGGGTACCATAC
>NZ_JBQCXA010000671.1:0-637 GCF_051956855.1 Neisseria sp. P0021.S007
TTCAAATAGAAATAGGGCATTCTGTTGATTGGTATTTTGCACAATCGAGACTTCATGGATGGAATTGAGTTTTTGAATTTTATTAGGTCTTGCTTACTGTTAAAGATCGATATGTGCATCATTGGAAATCGGTTTATATTTGTATGGGGAGCCGGTGTTAGATAAATAATTCTTTGAACACTTTCCGTGGGTAAGGCCTACGCGACGTTTTCTCCCTTTATTCAGGACAAAGGTCGGGTGCAGCAGGTCAAAGAAACCATGTTGAGGTCGTCTGAAAACAGATGGTTGGAGAAATTCATTTGAGCTTTTGCGAAACCTATATTGAAGTACGGCAAATTTTGATGGGTTATTGCGATTCGGTCAACTCTTGTCCAAAGGATGCAATAAGCTGGTGGTAAATTTGATAAGCTGATAAACGGTTGCGATTTTGGTATTTTTCATCCTCTTTTGCGGGGGAGAGGAATAGGGAAAATACGGAAATAGCGGAAATATAGTGGATTAACTTTAAACCAGTACGGCGTTGCCTCGCCTTGCCGTACTATCTGTACTGTCTGCGGCTTCGTCGCCTTGTCCTGATTTAAAGTTAATCCACTATAAAATGAAATGGCTTTGCAGCAAGTCTATTGATACAAAAGGT
>NZ_JBQCXA010000672.1:0-636 GCF_051956855.1 Neisseria sp. P0021.S007
AACGTACCCTGCTGACCCCGACCCGTTGGGACGACTACCTGAAAGGCAACGTGTCCGCCCTGAGCGAACAAGAACGCAAAGGCGTACGCGCATTTATGGACAACGGCTGTATCGCTTGTCACAGCGGCGTCAACTTGGGCGGTACCATGTTCCAAAAATTCGGTTTGGTGGACGGTCCTTACTGGAAACACATCGATGATCCTAAACACGACAAAGGCCGTGCGGACGTAACCAAAAAAGCCGAAGACGAATTCTTCTTCCGCGTTCCAGGCTTGAGAAACGTCGAACGCACCTACCCATACTTCCACAACGGCAGCGTTTGGGAACTGGATAAAGCCGTCAACATCATGGCGAAAGCGCAATTGGGTAAAACCCTGGCTCCGGAAGACACTGAAAACATCGTTGCCTTCTTGAAAGCCCTCTCCGGCAATGTTCCGGAGTCTGCCCGAACCATGCCTGAGCTGCCTGTATCCACCGATGTCAAATCCCAACCTGACAACAAATAAGGTTTAGCACAAAACAAAGGCCGTCTGAAAATCCGTTTCAGACGGCCTTTTTGTTGCCGGCCATATGGGCGCCTTTGTTTCACGATTGCGCACAATATGGTAATCTTGAGCCGATTTTCACCATACATCC
>NZ_JBQCXA010000673.1:0-636 GCF_051956855.1 Neisseria sp. P0021.S007
TTTCAAGGCTTCGGTGGCTAGGCGGTCGGCGGAGATGGTTTTCGGCGAAGCGTGCATGATGTCGTCCACTTTCAAACCGGCAAAGCTGTCGCGTTCTTGAAACAGACGGCGTAAGTCGCCATCGGTAAATACCCCTTTCAGACGGCCTTCGGCATCGGTTACCGCCAACATGCCCAAGCCTTTTTCACTCATGCGGACAATGGCCTCTTTCAACGGAGTGCCCAACAAAACGGCAGGCAGGGCTTCGTCTTTGTGCATAATATCCGCCACACGCAACAGCAGGCGTTTGCCCAAGCTGCCGGCCGGATGGCTTAAAGCAAAATCGTCGGGCGTGAACGCACGTGCGCGCAGTAGGACAACCGCCAGTGCATCGCCCAACGCCATGACGGCGGTCGTACTGGAAGTCGGTGCAAGGCCGAGCGGACAGGCTTCTTTGGAAACCGCCGCGGTAATATGGATATCGGCATGACGCGCCATGGTGGAAGTCGGATGGGCAGTGATGCAGATAAGCGTGATGTTTTTGCGTTTCAACGCCGGAATAATCGCTGCAATTTCATCGCTTTCGCCGGAATTGGAAATGGCAATCACGACATCGTGGTCCACAATCATGCCCAAATCGCCGTGCGCCGCTTCGGC
>NZ_JBQCXA010000674.1:0-636 GCF_051956855.1 Neisseria sp. P0021.S007
ATTTATGAACAGCATCGTACATTTCTTGGGCGCTAATAGCCTGTTCTACATGATAGAGACCGGTTGGCAGGGGAGTTTGTAACTGTCCATAAATTAACGTAACTTGTGCGCCGGCCATTCTGCATGCACGGGCTAGGGCAATGCCCATTTGACCGCTGGAAATATTCGTAATTCCGCGTACCGGATCAATCATTTCCAAGGTCGCACCGGCAGTGATTAAGATTTTTTTGCCGACAAGTATTTTCGGCGTCCATAAATCATGAATCAAATCGGCAAGTTCAATTGCTTCAGGCATTCTCCCTATCCCGATTTCACCGCAAGCCTGTTCGCCATAGGATGGCTGGAAAACCGTGATGTCCTCTGAAATCAGTTGTTGGATATTCCTTTGATTGGCAGGATTGTTCCACATCTCCACATTCATCGACGGAGCGACTGCCATGGGGCATTTTCGTGCTGCTGCCAAATTGGTCAGTAGATTATCAGCAATACCGTTGGCGATCTTGGCAACCGTATTGGCAGTAGCGGGAGCAATTAAAAAAACATCCGCTTCTCGGGTTAAATCAATATGACTCATTCCTCTAGTCGAGTGACCATCGTGCGTATCGACTAGAACAGGATTTCCGCTTAATGCTTGAA
>NZ_JBQCXA010000675.1:0-635 GCF_051956855.1 Neisseria sp. P0021.S007
GTTACTAAATCTAACTGGCCGCAAGTATTCCGCCAAGCAGCCGAAGGCAAAGGCTTGAAAAACATTCTGCTTCCCTTGGAAACAGAACATGGTCAGCTGGCTCGTGCAGCTTTGGCCGATACCAATATTGAAGTGCGTGGTTTTGAGCGAAAAATCGACGACTGGAAAAACGAATTCTTTACCGATATTGAGGCTGGTTTTAGCGGCTCTAAATGCGGTATTGCCCGTACCGGTACGATTATGCTGGAGTCCAGCCCTGTCGAGCCGCGCAGCCTGAGTTTGGTGCCGCCTGTGCATTTTTGCCTGTTTGACACCAGCAAAATGTACAACGAATTCCATAATGCTGTTGAAGGCGAAAAACTGGTAGAAAAAGGCATGCCTACCAACGTTATTTTGATTTCCGGCCCGTCTAAGACTGCCGATATTCAATTGACTTTGGCCTATGGTGCACACGGCCCGCGCGATTTAGTGGTTTTGGCCGTTCTGCCTGATCACATTTCCCCTGCCGATTTGGAGGAAAAAGCATGAGTTCCCAAACCATTAAATTCCATATTAAGCCGGAAACGTTCAAGCAAAACGCCGCGATTTCTTTGCAAGACAAACCTTTGCGTAGAAGCTTGCGCACAGCGATGGAC
>NZ_JBQCXA010000676.1:0-635 GCF_051956855.1 Neisseria sp. P0021.S007
GCCTTCTTCAGTAACGGCAAACGCCGTGCCGATTTGGACGGCGGACGCACCCCAGTTTTTCAGGGCAGTTTTGACTTTTTCAAAGTTCGCCATGCCGCCGGCGAGGATGAGCGGGATTTTTTCACTTTCAAGACCTAAGTTCTTGAATACTTCAAAAGTTTCTTCGATGACGCGTTTGAATTCAAACTTGGCATCGTTCACACCTGCCACGCTTGCCGCGCCTAAGTGTCCGGCAGCGTGCGCGGGATGTTCGATAACGATAGCGTCGGGCAAAACACCTTTTTTCATCCAGCGTTTCAATACGATACCGATACCGCGCGATTCGGACAAAATCGGGAACAGGGCGACATCTTTGTGATAACCCTCGGTCATTTCGGGCAAATCCAGCGGCAATCCCGCGCCCATCACAATCGCGTCCGCCCCCGATTCGCAGGCTTGGCGGACGTAGGCGGCGTGGTCTTTGACGGCTTTCATGACGTTGACGGCAATCATGCCTTTGCCGTTTGCGTCGGCTTTGGCTTTTTGGATTTCGCGGTCAAGCGCGGTGCAGTTGAGTCGGGTGTATTTTTCTTCGCTCGGATTGATTTTGGATTCGGCGAGCAGGTCGTCATGCAGGTGGCGCAAATCAACGCTGG
>NZ_JBQCXA010000677.1:0-635 GCF_051956855.1 Neisseria sp. P0021.S007
CCACAACATCAAAGAAATGATGAAAAAATCAACCGGCATGGGCATGATCACTTTTGACCAAGCCTTGTATGATTTGTATGAAAACGGCGATATCAGTTATCAAGACGCCATTAAAAATGCCGACTCCGCTCATGATTTGCGCTTAGACATTCAATTACGAAGCCGTCGTGCGCAAAATGCCGGTCCGGATTTAGAATTGATTTAACAGCTTCAAAGCATAAAAAAGGCCGTCTGAAACCTTACTACGAGTTTCAGACGGCCTTTATTCCATCAAATAATCAAGCCTGTTTCAGTTTTGCATCGGCATCACGCAATGCAGTGCGCAGACCTTCTTCGATAACCGGATGGTAGAACGGCATATCCAACATTTGCGGAATCGTCATCTTCATTTGATGCGCCCAAGCCATCAAGTGTGCCAAATGTTCGGCAGCAGGGCCGACAATTTCCGCACCAATGAAACGGCCGGTCGCTTTCTCAGCATACAAACGCATATGGCCTTTGTTTACCAACATAACGCGGCTGCGGCCTTGGTTTCGGAAGGAAACTTCACCGATGACAAACTCATCAGGCTGATATTTCTCCGCAACTTGCGCGTATTTCAAACCGATAGTGGCAATTTGCGGACTGGTAAATAC
>NZ_JBQCXA010000678.1:0-635 GCF_051956855.1 Neisseria sp. P0021.S007
GCCTTTTTCCATATCAGCCTGATATTTGATATTTTTTATATTAAATTGGTAACCTGGGTCTTCAGGTTTGTCAGGGTGGAAGGCAGTCAGACCGGGCCATTCAAAATTGAAATTATCGAGATGGTACTGATGGTCGGATTTGTGGCCTTTGACAGTCAAAGTCGCTGCTTCCCATTTGATTTCATCAGAATCAATGGTGCGTGAGCCAGAAGGTACGGTCAGTTTGCTGTCTAATTCGCCGCCCCAAGAAAGCGCGGTATTACCGTCTAACTGGAATATTTCTTTATTGTCTTCTCCAACCAAATAGACTTTGCTTTGGATGGTGTAGCCGTTCAAACCACGGGTGATGATGTCTTCGCCGCGAATTGAGAATTTTGTGTCCTGATGGCACAAGTCAGGAGTGATGTCGCCTCTCCATGAAACTTTGCCCGAAGTGAGTCCCATATCGAATTTATCCAACGTAATTTTCATGCGCTTGTCGGCATCGGGATTGTTTTGGAAGTAGTATTCCTGTTTCAATTTGTTGTCGGCATAAACGCCTCCGCCAACGGTTGCTCCTCCCAATGCGGCGATGCCGACCAGTGTTGCGATGATGCTTTTTTTCATGTTTTATCCTTGAGCAGGTGGTAAAAATG
>NZ_JBQCXA010000679.1:0-635 GCF_051956855.1 Neisseria sp. P0021.S007
TTCCTATATTGCCCTGGCGAAATCCAGTATTGTTTTTTAAACGCTTTGCCGAAGTGGGTTTCGGATTGAAAGCCGACGTTCAGCGCGACGGACAGGACGGAATCGGCGGTTTGCCGCAGCAATACGGCGGCTTGGCGCAGGCGGATGAGGTTGACAAAGGCGTGGGGGCTGATGCCGGTTTGCTGTTTGAACAGGCGCATGAGTTGGGCGCGGGAGAGGTTGGCAAGCTCGGTCATTTTTTCGATGTTCCACTCGTCTTCGGGGCGGCTGACGACGGTTTGGATGAGTTGGCGCAGGCGTTTGTCGCGCAGGCCATTGAGTATGCCGCCCAAAGGTGCTTCTCCGCCTTGTTCGAGATGGGCGCGGACGATGAGGACGAGGAGTACGGAGGAAAGGGCGTTGACAATGGCGCGCGAGCCGGAAAGCGTGTGCGCGCTTTCGTATTGCAACATGGAGATAAGACATTGCAGCGAGGGATGGTCCATCTTGATAAGGACGGTTTCGGGCAGGTCGTGCATGATGTCGGCGTGTTCGTCGTATTCGAAGCGGGCGCAGAACAAATCGAGGCTTTTTTCGCCGCCGCTACGGGATGAGGCGACTGTGAATGCGCCGCTGTTGTTGATATGCGGTGTATC
>NZ_JBQCXA010000680.1:0-634 GCF_051956855.1 Neisseria sp. P0021.S007
TAATCAAAAGAAGAGTTATGGTAATAAAACAGGAGAAGAATACTTAAATTGGATTAAAGAGTTGACTCCATTGCTAGCTGAAAAATTAGCTGATGATGGTTCATTAGTTGTTGAATTAGGTAATAGTTGGGAGCCTGGTAGACCCGTTCAAAGCTTGTTGGCTTTGAAGGCATTAATGTCTATTGCAGAATCTGCAGAAACAAATTTAAGACTTATACAAGAATTTGTTTGCTATAACCCTTCTCGATTACCTTCTCCTGCACAATGGGTCACAGTTAATCCTCTTCGTACTGTTGATAGCTACACACATGTATGGTGGTTTTCAAAAACAGACTATCCAAAAGCTGATAACAGAAAAGTGCTAAGACCCTACAGTGAAGCTATGAAAAGTTTATTAAAAAGAGGGTCTTATAATGCAGGAAAGAGACCATCGGAACATAGTATTGGGGAAAAAAGTTTCCTAAATGATAGAGGTGGTGCAATTTCTCACAATTTATTTGAAATAGAAAGTATTGATGAAAATAGAAAACCTAGGTTACCTAATGCCTTTTCTTTCTCTAATTCAGCATCGAACGATTTTTTTCATAGAGAGTGCAAAAGACAGAACATAACAGTTCATCCAGCAAGAATGCCC
>NZ_JBQCXA010000681.1:0-634 GCF_051956855.1 Neisseria sp. P0021.S007
CGACCGGGGTGTTGCCTGATTGGTTGACGATGGTAACGGTGTCGCCGCTTTGGATGGATGTATTTTTCAACAGCGTACCCGTTTCGTCAAACTGGAAGCGGGCGACACGGTCGGCAGCAGGCGTATCGTGGATTTTGATGTCTTCGCCTTTGTGGTGTTCATAATTTTCCAAATACTGCCAGTTGTGTTTTGATGATAAATCGAGGTTGGCTGCGGGTTTGCCGTTTACTTGGATTTCAACTTTGCCGGTTGCCCCGTCGGGAACGGTATAGCGGAGGGTGGCGGCATCCGCATCCGCTTTTGCTGTAAACGAAACGGCGGCATTGGCCGGCAGGTCAACGTAAGACTGTTTGCTGGCTTCGTGGGCAGTGGAGTGTGTGGAAGAAGCGGCTTTTTTGACTGTTGCACCTGCTGAGAGTGTACCCTGGTCGGCTTCATAAGTCGTGTATGCGGCTTTGGCACCGTAGCGGGATGGATCGTAGGTAACAGTTTCTGACATTAATATGTTCCTTTTGAAATGATCTGTCATTTTGAACGGTAAAACATAATAGGCAATGCAACCGCTGAAAAGTTCTATTTCGATTTAAAAGGAAACGTCGTCTGAATAGGGGTATCATTCAGAAGGGATGTAGAT
>NZ_JBQCXA010000682.1:0-633 GCF_051956855.1 Neisseria sp. P0021.S007
ACTATGATGTTACCCTGACCGGCGAAATCAAAAACGGTACATACAGCCACAGCCTGAAAGTAATGGTTCCGGTTACTTCATTGTGTCCGTGTTCCAAAGAAATTTCCCAATACGGCGCGCACAACCAACGTTCGCATGTGACGGTCAGTCTGATTGCGAATGCGGATGTAGGCATTGAAGAAATCATCGATTACGTCGAAGCGCAAGCAAGCTGCCAGCTCTACGGCTTGCTCAAACGCCCTGACGAGGAGTATGTAACGGAAAAAGCGTACGAAAATCCGAAGTTTGTCGAAGACATGGTTCGCGATGTGGCTACTGCGCTGATTGCCGACAAACGCATCGAGTCGTTTGTTGTCGAAAGCGAAAACTTCGAATCGATACACAACCATTCCGCTTACGCTTATATCGCTTATCCTTAAAGCCAAGCCGAATAGCAACAAAGGCCGTCTGAACATTTCAGACGGCCTTTGGCATAAATTGAACGATACCATGAGACTATCGGTCATATATGGGCAACCCTATTTCGATATAATTCAAAAGCATTAGATTTCTCTCGCAATATTTAACATAAATTAAGCCGATTGTTTTCCCCATCATTTATAATGACGGTTTCTCAACGGCATATCCGTGGAT
>NZ_JBQCXA010000683.1:0-633 GCF_051956855.1 Neisseria sp. P0021.S007
CTACCCCTTTGGGTGCGCCTGATACGCCATGCCTGTTGCCGCATGAACAACAGGCGATTGTCGGGCTGACGGATTTTATCGTGGAAGCGGAAAAAACAGCGCGCGCGCATTTGAAACATTTGGGCGTGACTACGCCTATCCGCGAGCTGAATCTGCAAACGCTGAATGAACACACGGATTTGAAGATTTTGCCGGAATTGCTGAAACCTTTGCAAGAAGGGCGCAGTATGGGTATTGTCAGCGAGGCGGGTTGTCCGGCTGTTGCCGATCCGGGAGCGAATTTGGTGGCGTTGGCGCATAAACACGGTTTTGAAGTACGGCCTTTGGTCGGCCCGTCCAGCTTGTTGCTGGCGCTGATGGCTTCGGGTGCGAATGGGCAAAACTTTGCATTTAAGGGTTATCTGCCGTCTGAAAAAAGTGAGCGCATTCAGAGTTTGAAGGCTTTGGAACAACGTTCGCGCCAGCAGAATGAAACGCAGCTGTTTATCGAAACGCCGTATCGTAACGATGCGTTGTTGGCTGATGCGGTGGAAAACCTGCATCCTGAAACGCGCTTGTGCGTGGCTACGGACTTGACCTTGCCGACGCAGGAAATCATCAGTCAGACGATTGCGCAGTGGAGAAAAAGAAAAG
>NZ_JBQCXA010000684.1:0-633 GCF_051956855.1 Neisseria sp. P0021.S007
GGTTTATTAAGCAACGATGGGATAAATTTCTATGATAATACCATAAAATATTAAGGGAATTTAAATAACAAAAACCTGCCTTTGAAAAGGCAGGTTTTTTTCAGACGGCCTTTGAGCCGTTAAAGATTTTGCAAACGTTCGACAGAAGGTGCGTAGTAGTAAGCACCTGATACGGCTTTAGACAAATGTTTCAGCAGTAAGTCGGTTTTGCCGTCAGATTCGCCGAACATATTGAGCAGTTGAACTTCAATATTGTGCAGCGTGTTGCAATAGGAAGTGAACATCAAACCATGTTCGCCGCTGAGTTTGCCGAAGGGTAGGCTGCGGCGGACAATTTTCAGGCCAACGCCGTTTTCTTTAACATTGACGCGGCCGAGATGGGAATCTGGCAGGCGCACGTCTTTGCTGAATTCGTCATTGGTTTCTTTGCTGCGGCCAACGCTGGCTTCTTGTTCGGCAGTGGGAACGGCATCCCATTTTTTCAAATCGTGCAGGTATTTTTGCAGCAAAACATAGCTGCCGCCGGCATCAGGCTTGCCTTCGGGAATAATGGCGACATTGCGCACATTGTCATCGCCCTGCGGATTTTCCGTACCGTCGACAAAACCGTCCAAGCCGCGGTCTTCATACAGG
>NZ_JBQCXA010000685.1:0-633 GCF_051956855.1 Neisseria sp. P0021.S007
GTCGGGAAAATCGTATTGTCGTTTCTAAACTCTTCATCCATCAGCTCCTGAGCTGGTTTGCTGGACGGCGCATAAGTAACAAAATTGCCGTTTTTCGCCGCAACTTCAGGATCTAAGAAATCATTGATATACGCATGGGCATTGGCCACGTGTTTGGCATCTTTCGGAATCACAAACGAATCCACCCAAATTCCCACGCCTTCTTTCGGCATCATCACACGGATTTTTTCCTTGCCGCCCGCTTCTTCGGCACGACGTTTGGCAATGTTCAAATCGCCGCCAAAACCAATTGTTACGCAAGTATCGCCGCGCGCCAAATCATCGATAAAACCGGACGAGGTAAAACGCTTGATGTACGGACGGTTTTTCTTCAAGACTTCCGTAGCCGCCTTAATATCCGCCGTTTCGCTACTGTTTGGATTTTTACCCATATAGTTCAATACCATAGGATAAATTTCTGCCGCGCTGTCCAAATAGCTGATGCCGCATTGCTTGAGTTTGGACGTGTATTCGGGGTTAAACACCAAATCCCATTGATTGTCCGGTAGTTTGTCCGTACCCAAAGCCTTTTTCACACGCTCGGTATTGATGGCGAAAGTATTAGTCCCCCAATAAAATGGAACGGCGTATTCG
>NZ_JBQCXA010000686.1:0-633 GCF_051956855.1 Neisseria sp. P0021.S007
GGGTTGTTGGTGGTGTTGGGTGTGTGTGGGGGGGGGGGGGTGGGTGTTGTGGGGTGGGTGTGGGGTGTGTGGTTTTTTGTGTGGGTTGGGGGGTTTGGGTGGTGTTTGTTTGTTGGTGTTGTTGGTTGGGGGGTTGTTTTGGTGGTGGGGTGTGTTGTTGTTGGGTGTGTTGGTGGGGTGGTTGGTTGGGTTGGTTGTGGTGGTGGTGTTGGGTGTGTTTGGTGGTTTTTTGGTGGTTGTGGGTTGTGTTGTGGGTTTGGTTGGGGGGTTGGGGTTTTGTGTTGGGTTGTGTGGGGTGGTGTGGTTGTGTGTGTTGTTGGTGTGTGGGGGTTTGTTTCTGGTGGGTGTGGGGGTGGGTTGGTTGTTTTGTTTTGGTGTGTTGGGTTTGTTGTGTTCGTGTTTGGTTTTGTCTGGGGTTAGGGTTTGGTTGTTTGGGTTGGTGTGCTTGTTTGTGGGGGTTTGTGTGTTTGTGTTGGTTTTGGTGTTGTTGTTTTTGGTTTTGGGGGTGGGGTTTGGTTGTTGGGTGGTTTTGTTGTTGTGTTGTTTGGGTGTGGTGTTTTTGGTTGTTTTGTTGGTGTGTGTTGTTGTGGGTGGTGGTTGTTGGGTGTGGGGGTGTGCTGTGGGGTTGTTGGT
>NZ_JBQCXA010000687.1:0-632 GCF_051956855.1 Neisseria sp. P0021.S007
CCATCCATCACGTCCAGCTTGGTAATGCACATGCCAGAAATGCCGTTAACTTGAATAGAGCGTTTCAGAGCAGCTGCGTCAAACCAGCCACAACGACGCGCACGACCGGTTACAGAACCGAACTCATGGCCGCGCTCTGCCAAACCTGCGCCCACTTCGTCAAACAATTCAGTCGGAAATGGACCGGAACCCACACGGGTGGTATAGGCTTTAACGATACCCAAAACGTAATCCAGCATTTGCGGACCTACGCCTGCACCGGCAGAAGCGGCACCAGCCAAGCAGTTGGAGGAAGTTACAAACGGATAAGTACCGTAGTCGATATCCAGCAACGTACCTTGCGCGCCTTCAAACAACAGGCTTTCGCCTTTGCGGTTTTTCTCGTTCAAAACACGGGAAACATCGGTAATCATCGGCGTAATGCGCGGTGCAACTTTTTCAATGACCGCCATCACGTCTTCAAGTTTTACCGGCTCGGCATGGTGCAGGTGTTGCAACTGAACATTGTAATAAGCCAAAACGGCTTCCAGTTTTTCAACCAGTTTTTCAGGGTGCAACAAGTCCACCACGCGAATCGCGCGACGAGCAACTTTATCTTCATAAGCCGGGCCGATGCCGCGACCGGTTGTACC
>NZ_JBQCXA010000688.1:0-632 GCF_051956855.1 Neisseria sp. P0021.S007
AGGTACACCGCTTCAACAAAGCGCAACAGGACGCATTTTTGCCTTATGTCGAAAGCGGTTTATTAACCTTTATCGGCGCTACCACGGAAAACCCGTCATTTGAAGTCAATCCGGCATTGCTCAGCAGGGCGCAGGTGTATGTTTTGCAATCCTTGTCTTCAGACGACCTGAAGAAGCTGATTGCCAAAGTATTGGCTTTGCCCGAATACCAAGGTTTTACGATTGAAGCAGATGCGCAGGAGCTGCTCGTCAATACTGCCGACGGCGATGCGCGCAGATTGTTGAACTTGATCGAGCAGCTTTTACGCGCTGCTAATACACGCCGTCTGAAAACCTTAACCGCCGAATTCCTTGCTGATAGTTTGGGCGCGCAAATCCGCCGTTTCGACAAAGGCGGTGAGAGTTTCTACAACCAAATCTCCGCCCTGCACAAATCCGTGCGCGGTTCGCATCCTAACGCGGCATTGTATTGGTTCTGCCGTATGCTCGACGGCGGTACTGACCCGCGCTATCTTGCCCGCCGCATTGTCCGCATGGCATGGGAAGATATCGGCTTGGCCGATCCGCGTGCTTTAACGATTGCCAATGATGCTGCCGCTACTTATGAGCGCTTAGGCTCGCCAGAAGGGGAA
>NZ_JBQCXA010000689.1:0-632 GCF_051956855.1 Neisseria sp. P0021.S007
GACAAAATTCTTCGCCACCGCCCGCCAGCATCATGTCTATCATGCCGTATTTGATGGCTTCGTAGGCATAGCCTATGCCTTGGCTGCCGGACGAACACGCGCTCGAAGTCGGAATAATGCGCCCTTTCAATCCGAAAAAGATGCCGATATTGGCGGCGGTCGTATGCGGCATCATGCGCACATAAGTATTGGCGTTGAAATTGCGCGATGTGCCGGTGTTCAGAAGTTCACCCATATCGCCGATGTCTTTGGTACTGCCGACGGACGAGCCGCACGCCACGCCCATGCGCCCGTCGGTAATGCTTTCGTCTCCAAGCAAACCTGCATCCGTCAGGGCCTGCTCCGCCGCATCGACACACAGGTGCGACACGCGCCCCATGCTTCTGAGTTGCTTGCGCGTCCAATGTTCGGGCGGAGTGTAGCCTTCAATCGGCGCGCCCAATTGCGCTTCCAATTCGGGGAAACGTCTACTCCAATCCATGTATTTGACGGCATTTTTTTCCGCTTTAAACGCCGCCTGTATGCTTTGCCAATCGCGGCCGAAGGCGGTAATGCCGCCTATGCCCGTTACTACGACGCTTCTGGTATTCAACACAAACCTCCGTTCACCGCAATCACTTGGCGCGTAATGT
>NZ_JBQCXA010000690.1:0-632 GCF_051956855.1 Neisseria sp. P0021.S007
CCATTACATTTCAGACGACCTCTTGGCGTTTCAAAGGTCGTCTGAAAACATTAAAATACACACAACATCAAATAAGGAAATCGATTATGAGTGAAGCAGAATTTTCCGACTGGGCAATGAAAATCTGCCTGACCGGACTGGTTATCTTCTTGGGCTTTATCGTTTGGAACTTGGGCAAGGAATCCAAGGCGGGCAAATTCGGCATCGCGATTTTGTTCCTGGTCTTGGGCTTGGGCGTGTTCGGTTTTATTTTCAAAGAGGTGCTGATTAAATTCATCGCCCTGCCTTGAGGCGGTAACGGCAAAATAAGCACAAAGGTCGTCTGAAAACAGCTTAGAAAACAGGGAGGGTATGTATGTTTATGACATCGGGTCTGTTGTTGTGTCTGTTATGGTGTGCAGTAGATATCGTTGCCGTCAATCGAGGATTCGGATTAAACACGAAACAAAGCATTATCGCCGGTATGAGCCTGTTTGCAGTTCAAATGATCTTGGCATTGTGCGGGGTTTGGGCGGTTGCTCTGGTCGTCGAATCGATTGTCCGCCATTTTTTCGGGAACAGTGAGGCTGCAATTGGCATCAGTCTTTTGACGGTTTATGCGTCCGTACCGGTTTTTACTTATCTGGTGGGGT
>NZ_JBQCXA010000691.1:0-631 GCF_051956855.1 Neisseria sp. P0021.S007
TGAAAACTGAGCAGGCAGATTGTTTCATTTTTGTTGTGCTTGAAATGCGCGCTTAGGGAAATTCAGCCGAATCAAACATGAAACAGGCTGTTTATGCTAAAATCGTAGCCCCATAAAAAATAAAAACAACGTCATTTTTAACTGAGATTATCCGATGAAAAAAGAACACATTATGCAAAACGCTCCATCAGGCCGCCATCGCCTCATTCATGCAAGCATCGCTTCCGCTTTAGCCCTCATTAGCTTTTCCGTTCAGGCAAATCCCCAGCAATCTAAAGAAAAGAATGGTTTTGCCGAAATTCCGTTTTACCTGAAAAACGTAAACGAGCCTATTGGCCAGCCCAGAGTCAAACACAATATTATGTTTTTGATTGATGACTCGGGCAGTATGTTGGCTGATGCTAAGGGTGAATATCATGTAGATGATAAGAATAGAAAAATCAATATTGCAAAATCGGCATTAAAGAAGATTTTGGAGCGGTATAAAGATCAGTTTAACTGGGGCTTGCAGACTTTACATAATAATCCTCGGTATTGGAAATGGGATGAGGAAAAAAGGAAAAAGGATAATGCTCTTTACGCATATGCAGAATTGTCTAGCCCCGACGATGACAAAGGCGATATGAAGGAT
>NZ_JBQCXA010000692.1:0-631 GCF_051956855.1 Neisseria sp. P0021.S007
GAGTTCGCCCAATGTCTGCTTGACTGCCGCATCCAGTTTCCAGCCGTCCTTCGCTTCGATTTCAAGCTGCAATTCGTTGAGCTCTTTCAACAAAGTCTCACTCGAACCATTTTCCAACTCATGGCTGACATGATGATAACGGCTCAATAAATCGCGAATTTCGCCCAATCCTTCGGCAACGGTATCAAATACGGTTGCATCCTTATCAAAAAAGGATTCTTGCGGCACATAAACGATTTTGAGGTTGTTTTGAACAATAATCTGTCCATCGTCAAGCTTTTGTACACCGGCGAGGATTTTTAAAAACGAAGACTTACCCGCACCGTTGCGGCCGATTAAACCGATTTTCTCGCCGCTGTCGAGTTGAAAAGAAGTTTTGTCGAGCAAGGCGACATGACCGACAGCAAAAGAAGCATTTTCTACGGATAAGATATTCATGGGGAAACTTCAAAAAAGAAAAGGGGAACATTTTAACCAATTATCGGCAGATATTTGCCGACAATCATATGAAATTGAAAGTATCAGGCCGTCTGAAAGCAGTTTTCAGACGGCCTTCACTATTATTCTTGAACCTTCAAACCGAAATGCAGATAGGCTCGTTCGGTTGCTACGCGTCCGCGCGGTGTACGCT
>NZ_JBQCXA010000693.1:0-631 GCF_051956855.1 Neisseria sp. P0021.S007
ATATTGCAGACGAAGGCGAAAAAACCAGCGACCTCGCCGCCGAAGCATCGCGCCGCGCGCTGGTTGCTGCCAGTGTCGCTGCCGATGAAATCGATTTGATTATCGTGGCGACCGCCACCCCCGATATGCAGTTCCCGTCCACCGCGACCATCGTCCAGCAAAAGCTCGGCATAGAAAACGGCTGTCCCGCATTTGACGTACAGGCAGTCTGCGCGGGCTTTATGTACGCCCTGTCCACTGCCAACGCCTACATCAAAAGCGGCATGGCGAAAAAGGCTTTGGTCATCGGCGCGGAAACGTTCAGCCGCATCGTGAATTGGAACGACCGAACGACCTGCGTTTTGTTTGGTGATGGCGCAGGCGCGGTAGTGTTGGGCGCGTCCGACGAAGCGGGCATCATCCACAGCAAACTCAAAGCCGACGGCAACTACCTCGACCTGCTCAATGTACCCGGTCAAATCGCCAACGGGCAAGTTTGCGGTTCGCCTTACGTCAAAATGGACGGGCCGGGCGTGTTTAAATTCGCGGTCAAAATGCTCGCAAAAATCGCCGACGAAGTCATCAGCGAAGCAGGTTATACCCCCGATCAAATCGACTGGCTCGTGCCGCATCAAGCCAACAAACGCATCAT
>NZ_JBQCXA010000694.1:0-630 GCF_051956855.1 Neisseria sp. P0021.S007
CGGTACGGCCAAGCCGACTGCCGAAGAGCTTGCCGCCGTACCGCATCATTTGATTGATATTATTTCGCCGCTGGAAAGTTACAGTGCGGCAGATTTTGTCGGCGACTGCGTGCGCTTGGTGAACGAAATACATGCGCGCGGTCGCTATCCGCTGATTGTCGGCGGTACGATGATGTATTTCCACGCGCTGACGGAAGGTTTGAACGACTTACCTAGCGCGGATGCGGCAGTGCGCGCACAGCTTCAGGCAGAAAAAAACGAACACGGTCTGGCAGGCCTATATCGCCGTTTGCAGGAAGTTGACCCGATTACAGCAGGCCGTCTGAAAGCCAATGACAGTCAGCGTATTGAGCGCGCTTTGGAAGTCTATCTTCTGACCAGCAAGCCTTTGAGCGAACATTTCACAGAGCAGAAGCAGGCTGCGCCCTTATTGGATTTATGCACGGTTGCCCTGATTCCCGAAGACCGCCATTTGTTACACCAGCAAATCGAAAAACGCTTTTTAAATATGCTGGAACACGGTTTCCTCGATGAAATGCACGCCTTACGCCGCGATTATCCGCAGCTGCATGCCGATATGCCGTCTATGCGCTGCGTGGGCTACCGTCAGGCTTGGGATTATCTCGAAGG
>NZ_JBQCXA010000695.1:0-630 GCF_051956855.1 Neisseria sp. P0021.S007
CTTCAAAGGTGCGGTGGGTCAGGCCGAGGGCGGAGTCGTCGCTGTAACGTACGCCGTTTTTTGCCAGATAGTAGGCGTAGTTGATTACGCCGATGCCGAGTGTGCGGCGGTTCATGGTTGCGGTGCGTGCTGCTGCAACCGGATAGTCTTGATAATCCAGCAGGGCATCAAGTGCGCGTACGGTCAAATCGGCAAGCTCTTCCAGTTCGTCCAAGTTGTTCAATGCGCCCAAGTTGAAGGCGGATAAGGTACACAAGGCGATTTCGCCTTCTGCATCGTTGATGTTGTCCAGCGGTTTGGTCGGCAGGGCGATTTCCATGCACAAGTTGGACTGATGAACAGGCGCAACGCGCGGATCAAATGGGCTGTGCGTGTTGCAGTGGTCAACGTTTTGGATGTAGATACGACCGGTACCGGCACGTTCCTGCATCAGGGTAGAGAACAATTCTGTTGCCGGCAAAGTATGTTTGCGGATGTTTGGATCTTGCTCGTATTGAGTGTAGAGGCGTTCAAACTCGTCTTGGTCGGCGAAGAAGGCATCATACAAACCCGGAACTTCATTCGGCGAGAACAGGGTAATATTGCCGCCTTTAATCAAGCGGGTGTACAGCAGGCGGTTGATTTGTACGC
>NZ_JBQCXA010000696.1:0-629 GCF_051956855.1 Neisseria sp. P0021.S007
GTTTGAGCTTGGATGTGTATTCGGGGTTGAACACCAAATCCCATTGGTTGTCCGGCAGTTTGTCCGTGCCCAAGGCTTTTTTCACGCGCTCGGTATTGATGGCGAAGGTATTTGTTCCCCAATAAAACGGAACGGCGTATTCGTGGCTCGGATCGACGCCTTCCATCAGTTTCATCAGTTCGGGATTGAGGTTTTTATAGTTGGGAATCAGGGATTTGTCGATTTTTTGATAAGCCCCCGCCTTAATCTGCCTGCCGACAAAGGTATTGGACGGGCCAACGATGTCGTAGCCCGATTTTCCGGTCAATACTTTACTTTCCAGCGTCTCATCGCTGTCGTACACGTCGTAAGTTACCTTGATACCGTTTTTCTTTTCAAAATCGGCGACGGTTTCGGGATCGACGTATTCCGACCAGTTGTAAATCCTCAATACATTTTGGTTTCCCGCCTGCCCCGCTTTGTCGGAGGTATTTTTATCCGAACCTCCGCAGGCGGCGAGCATGACGGTGGTCAGGGCGATGAGTGGCAGATGTTTGGTCATTATCATTCCTTGCATATCAGGTGGAAGGGAAAGTAAGGGATTATAAATCAGGCACACACTATCTGATAGCAATTTCCATTATATTGAT
>NZ_JBQCXA010000697.1:0-628 GCF_051956855.1 Neisseria sp. P0021.S007
GATTTAGGCCGTCTGAACCTCTCAGACGGCATTCTCATTGGACTGCTTTATCTATTTTTTATCAGGCTGCCGGCAGCTCGTGAAAAGCGGTGGGCAAGTCTTCGTCATCGGCAAACTCAACCCATTCGTAAGCGGTTTCATCTGCCAAAACGGCACGCAACAATGCATTATTGATGGCATGACCTGATTTGTAACCTTCAAATGCGCCAATAATCGGATGGCCGACAATGTACAAATCGCCAATCGCATCCAGGATTTTGTGGCGGACAAATTCATCGGGATAGCGCAAACCTTCCGGGTTCAAAACATCCATGTCGTCAATCACGATGGCGTTGTTCAAATTGCCGCCCAGTCCGAGATTGTGGGCGCGCATCATTTCCACTTCGTGCATAAAGCCGAAGGTACGGGCGCGGGCAATCTCATCGATGTAGGATTTTCCTGCAAAATCAATCTCGAAAGTAGGTGCGCTGCGGTTGAATACGGGATGGTCAAATTCGATGGTTAAAGTAACTTTAAAGCCGTCATAAGGCGTAAAGCGCACCCATTTTCCGGTTTCTTTGATTTCAATGGGTTTGAGGATTCTCAAAAAACGTTTTTGGGCTTTTTGATTCACCACGCCTGCATCTTG
>NZ_JBQCXA010000698.1:0-628 GCF_051956855.1 Neisseria sp. P0021.S007
CCCATAGATACGGTTGGGAATTGCCAGAAGTCAGGCAACAGGTGAGGGTGAGGGTAAGAAGGCAGACCTTTACCGTCAACTTCTTGACGGAAGTTGTTCAGCTGGTCTTCAGTCAGACGGCCTTCAACGAACGCGCGTGCGTAGATGCCAGGGGCAACGTGGCCTTGGAAGAATACCAAATCGCCTTCTTCGCCTTCGCCTTTAGCTTTCCAGAAGTGATTGAAGCCGACTTCGTACATAGTGGCGGCTGATTGGAAAGATGCAATGTGTCCACCCAATTCCAAATCTTTTTTACCCGCGCGCAAAACGATAGCGGCAGCGTTCCAACGAACGAATGCACGGATGCGGTGTTCGATGTTTTGGTCGCCGGGGATGCCTTTTTCGTCTTCTACGGAAACGGTGTTCAAATATGGAGTAGTGGTGCCGTGAGGCATACGGATGCCTTTGTCACGGCTGTATTTGACCAAACTTTCCAGCAGATACTGAGCGCGCTCGCTGCCTTCATATTCTAAAACAGAGCTTAACGCGTCTAACCATTCTTTGGTTTCAATTGGGTCAACATCGGGTAATTGGGTGGACATAATATCTATCCTTGTGTTGAGTGTTTTTCAATGACGGAGTATTACTC
>NZ_JBQCXA010000699.1:0-628 GCF_051956855.1 Neisseria sp. P0021.S007
ATATTGAGGGTAACAGTTTGCATTTGTATTTCCTTTCATTCAAACAAATATGGTTGCCAAATACTTTACTCCTTACACAAACAGCTTGCAAATTCTTCATTAAAGGCCGTCTGAAAAAATGCAGATAGGCGTACAATAACGCCCTTTGCTTCATCAAACGGACATAATAATGACTTCAACATTCAAACAATGGGTTAGCGTATGCGCGCTGGCGGTGGGGGCGTTTATTTTCAATACCACCGAATACATTCCGATTGCGCTTTTGAGCGACATCGGTCAGAGCTTTGACAAACCGGCAACGGAAGTGGGCATGATGATTACGGTATATGCGTGGATTGTTGCGCTCCTATCGCTGCCGCTGATGCTGATGACGAAAAACATCGAACGGCGCAAATTATTGCTGATGCTGTTTGCACTGTTTGCGCTGTTTCACGCGCTGTCGTTCTTTTCTTGGAACTTCAACATCCTCTTGGTCAGCCGTATCGGGATTGCGCTGACACACGCGGTCTTTTGGTCGATTACGGCTTCTTTGGCGGTACGGCTTGCGCCCACGGGCAAAACCAATCAGGCTCTGGGCTTGCTCAGTACGGGTACGGTTTTGGCGATGGTTTTGGGTATTCCGCTGGGG
>NZ_JBQCXA010000700.1:0-628 GCF_051956855.1 Neisseria sp. P0021.S007
CCGTTGATATGACGGAATAGGGTGGTTCGGCCATTGTGTAAACGCATAAGCCCGATTGTATGCCCAAGTCGGTAAGCCGTCTATAAAGCCGTTTCTTTCTATTTTGGCGCTAACTTATGTTGATATTATTAATTTTGATGTAAAACAGTTTCGACTTAAAAAAGACTGGATAAAACGCCCGTGTTTGTTATAATGAAGCTAAAGATTGATTCGTCCTAGTTTTTGACCGCAGTACTTTTTTATTTAATTAACAAGAGAGGAAAACAAAATGTTTCCAGAATATCGCGATTTGATTTCTAAATTGAAACAAGAAGATGCACACTTTGCCCGTTTGTTTGACGAGCACAATGAGCTGGACGATAAAATCACCGGTTTGGTTAACAACCCTGTTACCAGCGGTGCCGAAGAGATTGAAGAGCTGAAAAAAGCCAAACTCAAACTCAAAGACGAATTGTATGCTCTTCTGCAAAAAGCAGCAGGCAAATAATTAAAAATTGAATAAGGCCGTCTGAACGGTATGATAGGAATCTCGGATTTCGTTTCATACTGGTTCAGACGGCCTTTTTAGTTGTTTGGTATTTGTTATTTTTATTAGCACAATTTAACTTTTAATTGTAAATCACTCTTA
>NZ_JBQCXA010000701.1:0-628 GCF_051956855.1 Neisseria sp. P0021.S007
TGGTAAGCCCGCCCGCCCAATTTCGGCCGCGCGCCCAAGCGAGGTCGTCTGAAACGTCTTCATAACGTGCCGGCGCAAGCGCGAACATCAACACAAACGGCGTCAGGAAATAGATGTACCACAAAGGATACTCCAGCATACTGTGGCACATACTGACGGCAACCATAGACAACAGCAGCAGCGAAGCCGGATGGTAAGGACGCACCAGCATCCGCCACAGCCCCGCAAGCATCGTCAGGGCAACCAATACCGTACCGACCAGCCCGACTTCGGAAAGCAGTTGTAAAACAATATTGTGCGAATGGGTAAACAACACGCCCAAGATATTATTCGGGAAATACTGCTGCTCCGCATTAATCCAGAAAGTCTGTTGGGCAAAGCTGTTCCAGCCGTGTCCGAACCAAGGCGCGGACAAAAAGGCAGTCCAAGCTTTACGCCATTCAATCTGACGCATCGAGCCTTCAAAACCGCTGTTTCCGGCGCGTTCGACCGCCGTTTCATATTGACCGTTGCCCAGCAGCTCCAAAATCGAACCCATCGCAAATTGAAATACCGCCACCAACGCGACCGTCAGGAGAAATATCCGAACCTGCCTTGCAGAATCACGTCCCGCACGCCAACGCCACAC
>NZ_JBQCXA010000702.1:0-627 GCF_051956855.1 Neisseria sp. P0021.S007
TAGTTTTTACGGTCGAACACGTTTTTCTGATTGATTTTCGCATCCAAAGCCAAACCGAGTTTGATGGCTTTTTCGACGACTTCGCGGTTCATTACCGGCAATACGCCCGGCAACGCACACTCAACCACGCTGGCGTGGGCATTAGGCTCGGCACCGAATGCAGTGGATGCGCCGCTGAAGATTTTGGATTGGGTGTTGAGTTGGACGTGGATTTCCAGTCCGATTACGGTTTCCCAAGTCATAAGGGTCTTTCTGTCGAAAAAAAGTTAATCGGTTAAATGAGTGATTCGTTTTTCAGACGGCCTGAATAAAAAACATAATAGGCCGTCTGATAAGATAAGTTTATTTCCTGCGGCGTTGGAAACCGGGCAGTTGCCAATGGAAACGGTATGCAGTCAGGCGAAACAACAATCCGCCGGCAAAGAGCAGGTTTAACGTAAAAATATTAATCCAGCCCAAATGCCCGAACAGATAAATCAGCCCGCCAATCAAAATGGCTACACTGCCGTAAAGGTCGGTGCGCAAAATCATCGGCACATCATTGACCAAAATATCGCGCGCAATACCGCCACCAACGGCAGTCACAAAAGCCAAAGAAATAACGCCGAACAAATTGAGCTGCAAGGT
>NZ_JBQCXA010000703.1:0-627 GCF_051956855.1 Neisseria sp. P0021.S007
GTTTAAAGTTAATCCACTATATAAAGCCGTATAGAGTACCTCGCCCAAGTATCGGGTCTTTCTAAGACGGGTCGTCTGAAATAAAGTAAACGAGTTTCGAGATGATACTTTATAACATTTTGACTGTAAATTTGTTTTTGACGATATTAGATAGAAGCAGCTTTACTCGGTCTCCGAGGTCGTCTGAAAGATTGGAAACGATAGTTGGTTTGAAGTTGTGTGTTTATATAGTGGATTAAATTGAAACCAGTACGGCGTTGCCTCGCCTTGCTGTACTATTTGTACTGTCTGCGGCTTCGTCGCCTTGTCCTGATTTAAATTTAATCCACTATATTTGCAAAAAGGTCGTCTGAAACTTTTCAGACGACCTTTGATGTTTATAAACAGATTTATTGGGTGCTGACAATCCGGTTGATCTGCCATTCAAGAAACGGCGTATATGCCGAGGCGCGGCGGATAATGGCTTGGTCTTCGCCGTCCGGCGTGCTTGGGCGGCTTTCAGCGGTTTGGATGTTTTGGTTGTCCCATTTGTGGAATGCTTTGCTGTGTTGTTGATAGAAACCACGTTCCGTGATGATGACTTCGGGATTGTAGCCGTAGCCGCACCATGCGGAATCGGGTTGCGGG
>NZ_JBQCXA010000704.1:0-627 GCF_051956855.1 Neisseria sp. P0021.S007
GTATCGAGCTGCTCGGAACGTTTCATATAGTTGACCAGCATTTGCGCAATGCTGTCGCCTTCCAGCGGCACAACACCTTGCCAAGGGTCGGCATCTTTAGGCTGATGGGTCAAAACGAACACGCTGTTTTCGCCCAACAGCGCAGTCAGGCTTTCATCATCACGAATTTCAGCGGTTTCGTCCCAACGCGCGGTAGCACGGACAGTATTTTCAGAAGTCGCTTCCACCACCAACATTTTCAGACGGCCCTGACCTTGAACTTGAACAATCAGCGTGCCTTCGTTTTTAAGGTTGGCAGACAATAAAGAACCGGCGGCCAACAATTCGCCCAATGCGCGACGGATGGCGACAGGATAATGTTTTTGGTTGACGATGTGGTGCCAAACCTTTTCGAGGCGGATGTGCATGCCGCGGATAGGCATATCGTCGAAGATAAAGCGTGTACGGATATCGCTGTGATTTTGTGTCATGTCAGTCTCTGAAAATAAATCAATGAATGCCGCCTATATGGTTGCAGCAGAGGATAAATCAAGCGAAACCGCATTTAATGTTTTTCTAGTTTGTTTGGAAACAAGGATTTAACGCAAAATAACAGCAGTTTTTTTGCCAAAAAGACGGTTTTTGAAT
>NZ_JBQCXA010000705.1:0-627 GCF_051956855.1 Neisseria sp. P0021.S007
ATGTAAGTGGCGCGTTCGGTAACGGAAATGGCGCCGCGTGCGTCTAAGAGGTTGAAAGTGTGTCCGGCTTTGAGGACAAGCTCGTAGGCGGGCAGGGAGAGGCTGGCGTTTTCTTCGGCGAGCAGGCGTTTGGCTTGCGCTTCGTAGTCGTTGAACTGGCGCAGCAGCCAGTCGGCATCAATGTATTCGAAGTTGTAGGTGGATTGTTCGACTTCGTTTTGGTGGTACACGTCGCCGTAGGTGACGGGGTTGCCGTCCAGCGTTTTTGCCCAAACGAGGTCATAGACGTTTTCTACGCCTTGCAGGTACATCGCCAAGCGTTCGATGCCGTAGGTGATTTCGCCGAGTACGGGGGTGCAGTCAATGCCGCCAACTTGTTGGAAGTAGGTGAACTGAGTTACTTCCATGCCGTTGAGCCAGACTTCCCAGCCCAAGCCCCATGCGCCGAGGGTGGGGTTTTCCCAGTCGTCTTCGACGAAGCGGATGTCGTGGACTTTGGGGTCGATGCCCAATTCGCGCAGGGAATCGAGATAGAGGTCTTGGATATTGGCGGGCGCGGGTTTGAGGGCGACTTGGAATTGGTAATAGTGTTGCAGGCGGTTGGGGTTGTCGCCATAGCGGCCGTCT
>NZ_JBQCXA010000706.1:0-626 GCF_051956855.1 Neisseria sp. P0021.S007
CCGCAAACGCGTTGGCTGATTGGTGCAACTTCACACGGCCTGTGGCTTTGCACGCTGTCGGGAATGTTGGTTTCTGTTTTGCTGCTGCTTTTGGTGCGTCAATATACGTTCAACTGGGAAAGTACGCTTTTAAGCAATACGGCATTGGTGAAAACGGTTGAGGCTTTGTCATGGTTGCCGGAACATTTGGGCTTTCCTGTTCCCGACAGTCAGGCCGTAATTGCAGGCCGTCTAAACAATCATATCGAAGATGCACACGCTTGGGCAGGCTTACTCATCGGCAGCATTATCTGCTATGGCATTCTGCCGCGCTTGCTTGCTTGGCTGGCTTGCAAGATTACTTTAAAAACCCTGCGCGAATGTTTGGATTTGAATCAGCCCTACTATCAAAACATCCTTCGCACATGGCAAACGAAGATTGTTGATGCCGATGATTTTCAGGAAAACATCGTTCCCGTTTCATCTAAAATTACGCTGAATAATGCGCCTAAATGGGCTGTTACACTGGAAACGGAATGGCCTGATCCGCTTTGGTTTTCCGGCGTTTTGGCGCAAGAATGGATAGACAAAGGTGTGGCCCGCCGGCAGAAAAGATTTGGAACAATTGGAAGCCGAATTGAAACAAA
>NZ_JBQCXA010000707.1:0-626 GCF_051956855.1 Neisseria sp. P0021.S007
GCCAAGAAGATTTCATTTGAGCCAATAACAAAGCCTTGTTGGGAAATAGTACTATTTATCGCAGCCAGGGCTTGCTCTTTGCTCAGGCCATTGGCCATCATGCCTTGAATAGATTGGTTGCTGATTGAGGACAATGAATTAATATGTTCGGTCAGCTGAGTATGGTGCAGAGCTTCGCGCCGTTCCCACATGGTGCTGACAACGGACACACCGACACCGCCCATAAAGACTCGCAAGAAATTAGACAAGCTACTGGCCGAGGCAATTTGGTTGCCCTTCATATGCGATAAGGTGATACTGGTCAGGGGCAGGAAGAACATGGCTACGCCTAAACCCTGCCAAAACTGTGGCCAAACGACGTTGCTCATATCCATGCCGGCATAGAAGTCGGTTCGCCAATGGAATGTATAGGCAAACACCAAGAAGCTAGCGCTGACAAACAGGCGCATATCGACGCGATTGCCAAACTTACCAATAATCGGCGACAGAATAATCGGCAGAAAACCTACCGGTGCAGCAGCCAAACCAGCCCAAGTAGCGGTATAGTCGAGATTTGATTGCAACACCAAAGGAAGCAAGGTCAATGTACCCATATACCTGTATATTATACAAAGCTGACGCTGCCG
>NZ_JBQCXA010000708.1:0-626 GCF_051956855.1 Neisseria sp. P0021.S007
CCTTGTGCCGCGCGGATGCGTTTGCCGTCTTCAGAAAGGGTAAACCGTTTTTTATCGTTTTTTTCGACCACTTCCAATAATATTTCGTAGGTCAGCGGATTGCCCATAAAGCTGCGCTCGGGATGGTTTACCTGTGTCAACAGGGTATCAATATCCACCCAGCCGTCTTTATCCAAAGTAATGCCGATTTGCTCGGGATGATGGCGCAAGATAAAGCTGAGGAATTTGCTGATGGATTTTAGTTGTTTTTCTTTTAGTATCATAATCTTGTTGTTTAGTCATTTCAGAGCGCAGGCCGTCTGAAAATTATTTATCCAACCCTTCTTGCACCATTTGCGCTGCGCGGATCACGGCGCGGGCTTTGTTTTGGGTTTCCTGCCATTCGGAGGTTGGGTCGGAGTCGGCAACTACGCCTGCGCCGCTTTGCACGAAGAGGGTATTGTTTTTAATCACGGCAGTGCGGATGGCAATGGCCAGGTCCATGTCGTTGTTGAAACTCCATACGCCGACTGCGCCGCCGTAGATGCCGCGTTTGCTCGGTTCGACTTCTTCGATGATTTCCATGGCGCGGACTTTAGGCGCGCCGGAAAGTGTGCCTGCCGGGAAGGTAGCGGCGAGGATGTCCA
>NZ_JBQCXA010000709.1:0-625 GCF_051956855.1 Neisseria sp. P0021.S007
CTCGTAGGCGATGTGGAACAATGCCATGCCCGGGGCTTCGTAGATGCCGCGCGATTTGGCTTCGATGATGCGGTTTTCGATTTGGTCGCTCATGCCCAAGCCGTGGCGGCCGCCGATGCGGTTGGCCTCGAGGAAGAGTTCGACAGGATCGGCGTATTCTTTGCCGTTTAGTGCAACCGGCACGCCTTCTTCAAAGCGTACGCTAACTTCTTCGGGTTTGACTTCGACGCTTTCGTCCCAGAAGGCAACGCCCATGATGGGCTTAACGATTTTGATGCCGCTGTTGAGGAATTCCAAGTCTTTGGCTTCGTGGGTGGCACCCAGCATGTTGGAGTCGGTAGAGTAGGCTTTTTCAACCGACATTTTGTAGTTGAAGCCGTTGGCAATCAAAAATTCGCTCATTTCGTGACGGCCGCCGAGTTCGTCGATAAATTGTTGGTCGAGCCAAGGTTTGTAGATTTTCAACGCCGGATTGGTCAATAGGCCGTAGCGGTAGAAACGCTCGATGTCGTTGCCTTTGTAGGTGCTGCCGTCGCCCCAGATATTCACATCGTCTTCTTTCATGGCGGAAACGAGCATGGTGCCGGTAACGGCGCGGCCCAAAGGCGTGGTGTTGAAATAGGCT
>NZ_JBQCXA010000710.1:0-625 GCF_051956855.1 Neisseria sp. P0021.S007
TTGCACCTTCGAACCGACAGAGCCGAAAGCCGCTAAAAACACCTACACAGCCGAACGTTTCATCTGGCTGACCAAGCTGAACAACCTGCGTATTTTAGAGCAAGGCAGCGAGCGGCCATTGACCGATACCGAACGCACCATACTTATAAATCAGCCGTATAAAAAGAAACTGACTTACGCACAAGCCCGTAAGCTACTGGGTTTAGAAGATACCGCCTTTTTCAAAGGATTACACTATGGTAAAGACAATGCCGAAACCTCAACATTGATGGAAATAAAGGCCTACCATGCCATCAGCCGTGCGCTGGAAAAAGAAGGATTGAAAGACAAAAAATCCCCATTAAACCTTTCTCCCGAATTACAAGATGAAATCGGCATGGCATTCTCCCTATTCAAAACCGATGAAGACATTACAGGCCGTCTGAAAGACCGTGTTCAGCCCGAAATCTTAGAAGCGCTGTTGAAACACATCAACTTCGACAAGTTCGTCCAAATTTCCTTGAAAGCATTGCGCCGAATTGTGCCTCTAATGGAGCAAGGCAAACGTTACGATGAAGCCTGCGCCGAAATCTACGGAGACCATTATGGCAAGAAGAATACGGAAGAAAAGATTTATCTGCCGCCC
>NZ_JBQCXA010000711.1:0-624 GCF_051956855.1 Neisseria sp. P0021.S007
CACATACACGCTGCGGCTGCCGCGTTCAGTTTGGTTGAAACGGTTGGCGTAATAAGTTTCCAATACCCATTCCGCCATCGGGTGCGCCATCACGGGGAAACCGGGGAAGAAATAATGCTCGCGGATGGAAAATCCGGCGATATTATTAAACGGATTGGGCACAAGTTCCGCGCCTTCGGGAAAATCCGCCATTTTCAGGCGTTGGGCGTGTTCCGGCGAATCGAGCGGCTCGCCGCGTTTCAGGGTTACGCCTTCGATAAACTTGGCGGCTTCAGGATGGCGGACAACGGGCAAATCCAAAGCAGCCGCTGCGGCTTGGCGCGTGTGGTCGTCAGGCGTAGAGCCGATACCGCCGGTAACGAAAGTCGGCAGGCCGTCTGAAAAACTGCGGCGCAGTTGTTTGACCAGCAATTCGGGTTCATCGGGCAGATATTGCACCTGATTGAGTTTCAGCCCGCGCGATTCCAATAAAGATTTGAAAAAGGCGAAATGCTTGTCTTGGCGGCTGCCGTGCAGGATTTCATCGCCGATGATGATGAGGTTGAACAAATGCTGTCGGTCTTTCATAATCTTTCCTTCTGCCTAAAGGCTATTCATGATTTCCCATGATTACTGTTCCAATAT
>NZ_JBQCXA010000712.1:0-624 GCF_051956855.1 Neisseria sp. P0021.S007
TCACCGAACATGCAGGTATGGTGAAATTCGAAAACGTGGAAGAGGGTGTTACCGTTGCGAAACAGACCGACGATGTAACTGGTTTGTCTACTTTGGTAGTGATTGACGGCAAACGTCGTTCCTCTAGTGCTTCTAAACTGTTGCGTCCGACTGTCAAACTGTTGGATGAAAATGGTCTGGAAATTTGCATTCCTGGTACGACTACCCCAGTTTCTATGGCATTCCCGGTCGGTGCGGTGATTACCATTCGTGAAGGTCAGGAAGTCGGTAAGGGTGATGTGTTGGCGCGTATTCCACAAGCGTCTTCTAAAACCCGCGATATTACCGGTGGTCTGCCACGCGTAGCCGAATTGTTTGAAGCACGCGTGCCGAAAGATGCAGGTATGTTGGCTGAAATTACCGGTACCGTTTCCTTCGGTAAAGAAACCAAAGGTAAACAGCGCCTGATTATTACCGACGTAGACGGTGTAGCATACGAAACCCTGATTTCTAAAGAGAAACAGATTCTGGTACACGATGGTCAAGTGGTAAACCGCGGTGAAACCATCGTAGACGGTGCCGTAGATCCACACGACATTCTGCGTCTGCAAGGTATCGAAGCATTGGCTCGCTACATTGTTCAAG
>NZ_JBQCXA010000713.1:0-624 GCF_051956855.1 Neisseria sp. P0021.S007
CGATAGCGGGCGAGGCGGTTTCGCCTTTGACACCGATAAATCCGTTCCACTGACCGGCAACATTGGTGCGGACGAGGTCGTCTGAAACGAGGTTGTTCACATTAATCTTGAGCGCCAGCGCGTTTTTCACCGTATCGACCGTACCGGCGACATTGAACGAACCTTCCTCCAACAGCCCGATTTCAGACTCTTGGACGGTTACCACGCCGTTGTCGTTGATGGTGAAGTCCGCCAGAATGTTGCGCACCGGAATGGATTTTGCATCAGCAAAACCCGCCGCCTTGTTTTCCAAGTCGAGCGAGCCGTCCAGCGCGATACCGTGCGTAAACGAAGGCACGACAGTCGCGTCAAACGTCAGGTTTGCCTTAGGCAGCGACGGCAGGAACGCAGTCGGATTGATGTTGAAACCCTTGACCAGCACCTCGCCGATCATCTTATCCAGCGAAGCTGCAAACGGATGCACCGTCGATTTCGCCGACAAATGCACATCGTCGCCGTCCAGCAGAATTTCAGTCTGCACGTCCTGCAAGCTGCCCCACAGGCGCGCCTTACCCTCTATCGTCTCGCCTTCCAGCTCGCCCTTCGTCTGAATCGTCGTATTGAGCGCAAACGGCTTCTCCAGCC
>NZ_JBQCXA010000714.1:0-623 GCF_051956855.1 Neisseria sp. P0021.S007
CCCTTAATAAAGCCCGCCCTCATACCACCAGCGAGGCCTTTCTGCTGGACATCATGAACGCGATTTACCCGCAGACCACCGCCACCGAACTGCGCCAGCAGCTCGACTACCTTGCCGACCGCAAAATGGTCGAGCTGAATAAAGCACCGCACGGCTTGTGGTTTGCCGACCTTACCAGTTTGGGTGTCGATATTGCCGAATACACAGTCGAGTGCCGCGCCGGTATCGCCCGCCCCGAAAAAGTTTGGAGCTGATATGGCAAAACGCAGCGTCATCGACCAACTCCCCGAAGCTGTACGCCACGAGTTCGAACGGAAACTCGTCGAAAACGGCTTCGCCGACTATCAGGCATTATCCGAATGGTTGCAGCAACAGGGATACGAAATCAGCCGCTCCGCCGCCCATCGGTACGGCCAAAAAGTACAGCGTCGGTTTGCCGCCATCAAAAACAGCACCGAAGCGGCACGCCTGATTGCCGAAGGTGCGGCAGACGAGGGGGATACCCGCTCCGAAGCCTTGATGGCGATGTTGCAGACAGAGTTGTTTGAGGCATTGGTGCAGATTGGTGAGATGCCCGAAGACGAGTTAAACGCGCTTGACCGCTTCGGTATTATGAGCGAGGG
>NZ_JBQCXA010000715.1:0-623 GCF_051956855.1 Neisseria sp. P0021.S007
GGCACAAGCAAACGCTATTCGGAAGCCGTCGTAGCCAACGGCTTGGTTTTCCTCTCTGGCATGGTTCCCGAAAATCCTGAAGCCGACGCCAAAGCACAAACTGAAAACGTTTTGGCGCAAATCGATTCATGGCTCGCACAATGCCAATCCGACAAAGCCCACATTTTAGAAGCTACCATCTATCTGCCCGATATGAACGACTACGCCGCTATGAATGAAGCCTGGGACGCATGGACAGCCCCTGAGCGCGCTCCGGCCCGCGCCTGCGTGGAAGCGAAACTGGCTTCACCAGACTGGAAGGTTGAAATCAAAATTACCGCCCTTCAAATCAAATAAAGCACAAATATCAGGCCGTCTGAAAACGCCGCTTCAACCAAGCAAGCGCAGTTTTTCAGACGGCCTTTATTCTTTTGAGGTACAATACCGCCCTTAAATTTTTCTATTATTTCAAAGCACAAACAGCCATGTCCAAAAAAACCAAGCAAGAATTAGAAAACAACAAACTCAGCAAACGCCTGCGCCACGCCGTCGGCGATGCCATTAACGATTTCAATATGATCGAACCGGGCGACAAAATCATGGTCTGCCTCTCCGGCGGCAAAGACAGCTACGCCCTTTTAGAT
>NZ_JBQCXA010000716.1:0-623 GCF_051956855.1 Neisseria sp. P0021.S007
ATTATCATGTCCGACAATAAACAAAAAGAAACTCCAAACGGATACGATTTAGACGGTTACGAACGACTCAAACGTCGCAACCGCCGTCGCTTGGTCTTGGCCTCCGGCTTGGTGGTGGCATCGGGTATGCTGTTCGGTCTGGCGCTGACTTCCGGCGACGATAAAAATTCACCGTTTAAAGAAGCGCCTGTCGGTCAGAGCCAAGCCAAAACGGCTGACGAGCCGAGCAAGGCGGTTGTTTTAGAGCCTAATAAAGAGGATGTCGCTGCTGCTGAAGAGGCTGCCCGCCATGCGGATGCCGAAGCACCAAATAAACCGCAAAATGCAGGCGACGAAGAAGACAATGCGCCGGTTGAAGTATTGAAGCCAAACCGCGAATCTGCTCCCGAAGATGTTGGCGAGCCGTTGGTTTTGATCAACGATACTTTAGATGACGGCAATATCAAAGGCTTGGAAGAGTCCGAACGTATTCAACGTGCCGAGGCTGCCAAACGTGAAGCTGCAGAGCGCCGAGCCGAAGAACGCCGCCAACGTCAGGCTGAACAACGTGCTGCTGCGGCCCGTAAAACACAAGCCCAACAGGAAACAGCAGAGAAAGAAAACGCATTGGCAGCTAAAAAACG
>NZ_JBQCXA010000717.1:0-622 GCF_051956855.1 Neisseria sp. P0021.S007
TATTGCAGCCGCTCGGCAAGCTGGCGCAGCTGCGTATCGTCCAGCCCACCCTTGGCTTCTTTACGGTAACGCGCGATAAAGGGTACGGTCGCGCCGTCGTCCAAAAGCTCAATGGCGGCATTGATTTGCGCGGTAGTGGCGGAGAGTTCTTGGGAGAGAATTTGGGTAATGTTCATATATTCCTTCATATTCCATCTGAACGATTGATAGGACAGCACAACGTAAGATAATTTTTGGGAAGACAAAGGATAATACTGATACACTTCATTCAAAACAAGATAACATATGCTGTATAAGGAAAACCAATGACTATTCTTATCACCGGCGGTACCGGCTTTATCGGTTCCCATACCGTTGTTTCCCTGCTGAAATCAGGCTTTAATGCTGTGATTTTGGACAATTTGTGCAATTCGTCTGCCAATATCCTCCCGCGCTTGGAAAAGATTACCGGCAAGTCTGTGCCTTTTTATCAAGGGGATATCCGTGATCGTGAAGTGTTGCGTCAAATCTTTGCAGAACACGATATTGATGCCGTCATCCATTTTGCCGGCTTGAAGGCCGTCGGTGAAAGCGTGGCCGAACCAATGAAATACTACGACAACAATGTGTCGGGCAGCTTGGT
>NZ_JBQCXA010000718.1:0-622 GCF_051956855.1 Neisseria sp. P0021.S007
CAATAAAACCCGTCAACACCTTTCGCAAAATTATTTTCAGAAATTTAACCACCACCCTGTTTTAACAGGGTTTTTTATTTTATAAAAAACTCCAACAACCTTCCTACACAATCCATACATACAAAAAAACACAAAACAAAGGCCGTCTGAATTGCTCTTTCAGACGGCCTTTTGAATTTGACCCTCGCTTTAATTTATATTATTAGCGCTTGTTTTTTGGTATGATGCTTCCTTGATTCTTTTATATCAGCCTCGAGTTTGCTATGTCTGTCTATACAAGTGTTTCCGACACTCAAATGCGTGACTTCCTTCTGCAATATGATTTGGGAGATTTTGTTTCTTTGCAGGGGATTGCTCAAGGAATTACTAACAGTAATTATTTTTTGACTACTTCAACCGGTCGTTATGTATTGACTGTTTTTGAGGTTTTGAAATCAGAAGAACTGCCTTTCTTTCTAGAACTAAACCAGCATTTGAGTCTGAATGGTGTTGCCTGCGCTGCTCCGATTGCTCGCAAAGATGGCAGACTGCATTCTATTTTGGCCGGAAAACCGGCTTGTTTGGTTACTTGTTTGAATGGCTCGGATACCGGCTGGCCAACTGAGGCTCAATGCTTCCATAC
>NZ_JBQCXA010000719.1:0-622 GCF_051956855.1 Neisseria sp. P0021.S007
ATCGGCACCAGTTGCACCGGTAGCGCCAGTTGCACCATCTTTAATGATGGTAGTAGTGGTATTACCGTTACCGTCTTTGATGGTTACAGTATGAGTACCGTTGCCGTTGTCTTTAACTTCGGCTTCAGCGTTCTTACCATCGGCACCGGTTGCACCAGTTGCGCCGGTATCGCCTTTGGCACCAGTTGCACCGTCTTTAACGATAGTAGTAGTGGTGTTACCGTTACCGTCTTTGATCGTTACAGTGTGAGTACCGTTGCCATTGTCTTTAACTTCGGCTTCAGCGTTCTTACCGTCTTTAACGATAGTAGTAGTGGTATTACCTTCGCCATCAGTGATGGTTACAGTGTGAGTGCCGTTGCCATTGTCTTTAACGTCGGCTTTAGCATTCTTACCGTCTGCACCGGTATCACCTTTAGCACCAGTTGCACCTGTTTCACCGGTAGCGCCAGTTGCACCGTCTTTAACGATGGTAGTAGTGGTATTACCGTTACCGTCTTTGATGGTTACAGTATGAGTACCGTTGCCGTTGTCTTTAACTTCGGCTTCAGCGTTCTTACCATCTTTAATGATAGTAGTAGTGGTCTTAACTTCGCCATCAGTGATGGTTACAGTGTGAGTG
>NZ_JBQCXA010000720.1:0-622 GCF_051956855.1 Neisseria sp. P0021.S007
GGTCAACAGCCAATGGTTTTTGATGAACTGCACATTGGATTCGGCATAGGCATAGTTTCCGATGACGGTAGAGAAGGCAAACATAAACAGGATGATTGCCAAGAAATCCGCGCCCCATGCGCCGACTTGGCTGATAATCGCTGCTTGGGTCAGCTCTGCGCCGCTCAAATCGCCGTAAGGTTGTTGGTACACCAAAACGATAAACGCCGTGCAGGAACATACAATAATCGTATCGACGAATACGCCCAGCATTTGAATCATACCTTGGGAAACAGGGTGTTTGACTTCGGCGGCTGCGGCGGCGTTAGGTGCGGAACCTTGACCTGCTTCATTGGAATACAGACCGCGTTTGATACCGATCATCATGGTTTGCGAAATCAAGCCGCCGAGCAGACCGCCGCCGGCAGCTTTAAAGTTGAAGGCGCTGTCAAAAATCTGACCGAAGACATGCGGAATCAGGCTGATGTTGGTGATGATGATGTAGAGCGCCATCAGCAGATATAAAGTCGCCATCAGCGGAACAAGCATTTCGGCAAAGCGGGAAACACGGCGGATACCGCCGAAAATAATCGGCGCAGTCATGATGACCAATGCGACGCCGACCGCATGTTCGTCCCAGCCC
>NZ_JBQCXA010000721.1:0-621 GCF_051956855.1 Neisseria sp. P0021.S007
GGTCTTCGCAGGCATGAACATCGGCGTCATCGTCTTGGGAACGTTGGTCGGCGCGATGGCGTTTAAAGAAAAAATCAGCAGCATCAACGCCGCAGGCATCAGCGTCGCCGTCTGCGCCATTGCCTGTTTGTTTTACTGGCCGCAGATACGGGGGCTGGTCGGTATGTAAGCATGTAAAAGGTCGTCTGAAAAGGTTTCAGACGACCTTTTGTCTTTCGGGTGGGAGTGTTTTTCCTGCTTTGATAACAACGGTGCATTTGCAGCTAGACAACCCATGCAAAACGGTCTAATGTTCCGCCTGCATATGCACATTACTTGATAAACCAACGAATGAGAAGGTAAGAGAAATGACTGTCCGTATCGAACACGATTTGCTGGGCGACCGCGAAATCCCCGCCGAGGCGTATTGGGGCATCCATACTTTGCGCGCGGTGGAAAACTTTAAAATTTCCAATCAAAAAATTTCCGACGTGCCGCAGTTTGTCCGCAGCATGGTGATGGTGAAAAAAGCGACCGCGCAGGCAAACGGCGAACTGGGTGCGGTGAAACCCGAAATCGCTGCCGCCATTGAAAAGGCTTGCGACGAAGTGTTGCTCAAAGGCCGCTGCCTCGACCAATTCC
>NZ_JBQCXA010000722.1:0-621 GCF_051956855.1 Neisseria sp. P0021.S007
TAACCGGTCAGAACTTCATTTTGCTTATTGTCAGACATGGAGATTTCCTTTTACAACGCCGCCATCACGTCGGCAACGGTATGAAATGAGCCGAAAACAACGATTCTATCATTTTCGCCCGCCTTAGCCAAAGCGGCGCGGTACGCCTCTCGAACGGAGGTAAAAGTTTGTATATTTTCGATATTTTGTGCTTCCAGTTTCGCCTGCAAGGCGTCCGTCGTCATACCGCGCGGCACGTCCAAAGGCGCGATATACCATTCGTCAAACTGGTCTTTAACGATTTCCAACACGCCGTCTATGTCTTTGTCGGACAGCATGCTGAACACGGCGGTGCGCTTTTGTGCAAACGCCAAATTAATCAGGCTGCGGCGCAGGGCGCGGGCGGCGTGGGGATTGTGTCCGACATCCAAAACGGTCAGCGGGCGGCCGGGCAGGACTTGGAAGCGTCCGGGATTTTCAACCAGCAGCAATCCGCGCTTGATGGCGCCGATGTCCACCTGCAATTTTTCGTTCAAACATTCCAACACGGTCAGTGCGCAGGCGGCGTTGGAAAGCTGGTATGCGCCGCGCAATGCGGGGAACGGCAGGGAATTTCGGTTGCGCGCGGGGTCGTCTGAATGC
>NZ_JBQCXA010000723.1:0-620 GCF_051956855.1 Neisseria sp. P0021.S007
GATATATCCTTTCTCTATCTATCAATACTGTCTGAAAATGATTTTGGATAGTTTGACACTACACGAAGATTTTAACCTTTGTGTATTATTCTATATGGCAATCCATTTTTTGTTCTCAGCTCATATCCGGTTTCATCTTTTGCAGACCAATGGATATACTTGTAACGGATCTTCCGTACCTGTTGCGGTGAGTAATACTTACTCAGTTCAAAATTGTACCTTTTTGCCCAGGAATCTTGGGATGCCTTCTGTATATCATAAGGCAATTTGTTAAGCAGTTCGATAATTTCCGGAAAGTGGGAAGCCTCTCTATGTTTTATCCGATTCCTGTTAAATACAATAACCTTATCACTGCAGTGCGTTTCCACAATCAAGCGCATAATCTTGAATGCAACGCGGGCATAATCATTAGGTATTATATTCTTACGTATTGCTTCCATCGTTTCTGGAGTTTTTTGCGTCCCCCCAAAATCACCTTCATAAGTCTTACTTTTTACCCAATGAATATCATCTTCTTTAAAGAAACCTTGCTCTTGAAACCATTTTTTCATACCTAGAAAATTTTTCTTAACCGGAAACGGTTTTTTTTGCGCTTCGGATTGATAGCTTCCACCAACATC
>NZ_JBQCXA010000724.1:0-619 GCF_051956855.1 Neisseria sp. P0021.S007
GCATATCCTCTGCCGCATTAGCGGCAATTTTGATTATTCGCCCTTGGGCGATTTATCGGGTATCGTCTGTCTTATTGTTTAAATTTTAGCCGTCCGAAAGGGCGGCTTTTTTCTGCCTGCCTGAAGGGTGGGCTTTTTTTATGGAGGTTTATTATGGATCAGGCAAAACGTACAGCCTATGTTAAAATCATTAACGCTTTATTCGACGGAGCTGTCAAGGTACAGCCCGGTCAAATTACCGAAACCGTCGTTGATATGGCGGACAAGATGTTTGACGAAATTGCGACCTGCCATGAGCGCATCAAGCCGATGGCGGTGTTGGCAGACGGTATTGCAGGAAGTATTGTCAAACTTGCGCCAAACGAAATTCCGCTTATTTTTGGGAATTCGTCGTTTGGAAGCTATCTGAAAAGTAAAACCCGTGATGAAGTGTTTAAAGTGTTGAAGCAAAGCAAGGTTAATAATGCCGTTAAAGTCCTTGAGGCATTTTACGAAAGCTGGTTAAAGTACACTGCAAAAGACCGCCGTCTGAAAGTCTGCATCGTAACCGCGCAATCCCGTTGGCGTTCGCGCTTTGAAATGGAATTGCTGGGAATTTAAACAGGAGCAGAAGTAAATG
>NZ_JBQCXA010000725.1:0-619 GCF_051956855.1 Neisseria sp. P0021.S007
TTTTTAAAAGTTAAGGTTTTCATGATGGTTTGAGAATGTGGGAAAAGAGAGGATTGTAACATGGCGAAAACAAACGCACCGTCTGAGTCAGGCGGTGCGTTTGTATCTCGGCAACTTGGGTGCGGTCAGTTTAGAGTATCAGCCGCCCCGGGAATGTCATTCCGTCAAGATTATTTTTCGTCGTTAGCCAAAACGAAGCGGTAAATAGCCGCGCCAACTGCTGCGCCGGCAATAGGAGCCAACCAGAACAACCACAATTGTTCAACAGCCCAGCCGCCTTGGAACAAGGCAACGCCGGTAGAACGTGCAGGGTTGACGGAAGTATTGGTTACAGGAATGCTGATCAAGTGAATCAGGGTCAGACCAAGGCCGATGGCGATAGGAGCAAAGCCGGCCGGAGCTAGTTTGTCGGTAGAACCCATGATAATGATTAGGAAGAATGCGGTCAGTACGAATTCGATCAGCAAAGCCGCCATCATGTCGTAACCGTTAGGAGAGTGTTCGCCGAAACCGTTGCTGGCAAAGCCGGAAGCAACAGCATCAAAAACGGTTTTACCGGAAGCAATCAGATACAGAACGCCCGCAGCGGCAATCGCACCGACCACTTGGGATACGATGT
>NZ_JBQCXA010000726.1:0-618 GCF_051956855.1 Neisseria sp. P0021.S007
GTCCTCTTCGGCGGTGTCAATATGGACAAACAAACTGCCGACTTGCGCGCCGGTTGTGAAATCGTTGTTGCCACAGTTGGCCGACTGCTTGACCACGTCAAGCAAAAAAACATCAATTTAAACAAAGTCGAAATCGTCGTACTCGACGAAGCCGACCGTATGCTTGATATGGGTTTCATCGACGATATCCGCAAAATCATGCAGATGTTGCCCAAACAGCGACAAACCCTGCTTTTCTCCGCCACTTTCTCACCGCCTATCCGTAAGCTTGCGCAAGATTTTATGCACACGCCTGAAATGGTTGAAGTGGCTGCGCAAAACACCACCAACGCCAATGTCGAGCAACACATCATTGCCGTTGATACACTCAAAAAACGCAACCTGCTCGAACGTCTGATTGTTGATTTGCATATGAATCAAGTCATTGTATTCTGCAAAACCAAACAAAGCGTCGATCAAGTTACCCGCGACCTCGTCCGTCGCAACATTGCCGCGCAATCCATCCACGGCGACAAATCCCAACAAAGCCGACTGGAAACCCTCAACGCCTTTAAAGAAGGTTCATTACGCGTTTTGGTTGCCACTGACGTTGCCGCACGCGGCCTGGATATTGCCGAG
>NZ_JBQCXA010000727.1:0-618 GCF_051956855.1 Neisseria sp. P0021.S007
GATATATAGTGGATTAAATTTAAATCAGGACAAGGCGACGAAGCCGCAGACAGTACAGATAGTACGGTAAGGCGAGGCAACGCCGTACTGGTTTAAAGTTAATCCACTATATTTTCAGACGACCTTTTTCAGACGACCCCTATAAACCTGCGCTATTGTTTTTATGATTTATCGTCAACCCATATGAAAAAACACCGCTTTCGCAAGCGGTGTCCGGTAAAGCAGCAATTATTTGCGCAGACCCAAGCGGGTGATCAGGGTGCGGTATGTATCAGGTTGAGTACGGCGCAAGTAAGACAACAGACGGCGACGTTGGCTGACCATTTTCAACAGGCCGCGACGGCTGTGGTGGTCTTTAGGGTTGGCTTTGAAGTGGGGAGTCAGGTCGTTGATACGGAAAGTCAACAGAGCGACTTGTACTTCAGAAGAACCGGTATCGCCTTCTTTACGTTGGAAATCTTTAACAATTTGTGCTTTTTGTTCTACGGTCAATGCCATGATGGATAACTCCGAAAAATAAAAGAACCGTCATTCGTAAAAACTCGGGCTCGGACAAGTTTGACGAGCCAAAAACCCGTTCAAACTCCTGAAGTCTTTTTGTAAAGACGGGCGGATTAT
>NZ_JBQCXA010000728.1:0-618 GCF_051956855.1 Neisseria sp. P0021.S007
CTTTACGCTTATCTGCACGCAGTTGATGAACCTTGCCTTTATCGGCCCTCTGAAACATGTCGGGCTTTCGCTTGCCATCGGTTTGGGCGCGTGTATCAATGCGGGATTGTTGTTCTTCCTTTTGCGTAAACACGGTATTTACCGACCCGGTAAAGGGTGGGGGAGTTTTCTGGGTAAAATGCTGCTGTCGCTTGTCGTGATGGGTGGCGGATTGTGGATGGCGCAGGCTTATCTGCCGTTTGAGTGGGTGCATGTCGGCGGTTTGCGTAAAGCCGGTCAGTTGTGCATCCTGATTGCGATAGGCGGCGGTTTGTATTTCGTTTCGCTGGCTGCGCAGGGTTTCCGACCGAGAGATTTCAAACGGGTGGAAGCGCGCTAGAGGCTGTTAAGATGTAAAAAGAGGTCGTCTGAAAACCATATTTAAGGTTTTCAGACGACCTCTTTTCATAACGGCAAACTTACGCAACCGCAGGAGCGACAGCTTTTACATAGTTCAGCGCGATAAACTGCTTTTCGGGGTCGAGCTCGGTGATTTTGAGCAGGACTTGCGTTTTAGGCAGCGCGTCGAACGGGATGCCGGTGGCGCGGGTTACCAGCGGCAGGCCTTCGATGCGGACG
>NZ_JBQCXA010000729.1:0-618 GCF_051956855.1 Neisseria sp. P0021.S007
TCGCCAAACAAATGGGCCTGCCTATCCGCCGCCTGATTGTCGCGACCAATGAAAACGATGTGTTGGACGAGTTTTTCAAAACCGGCGCATACCGCCCGCGAAACAGCGAGCATACTTATGTTACCTCCAGCCCGTCTATGGACATTTCCAAAGCGTCCAACTTCGAGCGTTTCGTGTTCGACCTGATGGATCGCGATCCTCAGGAAATCAATACGCTGTGGGCGGAAGTAGCGGCGGGCAAAGGCTTTGACTTGCAGTTTGCCTTGGAAAAAGTCGGCGGCAAATACGGTTTTACCTCCGGCAAATCCACCCACGCCGACCGCCTCGCCACCATTAAGCAGGTTTACGAGCAAGACAAAGAACTCATCGACCCGCACACCGCCGATGGCGTAAAAGTCGCTCGCGAAGTGCGCGAAGAAGGGGAGATGGTTGTGTGTTTGGAAACCGCATTGGCGGCAAAATTCGATGCGACCATACGCGAAGCGGTCGGCGATGTCGCCATTCCGCGCCCTGCCGCGTTGGAAGGTTTGGAAAACCTGCCGCAGCGCGTCCAAGTCGTGCCGAACAATGCAGCCGCCGTTAAAGAAATTATCCGCGAAACCTTAGATAAGTAATGCG
>NZ_JBQCXA010000730.1:0-617 GCF_051956855.1 Neisseria sp. P0021.S007
CTGCTCAACACCGCCTCTAGCAAAACCAGCGGCGATATTTCCAATGTCTATCTGCTCAACGACGCACACGAAGCCTTCGTCGCCCGCGCCGCTCTGATTGAAGCCGCCGACCACACCCTAGACCTCCAATACTACATCTGGCACAACGACATCTCCGGCAAGCTCATGTTCAACCTTATCCACCGTGCCGCCGAACGCGGCGTACGCGTGCGCCTGCTGCTTGACGACAACAACACCAACGGGCTGGACAACGTCCTGCTCGCCCTTGACAGCCATCCCAATATCGAAATCCGCCTGTTTAACCCCTTCGTCCGCCGCAAATGGCGCGCGCTCGGCTATTTAACCGACTTCCCGCGCCTCAACCGCCGGATGCACAACAAATCCTTCACCGCAGACAACCGCGCCACCATCCTCGGCGGGCGCAATATCGGCGACGAATATTTCAAAGTCGGCGAAGACACCATCTTCGCCGACCTCGACATCCTCGCCACCGGCCGCGTCGTGCCCGAAGTTTCCCAAGACGTCGACCGCTATTGGGCAAGCCATTCCTCCTACACCGCCACCAGCAGCATCAAAAAAGGCAACATAGAAAAAGGCTTCCAAGAGCTGGGTTACAA
>NZ_JBQCXA010000731.1:0-617 GCF_051956855.1 Neisseria sp. P0021.S007
CCGGAAGACCAACGTTTCCAGTCCAACAAAAAGTAATACAACAGCAAAGGCAGCAACACCAAATTGCTGACGCCGCTGATTACGTTGCCGCTCTGGCACATCAAGGTAGGAATCCATGCTTTGAGCGTATTGCTCAACTCATCCGTATGCGACTGCAACCATGCGATGATTGATTCTTGATCAATTTGAATATAATCCCCGCTGACGCTGTTGAGCCACGGCAGCAATTTGTTTTGAACAAAGCCTACGATTTGCGGCAGGCGTTCGGCCAGATTATTAAACTGATTTAACAGCATAGGTATAATAATCAGCATCAACGCCAGTAATATCAGCAAAGCAAGCGCCATAATAATCATAGAGGCCGGTGCACGGCGGATACGCTTCAATTGCAGCCATTCGACCAAGGGATTCAAAACATAGGCTAAAACGGCGGCCACAATAAACGGCGTCAAAACATTGCCTAAGGCATATAAAAGCCAAATAAAGGCCGCGATAACGCAAGCCATAATAATCCACGGTTTTACACTGCGCGCTTTCTTTTGATACATAAAAAGGTATTTCCCAATTGATGTTTAAGGTTTTCAAAATCAATAAGCAGTATAACAGATTCGCAAAGG
>NZ_JBQCXA010000732.1:0-617 GCF_051956855.1 Neisseria sp. P0021.S007
GTTTCGAACCCATGGTTTTGCGCAGGATAGCCGGTTTGCCTGCTTTCAAAGTAGGTTTGAATACATAGAATTCGTCAGGGTTTACCGCGCCTTGTACGACGTTTTCGCCCAGACCGTAAGAAGAGGTAACGAAAACGACTTGGTCGTAACCGGATTCGGTATCGATGGTAAACATCACACCGGAGGCACCGCTGTCAGAGCGCACCATGCGTTGTACGCCGGCAGAAAGGGCAACGATGTCGTGCTCGAAGCCTTTGTGGACACGGTAAGAAATGGCACGGTCGTTATACAGGGAAGCGAATACATGGTGCATCGCTTCTTTAACGTTATCCAAGCCGTTGATGTTCAGGAAGGTTTCTTGTTGGCCGGCAAAAGAAGCGTCCGGCAAGTCTTCTGCTGTTGCGGAAGAACGTACGGCAACGGAGATATCCGCACCGCCGGCATCGGCAACCATTTTGTTCCAAGCTGTTTCGATTTCAGCATCCAGCTGCTCAGGGAACGGAGTATCCAAAATCCATTGACGGATTTCTTTACCCACGCGCCCCAACTCGGCAACGTCTTCAACATCCAGTTGTTTCAGGGCTTCGGAAATACGCTCGCTCAGACCATTGTGAGCC
>NZ_JBQCXA010000733.1:0-617 GCF_051956855.1 Neisseria sp. P0021.S007
CTTCAATTTTGTGTCCATCGGATTGGCAAGCGGTTTCTCCAATGCAGACTTTGCCCAATGGCCGTTGATTGTGTCGCTGTGGATGTTTTTCCTGTCGAACGTATTGGCAAGTTCAGGCTCTATTGGGGGCGGTATTAAAAACGTGCGTGCGTTGGTGTTATTCAAATTCAGCTTGCGCGAAATGTTGATTTTGCTGCACCCGCGTGCGGTTCGTACGGTAAAGGTCAACAACCGTTCCATTCCGGATCGCATGGCGCTGACCGTCATGTCGTTCATCTTTATTTACTTTATGACGGTCATCGTATTCAGCTTTTTACTGATGGCGGCAGGCTTGGACTTTTTATCCGCCTTTACGGCAGTCATTGCCTGTATTACCAATGCAGGGCCGGGTTTGGGGGCAGTCGGTCCGTCACATAATTATGCTGTGCTGAGCGATGTGCAGAAATGGCTGTGTACGGCGGTGATGTTGTTGGGACGTTTGGAGATTTTTACCGTTCTGATTTTGCTAACTCCGGCATATTGGAAGAAATAAGTGTGAGAAAAAGGCCGTCTGAAATTTCAGACGGCCTTTTTATAATGGCTGGGCTTAAGCGTATTGTTTGAGCAATTCTTTGAAT
>NZ_JBQCXA010000734.1:0-617 GCF_051956855.1 Neisseria sp. P0021.S007
GTGATCGTAGTAGTTGGAATACGACTGTGCCTTTGTTTGAAACAAAAAAAGGCTCTGACAATAAGCTGGGTTATACCATTGGTTCGACACAAATCGGCCGTGTTTCCATCAAGCGCGATACCACTCCGGTCAATTTGAAATCTGATGTGCGCTATGCGGGTTTCTTGGCCAGCGGCTATCGTACTGAAGATGTGAACAGTGTCGACAATGAAACGGCTTTATATGTCTATGATATGACAGGTAAAGAAGCTGGTACGCAAGATACCGGCAAAAATGTTTCTAGTGCCGGTAATCTCTTGGCTAAAATTCCTGCACCGAATGGCAAAGGTGGCCTCTCCACCCCCACTTTGGTAGACACCGATTTTGACGGTATTGTCGATATTGCCTATGCAGGCGACCGTTATGGCAATATGTTCCGCTTCGACTTGAGAGGTAAAACCCCGTCTGAATGGTCGGCGCAAATGATTTTCCAAGGTTCGGGTAATCAACCGATTACGTCTGCGCCTGCGGTATCACGTCGTGGTAAAGACAAGTATGTCGTCATTTTTGGTACGGGTAGCGAGATTTATCAGAATGAACTAGAAGGTACCAACGGACAAATCAATGCCGTTTATGGT
>NZ_JBQCXA010000735.1:0-617 GCF_051956855.1 Neisseria sp. P0021.S007
CGATTGGACGGTGGGCAGTCGGTGGTCTGTATCGGCGCGGGTAAAGCCGGTGATCGGTGAAGTGAATGTGCGCGGTTTGAACCGTGAAACATGGGCTTTGGCCAATGGTCTCGACGGCATGGGTACTTTGGGGCGCGACAGGAAACTCGTGCGTCAAGGCGGCGGTTTCGGTTTGGCTAATATGCGTGATGCGGTAAGCCGAAGTTGGCAGAGAATAGAGGATAAATATCCTGAGTTTTCAGACGGCATAGGGTTGATGCGTGCTTTGAGTATTGGTGAGCAATCGGCGTTGCGGCCGCCTTTGTGGCAGGCATTCCGGCCTTTGGGGCTGACGCACTTGGTCAGTATTTCGGGATTGCATGTGACGATGGTGGCGGTATTGTTTGCCTGGCTGATCAAGCGAATTTTCCGTTATTCGCCGTGGATTCCGGCGCAACCGCGTGTGTGGATATTGGCCGGCGGTGTTGCCGGGGCTTTGTTTTATGCGCTTTTGGCCGGTTTTTCCGTACCGACGCAACGCAGTGTGTTGATGTTGGCTGCATTTGCGTGGGTATGGTGGCGCGGCAGTGGCGGCTCGGGTTGGACGGCATGGTGGCAGGCTTTGGCCGTTGTTTTGT
>NZ_JBQCXA010000736.1:0-616 GCF_051956855.1 Neisseria sp. P0021.S007
ATTATGTAGTGATTAAAACATCAATGTATCAGGAAAACAGCATGATTAAAACCATTACATTTGCTATTTTGCATTTCAGCGTCGCATTTAGTGTCGCCTATATTTTGACCGGCAGTATCGGCGTTTCCAGCGCGGTGGCTTTGGTCGAACCCATCGTTAATACCGTCGTCTTTTATTTTCACGAAAAAGCGTGGAACCGCTACGAGAAAAACAAATCCGACAAGCAAAAATTGTGGGTGCCTCTGCATCAGTGCGGCTAAAGTTTCAGACGGCCTTTTGCTTGATTAAAACTGATTATGCCTTTGCGGTTCGTCCATCGCCATCAAAATGCCAAACCCTAAAATAGAGTAAGACTTTACGAAGGCTTCATGAAGGTAAAAATGCTAAAATACGCTATTCTTGCAAACCCATTCAGACGGCCTCAATGCTCACCGATTTAGAAAAAAACGCCATCCGCGACCATTACCAAAACATCGGCAAAAACCTGCCCGGTTTCCGTCCGCGCGCTTCGCAGCGGGAAATGATTGCGGCGATTGCCAACGCTTTTTCGCGGACGTTGACGCGTGAAGAAGGCGAAGAAGCGCCCAAACGCGAGGGCGAGAGCATTGCCGTGATC
>NZ_JBQCXA010000737.1:0-616 GCF_051956855.1 Neisseria sp. P0021.S007
GTCTTGTGCTAATTCTTCTTTGGCAATGCGGAAGGCTTCGCCCATGCCGACGATTTGATGGGTCGGCAATGTGCCGGAACGGAAACCGCGTTCGTGACCGCCGCAGTGCATTTGGGCTTCGAGGCGGACGCGTGGTTTACGGCGTACATACAGGGCGCCGATGCCTTTAGGGCCGTATACTTTGTGGCCGGACATAGACAACAAATCAACTTTGGCTGCTTCAACGTCGACAGGTACTTTGCCGCATGCTTGTGCTGCGTCAACGTGGAAAATTATTTTGCGTTCGCGGCAGATTTCGCCAATGGCAGGAATATCTTGAACCACGCCGATTTCGTTGTTTACCCACATGACGGAAACGAGGATGGTGTCTTCGCGGATGGCGGCTTTCAGTACGTCTAAATCAACCAAGCCGTTTTCTTGTACGTCCAGATAAGTTACTTCGTAACCTTGGCGTTCGAGTTCGCGCATGGTGTCGAGCACGGCTTTGTGCTCGGTTTTTACGGTGATGAGGTGGTTGCCTTTAGATTTGTAGAAGTGCGCCGCGCCTTTGATGGCGAGGTTGTTGGACTCGGTTGCGCCGCTGGTAAAAACGATTTCTTTAGAGTCGGCGTTAATC
>NZ_JBQCXA010000738.1:0-616 GCF_051956855.1 Neisseria sp. P0021.S007
CCATAAGCGCGCCGGTGTTGCCGGCGGATACGGCGGCTTGCGCGTTGCCTTCTTTGACTTGGTTGATGGCAATGCGCATGGAGGAGTCTTTTTTATTTTTCAGGGCAAGCTGCGGGGCTTCGTCCATGCCGACGACTTCGGAGGCGTGGAGCACGGTAATGCGCTCCATCGGCGCGTTGGCTGCGGAGAGGGCTTGGCGGACGGCGGATTCGTCGCCGACCATAATGAGGTGTACGTCTTGCTGCTGTTTCAAAAAGGCAAGGGCACCGGGGACGGTGACTGCGAGACCTGAGTCGCCGCCCATGGCATCTACGGCCAATGTAATCATGTTGTTCTCCGGTTTGTGTGGTGAAGGTGAATAGGGGTAGTATCGGCTGCCTCTGTGGGTTTATTCGGCTTCACAATCGGTTTCAGACGACCTTTGGACGATATGCGGTATGGAGGTCGTCTGAAAATGGGGTGTATGTGTGGTCGGGTGCTTCGGATTGAAGTGTTGCGTTCCACATTCTAATGCGTTTTATGAAGATGCGCTGAAAAGAGGCGAAATCGCGTTTTATCGGTGTTCTACGGATTTCGCTTTTGCCGTTTCGGAAGAAGGCGGGCTTCTCCATCACGG
>NZ_JBQCXA010000739.1:0-615 GCF_051956855.1 Neisseria sp. P0021.S007
CTCCAGAGGGCATACACAGGCAGATTGTGGGTGCGGATATCCAGTTTCAAGCCGTTAAATGCAACGTGTGCATCCTGGTCGGAGGAAACAAATTCGGTATGGGAGATATAGTCGGCATCGTATGGCGCGCCGTTGAAATCAAATTGTGTACCTGCGGCGGTAAAGTAGGGGTGGAATCCCGGAGACGTGCGGACGGGCGATTCGCCGTAATTGCAGACAGTTAGGATGGCGATGGCTTCATTTTCGTTAGGCAGACTGTAATCAAGCAACCATTCGACGTGTTCATAGCCTTTTTCTGTGCTGATTAATTTCAAGCCGATATCCGATTCATTTTGATGGCGGATTTCCCAGTCTGAAGTTCTGCCGAAACCATGTTGAGCTAGATGATTTTTGCTGTCCGGTCCGAATTGGGGTAAGCAGACGTGCATGCCGCCGCGTAATTTTGTATCATCGCCCACGTGGACGCTGGTTTTCGGAAACAAGACTTCCCGTCCTTTTAGAATCAGGGAGTCAATATATCCGCCCATTGTATTGACTTGCATAGTGGCTGATTGGTTGCGTAGTATGATTTCAGGCATAATGATTTTAGCTTCAAATTGTTTATCATTTGTGTGG
>NZ_JBQCXA010000740.1:0-615 GCF_051956855.1 Neisseria sp. P0021.S007
GTACGTTGATCGTCCCCGTCGTCTTATGGGCATTGCAACTGCAAGGCATAGGCGGCGACCCCTATGCCCAGCATCTTGCCATCGGCACTTCCTTTGCCGTAATGGTGTTTACCACCTTCTCCAGTATGTACGCCCAGCATAAAAAACACGCCATCGATTGGGCAACCGTCCGCCAGATGACGCCGGGCATGATACTCGGCGTACTCCTCGGCGCGGCAACGGCAAAATATATGCCGACGCTGGCTTTGCAGGTTTTCTTTATTGCATTTCTTGCCTTTATCGCCCTCAAAACCCTACGCGATTCCAAACCCAAACCTTCACGCACCCTGCCTGCCCTCCACGGCCTGACAGCCGTCGGCACGCTTTTTGGGGCGGCTTCGAGTTGGGTCGGTATCGGGGGCGGTTCGCTATCCGTTCCATTCCTGCTGTATTGCAACTTTCCGGCGCACCGTGCCATCGGCACATCTTCAGGTCTGGCATGGCCGATTGCGATTGCCGGCACCATCGGCTATTTTGCCAACGGTTTGCATATTGCCAACCTGCCTGAAGGCGCGGCAGGCTTTATCTATCTTCCGGCTGTGGCCATATTGAGCATTGCCACCATCCTCTTTGCTC
>NZ_JBQCXA010000741.1:0-615 GCF_051956855.1 Neisseria sp. P0021.S007
GTACTGCAACCCTATCAAGTCATGTGGCTTGAAATTGCATAAGCTGAATTTTTTATACATCATTCAAGGCCGTCTGAACAAATCAGCGTTCAGACGGCCTTTTAAGGCATAAGATGTATTTTGTATTTTGGGCAGTTTCGCTTAGAATGCACGCTTTAATACTAAATGACACACTTAAAGTCAGGAGTAAAAATCCATGTTGAAAAAATTCGTACTCGGCAGCATCGCTGCAGTAGTTTTGGCTGCTTGCGGTGGAGAAGGTAGCAACTCAGCTTCTTCTGCTCCGGCACAATCCGGTGCGGCCTCAGGCTCATTGATTGAGCGTATCAACAACAAAGGTACCATCACTGTCGGTACGGAAGGTACTTACGCACCATTCACCTATCACGACAAAGACGGCAAATTGACCGGCTATGATGTCGAAGTAACCCGCGCAGTTGCCGACAAACTGGGCATCAAAGTTGAATTTAAAGAAACACGTTGGGACTCCATGATGGCAGGTTTAAAAACCGGCCGTTTTGACGTAGTCGCCAACCAAGTTGGCCGGGCCAGCCCTGAGCGTTGGGTGGCTTTTGACAAATCTGAGCCTTACAGCTGGAGTGGTGCTGTATTGGT
>NZ_JBQCXA010000742.1:0-615 GCF_051956855.1 Neisseria sp. P0021.S007
GTCAGGAGCAGGGTGCGGATGTGCGCACCGTCCACGTCGGCATCGGTCATGATGATGATGCGGTGGTAACGCAGTTTTTCGGGGTTGAACTCTTCTTTGCCGATGCCTGCGCCCAGTGCGGTAATCAGGGTGGCGACCTCTTGGCTGGCGAGCATTTTTTCAAAACGGGCTTTTTCGACGTTCAAGATTTTGCCTTTGAGCGGCAAAATGGCTTGGAATTTACGGTCGCGGCCTTGTTTGGCAGAACCGCCTGCGGAATCGCCCTCGACCAGATAAAGTTCTGACAAGGCGGGGTCTTTTTCTTGGCAGTCGGCGAGTTTGCCGGGCAGTCCCAAGCCGTCCATCACGCCTTTGCGGCGGGTGATTTCGCGGGCTTTGCGGGCGGCTTCGCGCGCACGGGCGGCATCGACGATTTTGCTGGTGATGATTTTGGCTTCGTTCTGATTTTCTTCGAGGAAGTCGGTCAGGGCTTGGTTGATGACTTCATTGACGACGGGGCCGATTTCGCTGGAAACCAGTTTGTCTTTGGTTTGGGACGAGAATTTGGGGTCGGGCAGTTTGACGGACAACACGCAGGTCAAACCTTCGCGCATATCGTCGCCGGCGGTTTCAACT
>NZ_JBQCXA010000743.1:0-614 GCF_051956855.1 Neisseria sp. P0021.S007
ACATGGCCGTCAATGCTTTAGAAGCCGTGCGTTTCGGGGCGGACAAAATCGACCTCAACTTCGGCTGCCCCGCACCGACGGTCAACAAACACAAAGGCGGCGCGGTCTTGCTCAAAGAGCCCGACTTGATTTACCACATCGTCCACACCCTGCGCCAACGCCTTCCGCAACACATTCCGCTGACTGCCAAGATGCGGCTCGGTTATGAAGATAAAAGTCTGGCATTGGAATGTGCTTCCGCGATTGAAAACGGCGGCGCATGTGCATTAACCGTCCATGCGCGCACCAAAGTCGAAGGCTACGAACCGCCGGCACATTGGGAATGGGTGCGCAAAATCCGCGATGCAGTCAGTATTCCCGTTACTGCCAACGGCGATGTATTCAGCCTTCAAGACTATCTCGACATTAAAACCGTCAGCGGATGCGACAGCGTGATGCTCGGGCGCGGCGCAGTTATCCGTCCCGACTTGGCGCGGCAAATCAAGCAATATGAAAACGGCGAAACAGTCAAAGATACCGACTTTGCCGAAGTCTCCTCATGGATAGTCCAATTCTTCGACTTATGCCTTGCCAAAGAAGCCAACAACAAATATCCGGTTGCCCGCTTGAAACAG
>NZ_JBQCXA010000744.1:0-614 GCF_051956855.1 Neisseria sp. P0021.S007
CTCACACAATGAATAAAAAGGTTTCCGTATGTTACAAGGTAGCTTGGTTGCCCTGATTACACCCATGAATCAAGACGGCAGCATCCATTACGAACAACTCCGCGACTTAATCGATTGGCACATCGAAAGCGGTACTGACGGCATCGTCGCCGTTGGCACGACAGGTGAATCCGCCACCCTCTCCGTCGAAGAACATTTAAGCGTAATCGAAGAAACGGTCAAACACGTCAACAAGCGCGTTCCCGTTATCGCCGGCACCGGCGCCAACAACACCCTTGAAGCCATCGCACTCTCCCGCGCCGCCGAAAAAGCCGGTGCAGACTACACCCTCTCCGTTGTCCCCTATTACAACAAGCCCTCCCAAGAAGGCATTTACCAACATTTCAAAACCATCGCCGAAGCCACTTCGATTCCGATGATTATCTACAACGTACCCGGCCGCACCGTCGTCAGCATGACCAACGACACCATCCTGCGCCTTGCCAAAATCCCGAACATCGTCGGCGTCAAAGAAGCCAGCGGCAATATCGGCAATAATCTCGAACTGATCAAACACGCGCCCGAAGGTTTCACCATCCTTTCCGGCGACGACCCAACCGGCCTGCCCTTCATGC
>NZ_JBQCXA010000745.1:0-613 GCF_051956855.1 Neisseria sp. P0021.S007
GCGTAACGACAGGCTTGACCGGCTGAGGTTCGGGTTTATACAGGGCGGCAGAAATAGGCGCAGGCTGCGATTTGACTTTTTCAGACGGCGTAGGTTCGGCAGTATTATCGGAAACCGATACGGCCGATTTAACCAATGAACGCAACTGCGACAGCGTAATCGGTTTTTGCAGATAGTCAAACGCGCCTGCTTTCAAGGCTTCAACGGCTTGGTCGGCATTGCCGAAAGCCGTAATCACGGCGACGGGCGTGTCGAGCATCAACTCGTCAATGTATTGGACCACCTCAAGACCGGAGCCGTCGGGCATACGCATATCGGTCAACACCAGCGAATAATCGTTGTTGTCCAGCTTATCTTTAGCTTCTTCAACACCAGCCGCCGTATCGACGCGCAGACCCATTTTCATCAGGGTCATTTCCATCAGATCGCGGATGTCTGCCTCGTCATCGACAACCAAAACCGGCTCTTGCAATTTATTCATCCTGCGCTTGCTCCTTCGGTAAAATCAGTTCGAACCCGTTCATTTCAGGGTGATAATGCAGCTGTCCCATATTGGCGTGTGCCAACTCGCGTGCGACGTAAAGCCCCAAACCAGTGCCTTGTTTTTCGGTGG
>NZ_JBQCXA010000746.1:0-613 GCF_051956855.1 Neisseria sp. P0021.S007
TTATTAAATAATATATGATTTAGATAGTTTCTATTGTAATAGATTTGAATATTGGATTTATTTAGGTAATTAATGAAATTTGTATTGAAAATTGGTTTGAAACGTGTAATGGCTTTGCATAGCCTGTTTTTAGACGGCCTTGACCTTTCCTAACATATAAATAGTGCGCAAATGACACGAATTTATGCGCTATTAAGCCGATAGATAACATTAAAAAGGCAAGTGTAAAACTTGCCTTTACGTTTGGGATTTGTTTGTGCTCTATTGTAGAAAACTGTGTTGTTTTTTCAGACGGCCTTACCAACGGAACGTTTGGGTCACGCCTGCGGAAGCGCCGTTGTTGCCGGCATAGCCGTAGCCACCGGTATGACTGGAGGCGCAGGCGGTGAGTGCGGCAAGGGCGAGGATGAGGAGGATGTGTTTCATGTTTCTTGCTCTGAGTGGGTTGGTTTTAACTTGGGCGGCATTGTGTTGCTGCATGAATCGGGCTGGCTGGAGCTTGGTTGCTTTGTCCTGATTTACAGTTAGGCCGCTAAATTGTTTGATGATTGAAGAAGGCCGTCTGAAAACGGGTTTCATGATATTGAAACTTTGTTTTCAGACGGCCTTTATT
>NZ_JBQCXA010000747.1:0-613 GCF_051956855.1 Neisseria sp. P0021.S007
GTTCGGACTTGGGCGAGCAGGCGGCCCGCGCAATGGCGGCAGCCAGCGACACTATCCGGATATTCATTCGATACTCCTGACAAATTCGGAAGACAATTTGCCCGATTCATTGCCGATGAGGACGCGAAACACAAAACATAAACGGGCAGCGATTGAAAAACACTTTATATCGAAAGAAGAAAAAGCGGAAAGAATGTTTGCTGCGGCAGATATCAGTTTTGGTTATAAGGTCGTCGGAAAAGCAAATTTCATGTTCAGACGACCTCTTTGACCAAGCGTAGTCTTGCTTGGCTGATCCGGCGCAAACGTAAAAAAGGTCGTCTGAAAACCACAGCCTCCGTTTTAGGCTTCCTTCTGCTCATCGGCGGCGCATGGTTCGGATGGCAAAGCGCAAACAAACAAACCACCGCCCTGCACCACTTCCTGACACTCGCCCCCCCGTCTGAAGCAGGCAAAACCACCGACCACGGCAAAGTATTCACCGACGTCGCCGAACTCAAAACCGCTATGGATGCCGCATTGAAAGCCAACCCCGACAAACCCGTCGTTTTGGATTTCTACGCCGACTGGTGTATTTCCTGCAAAGAAATTGCAAGCTACACGCTCAACCAGC
>NZ_JBQCXA010000748.1:0-612 GCF_051956855.1 Neisseria sp. P0021.S007
TTGCCAACGCTGTGGGCATGGCTTTGGCCGAAAAAATCTTGGCTGCCGAATTCAATAAAGACGGTTTGAATATCGTTGACCACTACACCTACGTTTTCATGGGCGACGGCTGCATGATGGAAGGCGTATCGCATGAAGCCTGCTCGCTTGCCGGTACTTTGGGCTTGGGCAAACTGATTGTTTTATATGATGACAACAATATTTCCATCGATGGTAAAGTGGACGGTTGGTTTACCGAAAATATTCCGCAACGCTTTGAAAGCTACGGCTGGCATGTGATTCCAAATGTAAACGGTCATGACACTGATGCCATTCAGACGGCCATTGAAGCGGCCAAAGCCGAAACCGGCAAACCTTCCCTGATTTGCTGCAAAACCTTAATCGGTAAAGGCAGTGCCAACAAAGAAGGCAGTCACAAAACCCACGGTGCGCCTTTGGGTGCGGATGAGATCGAAGCCACGCGCAAACATTTGGGTTGGGCTTATCCTGCGTTTGAAATCCCTCAAGAAATCTATGCAGCATGGGATGCAAAAGAAAAAGGCGCGAAACTTGAGGCCGAATGGAACGAACTCTTCGCTCAATATCAAGCCAAATATCCTGCCGAAGCTGCAG
>NZ_JBQCXA010000749.1:0-612 GCF_051956855.1 Neisseria sp. P0021.S007
GTATGGCGCGTCAGCGGCTTTGCGTTTGGCGATTTCGGCTTCGTATTTGTCGCCGATTGCCAAGAGGATCGGCTTGGTCATGTGCAAGTCGCCTTTTTTCTCACCGTGGTATTCAAAAATATGCGTTTCCACAATCGCATCGGTCGGACAGGCCTCTTCGCAGAAGCCGCAGAAGATGCACTTGGTCAGGTCAATGTCGTAACGCTTGGTTCGGCGCGTGCCGTCTTCGCGTTCTTCCGATTCGATGTTGATCGCCATTGCGGGGCAAACGGCTTCACACAATTTACATGCGATGCAGCGTTCCTCGCCGTTTGGGTAACGGCGTTGCGCGTGCAGACCGCGGAAACGCACCGACTGCGGCGTTTTCTCTTCGGGGAAATAAATCGTGTCTTTGCGGGCGAAAAAGTTTTTGAGCGTTACGCCCATGCCTTTTACCAACTCGCCCAGAAGAAAGGTTTTTACTAAGTTAGCCATATTATTCAACCCCTTATCTCAGGGAATATTTTGAGGGCTTTAAGCCGTCTGAAACTGGTTATTTTAAAAACGAAACGTTGAAATTTGTTTCGCCGCGCTCATCTTCACGCATACGCACATTGTAATGATGCACCGGAC
>NZ_JBQCXA010000750.1:0-612 GCF_051956855.1 Neisseria sp. P0021.S007
GGCGTACATTCATCTCAAGGGCGGCGGCGGATTTCTTGTGTGAGGTGGAAAATTCGTTGAATTCGGGTTTTGCTGTGTTCGGCAGGTATTTTTCGTAACCAATCGGAATTTGCTTTGCATTGTTTTTATTAAGGTTTTCTGCCTCAATGCAGTTGTTACTATTTAGACAAGGAAGAGCGCGTTCCGCGCTTGCTGAAGCTGAACGATTCATGATTGCACCTCCGCCATCAGTGCGGATACGCTTAATTGACCGTATAAATCGGCTTCGCCATAAGTGATTTGGGGATTGTTGGGATTGCGGATAGGAAAAGCTCTGGTTTCCAAGCAATCGATGGTTCCGCAGGTCTCGGAAAACAGGCGGAAGATGTAGGCAACGGGATTTTTTTCAGGTTGCGGTGTAATTGTGTAGTAGGCAAATGTTGACATTTCAGACCCCTTGAAAATTCGGTTAATCGGAACTTGTCAAGGGGTTTGTTTTGTAATTTACACTCCCTTAACGGAGTGCAATATATAAGGCCGTCTGAAATATTCAGACGGCCTTTTTAATTAATCCATATCACTTTCGGGCAATTCTGCCGAACCCATGCGGCGCAGGATGATATTGGTTTTGTT
>NZ_JBQCXA010000751.1:0-612 GCF_051956855.1 Neisseria sp. P0021.S007
AAAGGCTACCGTTCTGCTAATAAAGAAGCCTTGCAAAACTGTATTAAAGCTGGAGGAGGTCAAGACCCGAAAGATGAAAATGGTGAAGGATGTGGTTTGATGACCGAATATCGCAATGCCTGTGGAGCGATTGCATTGGGTGGAAAAAATCGAGGAGCTGCACGGAGTGCTGTTTTATTGGAAGATGCGGAACAACAAGCTATTGCTGCTTGTGAGAAAGGTCGTTCTGATAAATGCACGATCTATTATTCAGGCTGTTCCCGCCATCCTGATTACCGTTATTAATTGATTTTATTTTTCAGACGACCTCTAAATGCTAAAAGGTCGTCTGAAAACTTAATTTCAGACGACCTTTTCGTTTATTTAGGATCGCAGCGGAAATGGTAGGCGCAGATTTCGAAGCCGTTTTTGAAATACAGGCGGTGCGCATCGACGCGGTCGTGATTGACGTGGACGTTGAGGTGGATTTTGGTGACACCTGTTTCCGCGCCGATTTTGCTGACTTCTGCCAAGAGGCGGGAGGCGTAGCCTTTGCGGCGGCTTTGCGGCAGGGTAACGATGTCGTCGATGTGGATATGGCGGCCGCTGGCGAGGTTGCAGGCTTCGCGGAAG
>NZ_JBQCXA010000752.1:0-611 GCF_051956855.1 Neisseria sp. P0021.S007
GTTGTAGATAAACGCGTGGTCGAAGGGGTCGGTGATGTGTTTTTTGACGGCGGCTTTGAGGTCGGTGAAATCCATCACCATGCCGTCTTTTGCTCCACCCCGTATGGGGTCGTCTGAAACGGTGATTTCGAGTTTGTAGGTATGCCCGTGCAGGTTTTGGCATTTGCCGTCATGCCCGTCGAGCATGTGTGAGGAGTCGAAGGTGAATATTTTAGTAATTTTCATGGTGGGTACTTTAAATCGGTAAATAGCCCTGAAAGCCGATTTCGGCAGGTTTGCCGTGCGGATTCGGGGTCAGGCGGATGGTGTGCTTGCCGATGCGGTCGAGTCGGAGCAGGTTGTCCACCTCTTTCAGGTTGTCTTTATGCTGTTGAATATGATCGGGCAACAGGGTTTGCAGGGCTTTTTGCTTGGCTTCGGCGGGCGTGGCGGCGGCGAACAGTCCGAAAGCATGCTCCTCGGCAAGCTGCCCCGCGCGATAACCGCCGACATTGACAAAATACAGGTGCGGGGCGTTTTCAGACGACCCTTTCAGCTCGGTGTCGTCGGATACATCGACATCATAACCGTCCGCCCATTCGACAACCTGCCAGCCGTCGATGTAGATTTTG
>NZ_JBQCXA010000753.1:0-610 GCF_051956855.1 Neisseria sp. P0021.S007
TTTATACCAACCGTCGGCATGTCCGGCTTCTACGGCTACGCGTGGCAAGCCTTCCGGCAGAACCGCGGCTTTATAGGCGGCATCTTGGCGGTCGAATACATTGGTAGAAGGCATGGAAACAACGCGCACGGCAATACCTTGTTCTGCCAATACTTTTTGCGCTTCCAGAGCCAATTCAACTTCAGAACCGGTAGCAATTACAACAGCCTGTGCATTGCCTTGAGCTTCACTGATTACATAAGCACCGCGTTTGATGTCGTTTAGCTGTTGCTCATCACGCGCTTGGAATTTCAGGTTTTGACGGCTGAAAATCAGGCTGGACGGATGATCGGCCGCTTTAACAGCTTCAGACCACGCTACCAAAGATTCAACGGTATCGCATGGACGCCATACATCCATATTTGGAATCAGGCGCAGAGTGGCAGTTTGCTCGATAGGTTGGTGGGTCGGACCGTCTTCGCCCAAACCGATGGAATCGTGGGTGAACACAAATACAGGGTTGATTTTCATCAGCGAAGCCATACGTAAGGCGTTACGCTCGTATTCGCTGAACATCAGGAAAGTCGCGCCGAATGGTTTAACACCGCCATGCAGGGTAAGGCCATTCATC
>NZ_JBQCXA010000754.1:0-610 GCF_051956855.1 Neisseria sp. P0021.S007
ATCTTAAGGCCGTCTGAAAAAACATAAGGGCGTGTGAAAACACGCCCTTTTTTATGGTTTCAAGTTTCGCATATAAAAAAGCGCGGGATTGATCCCACGCTTTTTCAGACGGCCTCTTACAAAGCAGCCAATACGGCATCGCCCATTTCTGAGCAGGAAACCAGTTTGGTACCTTCTTCGTAAATATCGCCGGTACGCAAGCCTTGTTGCAGTACTTTTTGTACGGCGTTTTCGACTTGTTGCGCGCGTGCTTCGTCGTTCAGGCTGTAGCGCAACAACATAGCGAGGGACAAAACGGTTGCCAGCGGATTGGCTTTGTTTTGACCGGCAATGTCAGGAGCAGAGCCGTGAGACGGTTCGTACAGGCCTTTGCCGTTTTCGTCCAAAGAAGCGGAAGGCAGCATACCGATGGAGCCGGTCAGCATGGAGGCTTCGTCAGAGAGGATATCGCCGAAGATGTTGCCGGTAGCAATCACGTCAAATTGTTTGGGCGCGCGTACCAACTGCATGGCGGCGTTGTCGACGTACATATGGGAAAGCTCGACATCAGGGTATTCTTTGCCGATTTCTTCAAAGATTTCGCGCCACAGTTCGGTGGTTTCCAAAACGT
>NZ_JBQCXA010000755.1:0-610 GCF_051956855.1 Neisseria sp. P0021.S007
ATTCCTGCGTGCCTTGGTGGGTTAGTGCGCTGATTTGGAAGAGGCGCGGGGTTTCCATGTCGAATTGGAAGCGGTCATCGGGTTTGGGGTAATCCCAGCCGATGGCTTCGAGGAAGGCGGCGCTACGCGCTTGGGCTTCTTCTTCATCAAGCATATCGAGTTTGTTCAGCACCAGCCAGCGCGGTTTGCCGTAGAGTTCTTCATCGTATTTGCGCAACTCGTTGATGATAGCAAGAGCTTCTTCGGCGGGGTTGACGGTTTCGTCGAAGGGCGCTAAATCGACGACGTGCAGCAGCAGACCGGTGCGCGATAAGTGTTTGAGGAAGCGGTGGCCGAGGCCTGCGCCTTCTGCCGCGCCTTCAATCAGACCAGGGATGTCTGCCATGACGAAGCTGTGGTTTTCGTCGATGCGCACAACGCCTAAGTTCGGATGCAGAGTGGTGAAGGGGTAGTTGGCGATTTTGGGGCGCGCGGCGGATACGGCGGTAATCAGGGTGGATTTACCGGCGTTGGGCATGCCTAATAAGCCGACATCGGCGAGGACTTTGAGTTCGAGTTGCAGGGAACGGGTTTCGCCTTCTTCGCCGGGCGTGGATTGTTTGGGCGCGCG
>NZ_JBQCXA010000756.1:0-609 GCF_051956855.1 Neisseria sp. P0021.S007
AAATAATGCAGAAAACCAAATTATCCTGGTTCTTGAAACTGATGCTCCTGCTCTCGCTGGCATTCCTCTATATTCCGCCGGTGGTTTTGGTCATCTATTCTTTCAATGAATCCAAACTGGTTACCGTTTGGGGCGGTTTCTCAACCAAATGGTACGGCGCATTGATGGAAAACGACACCATCTTGGAAGCGGCCTGGCTGTCATTGCGTATCGCCATCGTTTCCTCGCTTGCCGCCGTAGCACTCGGCACATTGGCTGGTTACGCCATGGCGCGTATCAAGCGCTTCCGCGGCAGCACCCTGTTTGCCGGTATGATTTCCGCGCCTATGGTGATGCCTGATGTGATTACCGGTTTGTCCATGCTGCTGTTGATTATTCAGGTGCAAATGTTCCTGCAAGGCAGTGAATTGCTGCAATCGCTCTACTTCGATCGCGGCTTCTTCACTATCTTCCTTGGCCACACCACGCTTTGCATGGCGTACATTACCGTCGTTATCCGTTCGCGCTTGGTGGAATTGGACCAATCCTTGGAAGAAGCCGCTATGGACTTGGGTGCCCGTCCGCTGAAGATTTTCTTCGTGATTACCCTGCCGTTGATTGCCCCTGCGA
>NZ_JBQCXA010000757.1:0-608 GCF_051956855.1 Neisseria sp. P0021.S007
GCCGTCGCCTGAGAACAGGTTTTGACCGTCTTTCCAAATGGATTGGTGAACGTGCATACCGCTGCCGTTGTCGCCCATGATGGGTTTGGGCATAAATGTGGCGGTTTTGCCGAAGTTGTGGGCAACGTTTTGAATCACATATTTCATGTCTTGGGTTTGGTCGGCGCGTTTAACCAAAGTGGCGAAACGGGTACCGATTTCCATTTGGCTGCCGGTGCCGACTTCGGCGTGATGCACTTCCACTTCGATGCCGAGTTCTTCTAAAACATTGACCATGGCAGAACGCAGGTCTTGGCCGCAGTCAATCGGTGCAACAGGTGCGTAACCGCCTTTGACGGTCGGACGGTGGCCGGTGTTTTGACCGTCCATGTGCAGGCCGCTTGACCATGCGCCGCTTTCGGAAGTGATTTCGTAACGGGTTTTGTGCATATCGGTTTCAAATTCTACGCCGTCAAAAACGAAGAATTCAGGCTCAGGGCCGAAATAGGCAGTGTCGCCGATACCGGAAGATTTCAAATAGGCTTCGGCGCGGCGTGCGATAGAGCGAGGGTCGCGGTCGTAGCCTTGACCGTCGGCCGGGTCGATAACGTCGCAGGTAAAGACAACGG
>NZ_JBQCXA010000758.1:0-608 GCF_051956855.1 Neisseria sp. P0021.S007
CGCCAACACGGCCTCATCGCCGCCTTGCAGTTTCACAACGTATTCGCGCGCGGTGTCGGCAAAGGCAGGGTCTTCGTCAAAGCGCACTTTGGCGGCGCGGTAAAATTGCTCCAAATCCGCCAGCTCAAACGCAGCATTGTCTTTTTGCTGCTCGACCAAATAAGCAACCAACATGCCAAACTGCGTACCCCAGTCGCCGACGTGGTTTTGGCGGATGACGGTGTTGCCCATAAATTCCAATACGCGCGAAATGCTGTCGCCGATGATGCTGGAACGCAAGTGGCCGACGTGCATTTCCTTCGCCAGATTGGGCGAAGAGTAGTCAATGACGACGGTTTGCGGTTTGTCGGTTTTCGCTATGCCGAAACGCGCGTCGTTCAAAGCCGCATGAATGTTTTGGGCGAGGAATTCAGGACTCAGGCGCAGGTTGATAAAGCCGGGGCCGGCGACTTCCGCGCTTTCAATCACGGCGTTGCCCGCCAATGCTTCGGCCACTTTTTGCGCCAACTCGCGCGGATTTTGTTTGGCTTTTTTCGCCGCACCCATTACGCCGTTGATTTGGAAATCGCCGTGTTCGGCGTTTTTGGTCGGCTGCAAAACAACGGGGC
>NZ_JBQCXA010000759.1:0-608 GCF_051956855.1 Neisseria sp. P0021.S007
GTCATTTTGGCCACCATCATTATCAACTTCCTTGCGCTCGTCAGCTCCCTGTATGTGATGAACGTGTACGACCGCGTGATTCCCAATCAGGCCTATGAAACCTTGTGGGTATTGAGCATCGGCGTGGTCTTGGCGATTTTGTTTGAATTTGCCGCCAAGATGATTCGTGGTCATTTGACCGATATTGCCGGCAAAAAAGCCGACTTGATCATCAGCTCCGCCCTGTTCCGCCGCGTGATGGCATTACGTCTGGCAGACCGTCCAGCTTCTTCCGGTTCATACGCCAGCAACCTGCGCGAATTTGAAGCCGTGCGAGAGTTCATGACCAGTGCCAGCTTGTTGACTATTGTCGACTTGCCTTTCCTGTTGCTGTTTATCTTCGTAATTTCCATGGTCGGCGGCAAACTGGCACTCGTTCCCCTAACCATCATTCCGATTGTCGTGATTGTCGGTTTTGTCGTACAACGCCCGCTCTCTCGCCACATCAACGAATCGATGAAAGAAGGTTCGCAACGCTCCGGCCTTGCCGTTGAAGCCATCGAAGGCATCGAAACCCTGAAAACCAACAACGCCACATCTTGGGCGCAACAACGTTGGGACGAATACAC
>NZ_JBQCXA010000760.1:0-608 GCF_051956855.1 Neisseria sp. P0021.S007
TTTTATATGGTGATCGAGACCACGACGTACTTGATGGTGGAAACGGTAACGATATTTTATACGGCGGCACCGATACAGACCGCATGAGCGGTGGGGACGGAAATGATGTCTATCATGTGGACAATGTAAATGACAAAGTTATCGAGCAACCGGGAGAAGGTACCGATACCGTTTACAGTAGCGTTTCCTACACCGTCTCAGCAAATGTTGAAAACCTGACTTTGACAGGCAGCAGCAACATCAACGGTATTGGCAACCATGGTGACAATGTCCTGACAGGCAACGACGGTCATAATCATTTGAGCGGTCATAACGGCAATGATTTCCTGTACGGCATGAGCGGCAACGACACACTGTCAGGCGGCAATGGAAATGACCACCTCAACGGTGGAGATGGTAATGACAGACTATTAGGTGGCAATGGACATGATTACCTCAACGGTGGAAACGGCGATGACTATCTTGCAGGAGGAACAGGTAGTAACACCATCATCACAGGTGCAGGCAGAGACACCATCGCCTTTACCCCATCAGATATCCATGATGGAAGCATAGATCGTGTACTCGACTTTGACCCTAATATGGACAAACTCGACCTATCTGCTATA
>NZ_JBQCXA010000761.1:0-607 GCF_051956855.1 Neisseria sp. P0021.S007
GGCGATTTGAGTTTCACACCTTTGGCGCAGGTCAGACAGTTTGCTGCGCCGGTGCGTCCTTTCAGGATTGCATCCACACGTGCGGCAGGAATGGTTTTGCCGTGCGCTTTTGCCCAGGCAGTAATGCTTTTTTTCAGGGCAGCCGTATCAAGGTTTTTCTTGTCGTATGGGTCGCGATAGGCAGCCAGCCACAAGTTTTGGTTGGCATCTTCGTTCAGACTTGCCATTTGATAGATAACGGAGGCAGGAGAACCTGTTGCGATGGTTTTGGCGAATTCCAATGCGTCAGGCGATTTCATGCGCACGCAACCATGGCTGCGGACGCCGGGTACGCTGGCAGGGGCATTGGTGCCGTGAATGCCAAGGCTTAATTTAGGGTCGCCAAGACGGACAAATACCGGGCCCAGCGGGTTATTCGGGCCGGCCGGTACGCTTTTAACTCCGTCATTGCGTTCTTTTTGGATGGATTTAGGGATATGCCAAACCGGGTTGTAGGCTTTTGCGCCTATTTTATGTTCGCCCAGATTGGTTTGGGTCATGGCTTTGCCGACGGCAACAGGATAAATTTTGCTCAGTTTACCGTTGTCGTAGAGGAACAAACGCTGTT
>NZ_JBQCXA010000762.1:0-607 GCF_051956855.1 Neisseria sp. P0021.S007
AGGTCTGAAAGCAACTGAGGCTTTGGAAGCCAACCGTAAAGATATTGATGCCAATAAAAAATACATCGGTGATCTCGCATTAGCCGGCAAAGCAGCAGCTGACGCTTTAGAAGCTAACCGTCAAGACATCGACGCCAATAAAGCAGCAATCGCTGAAAATACTGCCAAACTTGAAGAGCAAAAAGAAGCTAACGAAGGCTTCAATAATGCGATCGCCAGCTTGGATAAAGACATCGGTGATCTCGCATTAGCCGGTAAAGCAGCAGCTGACGCTTTAGAAGCTAACCGTCAAGACATCGACGCCAACACAGCAGCAATCGAAACTAAAGCCGATAAAGCTGACTTCGAAGAATTGGCAAAATACACTGCCGACATGGGTAAAAAAGTTAACGACATCGGTGATGAAGTAACTGCCCTGAGCGACGCGACTAGCGCAGCTATCACTCGTCACGATAAAGACATCGTTGACTTGGCACAAGCAGGTCTGAAAGCAACTGAGGCTTTGGAAGCCAACCGTAAAGATATTGATGCCAATAAAAAATACATCGGTGATCTCGCATTAGCCGGCAAAGCAGCAGCTGACGCTTTAGAAGCTAACCGTCAAGAC
>NZ_JBQCXA010000763.1:0-607 GCF_051956855.1 Neisseria sp. P0021.S007
CTTCTATTCTTACAACCAGTTGTTATTTCCTACCGGCATCATTCTCAGGCAAACTTATTATCCTCATGATAAACAAGATATTTCCAATTTAAGAGAGCCTCATGAATACACGAGATTTGTACCCTCACGAGATTTTGCAGGAAGCCATCGGCAAGAGCTGCGCCAAGTCTGAGTTCAGCATCAAAATGTTGGTGATTTTGAGTTTTTTAGGCGGCGGCTATGTCGGCTTCGGCTATCTTGCCTGCCTGCGCGTCATCAGTGGCATTCCGGCCGAATGGAACGGCCTGGCCGCCCTTTTGGGTGCGTCTGTGTTCCCGATTGCGCTGATTTGCATCTTAATCGGCGGCGGTGAGCTGGCAACAGGCAATATGATGATTATGGCTTTGGGCAGATTAACCGGCCGCGTCAGCACCTACAAACTGGTACGCAACTGGCTCATTGTCAGCTTGGGCAATCTGGCAGGCGCTGTTGCCATGGCCTATTTCCTCGGCCACTATGTCGGCTTGGCAGAGGGAGCGGCTGCGGCTAAAACCATTGCCATTGCCGAAGCCAAAGTTAATATGGACTTTGGCCGTGCCTTCGTTTCCGCTATCGCATGTAACTGGAT
>NZ_JBQCXA010000764.1:0-606 GCF_051956855.1 Neisseria sp. P0021.S007
GTCCTGCGTTGTGTACGATGAGCAAAGCATCCAGCCTTCGCAATACCGCCGCTACAACATCACGACCGCCAAGCCCGGCGACGACTACGCCGCCATGCGCGAAGTGTTGACGCGCCGCTACGGCAAAATGCAGGAAGCCGAAGCCAACGGAGAAAGTGTCAAATGGCCGGATGCCGTGTTGATTGACGGCGGCAAAGGGCAAATCGGCGTAGCCGTATCAGTATGGGAAGAACTCGGGCTGCACATTCCTTTGGTCGGTATCGCCAAAGGCCCCGAGCGCAAAGCTGGTATGGAAGAACTCATACTGCCTTTTACCGGCGAAGTCTTCCGCCTGCCGCCCAACAGCCCGGCTTTGCATTTATTGCAAACCGTACGCGATGAGTCGCACCGCTTTGCGATTACAGGCCACCGCAAAAAACGCGACAAAGCACGCGTTACTTCCTCACTCAGCGAAATCCCCGGTATCGGTAGCAAACGCCGTCAAGCATTGCTTACCCGATTCGGCGGTCTGCGCGGCGTGATTGCGGCCAGCCGCGAGGACTTGGAAAAAGTGGAAGGCATCAGCAAAGCCTTGGCAGAAACCATTTATGAGCATCTGCACTGATT
>NZ_JBQCXA010000765.1:0-606 GCF_051956855.1 Neisseria sp. P0021.S007
TATCTATGCGACGAAGAAAACAACTGGTTCCCCAACCTGGCCGACATGGAAGCCAAAATTACGCCTAAAACCAAAGCCATCGTCGTCATCAACCCCAACAACCCTACCGGCGCGGTGTACAGCAAAGAAATCCTGCTCGAAATCGCCGAACTGGCGCGTAAACACGGTCTGATTATTTTCGCCGACGAAATTTACGACAAAATCCTCTACGACGACGCCGTACACCACCATATCGCCGCCCTTGCTCCCGACTTGCTGACCATTACGTTTAACGGCCTTTCCAAAGCCTACCGCGTAGCCGGTTTCCGTCAAGGCTGGATGGTTCTCAACAATCCGAAACATCATGCCAAGGGCTATATCGAAGGCCTCGATACGCTCTCCCCCATGCGCCTTTGTGCCACCACACCCATGCAACACGCCATTCAGACGGCCTTAGGCGGATACCAAAGCATCAACGAATTCCTCCTTCCCGGCGGCCGCCTGCTCGAGCGATGCAACAAAGCATGGGAACTGGTCAACCAGATTCCGGGCGTATCCTGCGTCAGACCCGTGGGCGCATTGTATGTGTTCCTTGGAATCGGTGCTGGGATGTACAGCATCCACGAC
>NZ_JBQCXA010000766.1:0-605 GCF_051956855.1 Neisseria sp. P0021.S007
TTCCTACGCCAACGAAATTCCGCCCTGCATGTATGCAGGTGCAGAATTCCGCGACGGCGTATTTGAAGGCTGGAAACACGCCGATGCCGATTACGGCCGCCACCACAGCCTGATGGCGGTCAAGCAGGACGTCAAACTGCTGAATGAAAACATCGTCCGCTATACAGTGGAAAAACCCCTCTCCCAAATTGCCGCCAAACACGGCATCCGCGCCGAAGAAATCGATTGGTTCCTGCCCCACTACTCTTCCGGCTTTTTCCGCGACCGCCTTTCAGACGGCCTGAAAAACATCGGCTTCGACATTCCGCAGGAAAAATGGTTTACCAATCTGCACAGTAAGGGCAACACGGGTTCGGCCTCGATTTACATCATCCTTGAAGAATTTATGCGCACTTTCCCCATCGAACACGGCCAAAAAATCCTGTGTTACGTTCCGGAAAGCGGCCGTTTTTCAACATGTTTTATGCTTTTGGAAGCAGTAAAGGCCGTCTGAATGAAAATTGACGACATCCCTCAAGACAACAGCGCCAGCTACCACGGCCACCGCAAAGTCATCTACGGCACCCGCAACGGCCACTACGAAGCGGCCACCAGCAACGGTTGGC
>NZ_JBQCXA010000767.1:0-605 GCF_051956855.1 Neisseria sp. P0021.S007
CTTACCAGCTTTTACAGTACAAACGCGAAGAAGCGCAGGAGTTGGTGGATGCTTTGCAGTTTGCTTTGAGACAGGTGCAACATTGTCGGATGTGCAACACATTTTGCGAAGGCGATTTGTGTGAAATTTGCGCAGACGAAAAACGCGATAAAAGCCGTTTGATGATTGTGCATATGCCGGCGGATGTCTCCAGCATGGAGGCGGCTAATTGTCATGATGGCCTGTATTTCGTTCTGATGGGGCAAGTCAGTCCGGCGCAGGGCATGGATATTTCGGCAGTAGCGTTAGATAAGCTGGTTGTCCGTTTGCAGGCGAGTGATATTGAGGAAATTATCATTGCAACCAACTTCACAGCCGAAGGCGATGCGACAGCATATGTATTGGCGGAATTGTTTAAAAATCTTCCTTATAAAGTCAGTCGATTGGCGAGGGGAATCCCTTTGGGTGGTGAGATGGAATATGTGGATGCTGGTACTTTGGCTCAGGCTGTTTACGATAGAAGGAATATTCAATCTTAAATGGCAATATAAAAAGGCCGTCTGAAAGTTTTTCAGACGGCCTTTTCATTGATGAAATCAGATTATTTGCAGCTCACGCCTTGAATT
>NZ_JBQCXA010000768.1:0-605 GCF_051956855.1 Neisseria sp. P0021.S007
CCTTGGGAATGATTCTCAAATTCTATACTATTCAGCAACTTGCGAATAGAGCGATAATTCAAACCTACTCATTCCCGCCTTTCCTTCCCGATAAATTTCCAGCCAATCCGGTTTTTCAGGCAACTTCCCTGCTTCAATATAGACCATTGCCCCATTTTTCAAGTGGCTTTGCAATCGGATAAACAGATTTTGCCAATCTTCCCATGCAAACGGCGGATCAAGAAACACAACATCAAATTTTTCAGACGGCCTTGTCAGATAAGCCATGCCGTCTGAACACACAATTTCCACCTGTTTCAAACCTAATTCACAGATATTTTTCTGAAGCGTTTGAACAGTTTGGCGGTGGTTATCGACCATTAGCACTTTTGCCGCATTACGAGAAGCAGCCTCCATTCCTAAAGCACCGCTACCGCTGAATAAATCTAATACCGTTTTGCCGGTTAAATCCTGACCCAACCAATTAAATAGTTTTTCACGCACGCTGTCAGGCGTCGGGCGCAGACCATCTGCAGATAAAAATGTTAGCTTTCGTCCCCTGCATTGCCCACCGATGATACGTACTTGATTGCTGTGTTTGGAATGTTTGTTGTTTGCCATAATTC
>NZ_JBQCXA010000769.1:0-605 GCF_051956855.1 Neisseria sp. P0021.S007
TGGCAAAACGGGCACTTCATCGGGTTTCCTTGTCATACGCTCGGCAAGGTCGCTAAGCAATTGAATTCATTGTTTGTGACCTATTATTGTAGCGGATTGCGCTATTTTCGTATAGTAAACGCTTTGACTATGGATTAAGTATAAAAAGGCCGTCTGAAAGGGCAACTTTGGCAAAGTTGCCCTTTCAGACGGCCTTGAGTTTTTCAGTCAATCAACCGTTAAACCGATACACCGACGGCGCGGGCGATTTCCAAACCCTCTTCCGCACTCATGTAAACCGGATTGTTGGGGCGGTCGCTGAGGACAATGTCGCCGTCTTGAAACATCACCAATTCATTGACTGCCAATTGCGACCAGGTTTCATCTCGTGTCAGGGGCAGGGTGGCGATGACGGAAACTTTATCGTTCGGGGTGGTCACTTCTGAAAAATCGACCATGACATCATCGTCCAGCAAACGCGCTTTGCCAAACGGGGCTTTGCGCACGATGTAGTGCAGCAAGGTGCTGGCGTGGGCAAACAGGCAGTCACCGTTGGACATCACAAAGTTGAACAAGCCGTAGCGGCGGATTTCATGGGTTAGGCCGGCAATGGCATCAAACAAAAC
>NZ_JBQCXA010000770.1:0-604 GCF_051956855.1 Neisseria sp. P0021.S007
GCCCCATGCGGCTTTGGCGGTTACGGCGATGGTGTTGGTTTGAACAGCTTCATAAACGAATCCGAAGCAGAAAATCAGGCTCAATGCAAATACGATACCCAACCATTTTTGACCCAATCCTTGGGTAATATAGTAAGCAGGACCGCCGCGGAAATGATGGTTGTCGTAATCGCGGATTTTGAACAACTGCGCCAGTGAAGATTCGACAAACGCCGAGCTCATACCGATTAATGCGGTGATCCACATCCAGAATACCGCGCCCGGCCCGCCACTGCTGATGGCAATCGCCACACCCGCGATGTTGCCCACGCCTACGCGGCTGGCAAGTCCGGTAACGAAAGCCTGAAACGGCGTAATACCGTGCGGATCATCGCCTTGTTTTCGGCCGCCGAGCATTTCTTTGATACTGCGTCCGAGCAGGCGGAATTGTACGAAACCGGTGGCAACCGTGAAAAACAGCCCTGCACCCAACAGGACATACACCAGCCCTGTCCACATCGGATCATTGATTTTCTGAACTAATTGGTGCAGCGATTCGGTAAAGTTGTTATCCATAAAAGCCTTTCTGAATTTGAATGACGGACGGTTTGCCGCCGTTCGGAAG
>NZ_JBQCXA010000771.1:0-604 GCF_051956855.1 Neisseria sp. P0021.S007
GTACAAAAAGTGTGTCGTTGTGGGCGTAGGCGGTAATGGTGTATTCATTGTGGCTGATCAAAATCAGCTTGCCGTAACCGCGGACTTCTTCGCCAACGTAGATGACGGTACCGGCTGCGGCAGAGCGGATTTGTTGGCCTTGTGTGCCTGCAATATCTATGCCTTTGCTGGTGGTGCCGTTGTAGCGTTGGATAATGGAGGATGAAGCGTTATCGGTCGGCCATTGCAGGTTCAATCGGTTGATCGGGGTAACGGCGGTTGCTTGGCGTTGCTGCGTAGCAGTATTGCGGTAGGCAACATGACGGCGGACGCGCAATATTTGGCCGACTTCAATTTGTGAGGCGTTGTGAAGGTTATTCCATGCAACCAGTGTATTGACGTTTTGTCCGTAGCGTTTGGCGATTTGGGTCAGGGTATCGCCGGGACGGACTTTGTAGTAGCCGTCAGGTACGGCACGGTTGGAAGAGGTATTGTTGCCGGCGCAGGCTGCTAAGACGGCAATGGTGCTAATAAGTGCCAGACGTTTCAAGGCCGTCTGAAAGGTGGAAATAAAGTTTGTATTCATGGATTATTTCAAAATGTATCGTTATGCTATGTATGATAG
>NZ_JBQCXA010000772.1:0-604 GCF_051956855.1 Neisseria sp. P0021.S007
CTTTTGATGATGGTGCAAATTCAAAAACAATTAATTATAACGGCACCTCTTCATATAAAACGATAATTGATTTTGATTTTGGTGATTCTTTCACTAAAGAATCAACAGGTGCGGTTTCTGTGGGAGATGGCTCTCTTGTTCGCCAAATCCAAAATGTGGGTGCAGGTCGAATTACTGCTGAATCAAACGATGCTGTAAATGGTAGCCAATTATACCAAGCTTATTACAATGCAGGCTTTAACATTAAAAATAATGGTAAAGAAACATCACGTATTAATACCCATGGCAAAGTGAATTTTGTAAATGGTACGAATACCGAAGTGGTTGTTACAGACGGTGAAAATGCTGCTGATATTAAAGTGAATTTAAAAGATGATATTAAAGTTACTAGTGTTAAAGCTAATAATATTACCGTAGGACCTGTTACTATTAATGATAAAGATGGTATTAATGCAGGAAATACAAAAATCACGAATGTATCAAATGGTACAATTTCAGCTGATAGTAAAGATGCTGTGAATGGTAGCCAATTATATGCAGCGAAGAACGAGCTTAATACCAATATTACTAAAGCCGCAGCGGCAGCTAAAACAGAGGTAAAAGC
>NZ_JBQCXA010000773.1:0-603 GCF_051956855.1 Neisseria sp. P0021.S007
CCAAAATATGGTCGCCTGCTTCGGCATTTTTCACGATTTCGGCAACAAAGGCATCGAAGTCTTTGCCCACATGCAGCTTGCCGCCTAAAGGTGCGAGGGCTTCGGCGACGTCCCAGTCCACGCCGCCGGCGTAGCAGAATACTTGGTCTGCATCGTTTAAGCTTGCGGGCAGGGCGGCTTTCATGGTGCCGAGCTTCATGGTGTTGGAACGTGGCTCGAGGACGGCGAGGATGCGTGCGTTACCGACGCGCTGACGTAAGCCTTCGATGGTGGTTTCGATGGCGGTCGGATGGTGGGCAAAGTCGTCGTAAACAGTGATGCCGTTTACTGTACCTTTGATTTCCATACGGCGTTTGACGTTTTTAAATGCACTCAAAGCTTCGCAGGCCGTCTGAATATCGACTCCGGCATGACGCGCGGCAGAGATAACGGCGAGGGCGTTCATGCGGTTGTGTTCGCCCATCAGTTCCCAAGCGACGTGTCCGACCGTTTCGCCGTGATGGCGTACATCAAACGAGCCGTCGGCATGGACGGTACCAACCTGCCAGCCTTGTTCGGTACCGAATTTCTCTACGGGCGTCCAGCAGCCTTTGTCTAGAGTAT
>NZ_JBQCXA010000774.1:0-603 GCF_051956855.1 Neisseria sp. P0021.S007
CTGTTTACCCGGTTCAGCATTGTTTCTCTGCCATCCGGGAAAACATATACATGGAAAGACAGCAAAACAACTATCACACGGTTTTAGAAACGGCGCACAAAAGCGCTAAAGAAAATAACGGCAGGCAGACGCTTCCTTTATGGGAGATTCCTAGAAATAAAGCGCAGCGCGAAAGCGGGTCGTCTGAAATCTTCCAAGAGAAATTGGGGGAGTTTATTGTACGCAATGCGGCAACGATGAATTTCTTCCAATTTTGCCGGGTTTTAGAAACTCTTGCCGAAGGAAATGAAGAAAAGGCTGTCGAGTCAACCGTAAGATTTAGAAGGGTAAAGTCTTTATCTTTCCCTTCCGGGGAGATTGCATCGGTTGAATATGACGCAGAAGCCGATCTGCCGACTGTCAGGACGACATTTTTAGGTTTGTACGGTGTCGATGCGGTTTTGCCGGATTACTTCCTGAACGATATTGCGACGCATAAAGACGGCAGTGAAAGCCTGGCGGCATTTTTAGATATCTTTAACCACCGAATCACGACCCTGTTTTTCCAAGCATGGAAAAAATACCGTTATCCGTTTCTGTTTCAACGGGAGGGGCAAGATGACC
>NZ_JBQCXA010000775.1:0-602 GCF_051956855.1 Neisseria sp. P0021.S007
GCGGATGCTTTTTCAAATCAGCAAGGCGTTGGTTGAAAATCAACTCGTTGGCGTAAGAAACTGAATGCGCCAAAACCAAACGGTCGAAACGCTGCCAGATTTCAGGTTGCTCGATAATGGAAAGGAAAGGCGCAATGCCGGAACCCGTGCAGAGCATAACTAAATCCTTACCGTCTGGGAATCGCTCGGGCAAGAGGAAACCGGTAGCCGTTTTATCCAGCAAAATGGTGTCACCCTCTTTCATCGCGGCAAAACGCGCCGACATCGGACCGCCTTCGATTAACACCGCGAAATACTCAAGCGTATCGGCGTATTCGGCAGATACGACAGAATACGCGCGCCAAATAAAGCCCTCGCCGTCACGGAAACCAAGGCGCGAAAACTGCCCTGCCGAAAAACGGTAGGACTCGGGACGGCTGATGGCAAAAGTCATCAGCTTAGGCGTATGGTGTTTAATCCACAAGACTTTTTCTTCGGTAAACTTGGCTTCTGGAGAAGCTGCCATAATAGGTTTCCTTGATATTCGGTATCAGTTTCAAATAGGGCTTATTATAAAGATTCAAAAGACCGTCTGAAATATTTATTTTCAGACGGCCTTTAAG
>NZ_JBQCXA010000776.1:0-602 GCF_051956855.1 Neisseria sp. P0021.S007
ATCAGCGGCTTCGTAGTAATCATAATATCGGGTTCGGGAAAAGATTCGGGAGAGCTGCTGCCGATACGGATTGCCGCCCTTTTTAGGCTGTTGCGCATCGGATTCGTCCGGCTGCCCATCCAGCATTTGAGCGTGCACCGCATACCACAACGCCGCCATATGCTTGCACGCCCCGCCATAAGGACAATCGCAGCCCCCATCCTTAATGTACAAATCACTATCCAACTTCAGCCATACCCAATAGTTTTCCGAACCGCACACCTCCGCCCGATAACGCCCGGAGGAAGTTTTTTGGACATCGCGAACCTTGCCCTGCTGAAAATACAGCAGGCCGCGTTCGGCAATGTGGGGCGGGAACAGGTGGAGCGGGTGGATACGGGGCATGGTTGGTTTCAAGAAGTGGTTGAAACATGGGAAGTTTACTGGTTCGGGCAGCGTTTGGGGAGATGGTAGAGGGAAGATTTGTTTGGCAAAGAGGCAAAAGGTCGTCTGAAAATGGGTTTCAGACAACCTTTGGTTTGGGTAGGAATGGAAGTAGTTTAGAAAGACCGCGTGCGTGCGTACCGCACACACCCTACAGATGGATGAGGCATGTATCTGAA
>NZ_JBQCXA010000777.1:0-602 GCF_051956855.1 Neisseria sp. P0021.S007
GGGCATATTGAATCAGTTGTCGAATCGGCTGTTGAAACTGTCAGTGAAACCGTCGAGCAGGTTCGGGAAGCTTTGACCGAAACGCCGTCTGAAACAGTTGAAAAAGTGGAAGAACACGTTGAAGCGGCAAAAGAAGCGGCTGTTGAAACCGTCAGCGAGGCTGTTGAACAGGTTCAAGAAGCTGTTGCCGAGATGCCGTCTGAAGCGGCTGAGGCTGTTGAGGAAGCAGCAGAACAAGCTGAGGCGGCAAAAGAAGCGGCTGTTGAAACCGTCAGCGAGGCTGTTGAACAGGTTCAAGAAGCCGTTGCCGAGATGCCGTCTGAAGTAGCTGAGGCTGCTGAAGAAGTAGCAGAACAGGCTGAGGCGGCAAAAGAAGCAGCAGGACAGGCCGAAGCGGGCAAAGAAGAAGCTGTTGAGGCAGTTAGCGAGACTGTTGAGCAAGCTCAAGAAGCCGTTGCGGAAACACCGGCTGAAGCCCCTGCTCCGGTGGAAGAACCCAAGCTCAGTTGGGCTGCGCGTTTGAAACAAGGCTTGACCAAATCACGCGATAAAATGGCGAAATCGCTGGCCGGCGTGTTTGGTGGCGGACAAATCGACGAGGA
>NZ_JBQCXA010000778.1:0-600 GCF_051956855.1 Neisseria sp. P0021.S007
TCATAAGTACCGACCACGCATGCCGAATCCAAGACATGACCCTGCATGGCAAAATGCAGCTCATTGAAGCGGAAACCGCGCGGCAAATCCAAAACGGTATCCAGCGCGTACACAATCAGTTCATAACGATGGCGGTTGTTCGGTGGTGCCATACCGCCGTAAAACGAGGCCTCTTCGATTTCAAATTTACCCAACGCGCTCGCCCAAGTGTTCGCACCCTGCGTAAAATCTGTTGCAGAAATACTTTCATTTTCTGCCACGGAAGTACGTTTCAAATCCGAAATCAACCAATGTGTCCATACGAAACCCGATGCCGAAATGGCATCTTTGTCTTCCAACACCACGGCAAACGATTTTGTTCCTTCAGGTGCATCTTCGATCTCAAAAGGAATCGAATAAGAAGGCATACCGCTCGGGCTGAACTGGCTGCCGCGCTTGCCGTATTTGTCTTCAAATTCGCCGTTGACAATAGCTTTACTGCTGACTTTCATCTTAATATCTCCCAATAGTAGGTTTATTCATTCTAACAAACACCAAGGCCGTCTGAAAGATACTGCCGTTTTCACTTTCCCGATGTCGCATTTTCAGACGGCCTCAAGC
>NZ_JBQCXA010000779.1:0-600 GCF_051956855.1 Neisseria sp. P0021.S007
GGTGGAAGAAGCCTACGCCGGCGACATCATCGGTATCCCGAACCACGGCAACATCCAAATCGGCGACAGCTTCTCCGAAGGCGAACAACTGGCGTTCACCGGCATCCCATTCTTCGCGCCCGAACTGTTCCGCAGCGTCCGCATTAAAAACCCTCTGAAAATCAAGCAACTGCAAAAAGGTTTGCAACAGCTCGGCGAAGAAGGCGCGGTACAGGTCTTCAAACCGATGAGCGGCGCAGATTTGATTTTGGGCGCGGTCGGCGTGTTGCAGTTTGAAGTCGTTACCTCGCGGCTGGCCAACGAATACGGTGTGGAAGCCGTGTTCGATAGCGCATCCATCTGGTCGGCGCGCTGGGTATCGTGCGAAGACAAGAAAAAACTGGCGGAATTTGAAAAAGCCAATGCAGGCAATCTCGCCATCGACGCAGGCGGCAACCTCGCCTACCTCGCGCCTAACCGCGTCAACCTGAATCTGACGCAAGAACGCTGGCCGGACATCGTGTTCCACGAAACGCGCGAGCATTCGGTTAAACTGTAAAACGCAAAGGCCGTCTGAAACATTCAGACGGCCTTTTTTTCATTCGATATCAACCCAATAAA
>NZ_JBQCXA010000780.1:0-599 GCF_051956855.1 Neisseria sp. P0021.S007
CAGAAGAAGTACAAAAAGCTTACGACAGCAAAAGCGTAGATTTGTCGCCAAGAGCCGAAATTGCGCATATTTTCATTCCTGTTATGCCTAACGGAGATGAAGCAAGCAATGCGGAAATTAAAGCCGAAGTAGATAAAATGGCTGCAGAGCTCAAAGCGCACCCAGATGCTTTCGCCGAGCTGGCGGCCAAGTACTCCAAAGATTTGTCTAGCAGCAACAAAGGCGGCAATTTGGGCTACCTGAGCAAAAGCGGCGGCAGTGGCTTTGGACCTGAATTTGATAAAGCGGCATTTGCATTGGGCAAAGGCGAAGTCAGCGATACCGTTAAATCATCTTTGGGTTATCACGTTATCAAAGTTTTGAATGTCGAAGCTGAGCCGACTTTGGAACAAGCCAAAGCGCGTATCGAAGCAGCCTTGAAACTGAAAAAAGCAGCTTCTGCCTTTAATGCCGCTAAAGAAAAATTGGGTGAAGATGCCTTCAATGATCCATCTTCTTTGGCAAAAGCAGCCGCCAATTCAGGTTTGAAAGTGGAAAACTTGGATGAGTGGGTGACCAAAGCGGGCGCGAAGGAAGCCGGCTTGCCTGAAGCATTGATT
>NZ_JBQCXA010000781.1:0-598 GCF_051956855.1 Neisseria sp. P0021.S007
AAACAGGACTTTCATCAAAATTTCCTTGTAAATAGACGATATAATCATACCTTGTATTCTGCCTGCCTGAAAAGGTGGCAAAATATAGAAAAGGCCGTCTGAATCCTATTTTCAGACGGCCTTGAGGCTTTTAGGCGGCTGCCAAATGCAAGAGTTCGGCGGCATGGCTGCGTGTAGTATCAGTAATAATTTCGCCACCCAGCATACGCGCGATTTCCTCAATGCGCTGATGATGGTTCAACACGCTGATTTCGCTGACGGTTTGCTCCCCTTCGCTATGCTTGCGGACCTGCCAATGGTTTTCACCGCAAGAGGCGACTTGAGGAAGATGGGTTACCGCCAAGACTTGATGTTTTTTACCTAAGGCACGCAAAGCTTTACCGACCATTTCGGCGACGCCGCCACCAATACCGGTATCCACTTCGTCGAAAATCAATGTCGGCACTTGCGTGTATTGGCTGGCAACCACTTGCAAAGCCAAGCTGATACGCGCCAATTCGCCGCCGGAAGCCACTTTATTCAAAGGTCGGGACGGATTGCCTTTATTCGCCGCCACTTGGAATTGTACCTGCTCCAGACCATGTGCGGTCGGCGAAGA
>NZ_JBQCXA010000782.1:0-598 GCF_051956855.1 Neisseria sp. P0021.S007
GCATTGAATTGCCCAACGAGAAACGCCAAGATGTCATGTTGAGCGAAATCCTCTCTTCATCCGTGTTTACCGACGCCAAGTCCAAACTGACCGTTGCCTTGGGTAAAGATATTGCAGGTACCCCCGTTGTCGGCGACTTGGCAAAAATGCCGCATCTTTTAGTCGCAGGTATGACCGGATCGGGTAAATCTGTCGGCGTGAACGGCATGATTATGTCCATGCTCTTCAAAGCCACGCCCGACGAAGTCCGCTTCATTATGATTGACCCGAAAATGCTGGAATTAAGCATTTACGACGGCATTCCGCATCTGCTCTGCCCGGTTGTGACCGATATGCGTGAGGCAGGCCAAGCATTGAACTGGTGTGTTGCCGAAATGGAAAAACGCTATCGCCTGCTTTCCCATGCCGGCGTGCGTAATTTGGACGGTTTCAACCAAAAAGTCGAACAAGCCAAAGCAGCAGGCAAACCATTGCTCAACCCGTTCAGCTTAAATCCTGACGATCCTGAGCCTCTGGAAAAACTGCCGTTGATTGTGGTCGTTATCGACGAGTTGGCTGACTTAATGATGACCGAACGCAAATCCGTTGAGCAGCAAAT
>NZ_JBQCXA010000783.1:0-598 GCF_051956855.1 Neisseria sp. P0021.S007
AACAAGCTACGCCTACCGGTGAGAAAAAAATCGTTGCCTTCAAAAACTGTATCATCGCAGCAGGCAGCCGCGTAACCAAACTGCCTTTCATCCCTGAAGATCCACGCATCATCGATTCCAGCGGCGCTTTGGCTCTGAAAGAAGTACCGGGCAAACTGCTGATTATCGGCGGCGGTATTATCGGTCTTGAAATGGGTACGGTTTACAGCACTCTGGGTTCTCGCCTGGATGTGGTTGAAATGATGGACGGCCTGATGCAAGGCGCAGACCGCGACTTGGTTAAAGTATGGCAAAAACAAAACGAATACCGTTTTGACAACATCATGATTAACACCAAAACTGTTGCTGTTGAGCCTAAAGAAGACGGCGTTTACGTTACCTTCGAAGGTGCAAATGCGCCTAAAGAACCACAACGTTACGATGCCGTACTGGTAGCTGCCGGTCGTGCGCCTAACGGCAAACTCATCAGCGCTGAGAAAGCTGGTGTTGCTGTAACTGATCGCGGCTTCATCGAAGTGGACAAACAAATGCGCACCAATGTGCCGCACATCTACGCTATCGGCGATATCGTCGGTCAACCGATGTTGGCACACAAAGC
>NZ_JBQCXA010000784.1:0-598 GCF_051956855.1 Neisseria sp. P0021.S007
GTACCACAACATACTCATCGTCTGCCTAGGCAACATCTGCCGCTCCCCTACAGCAGAGCGGATCATGCAGAAAAAACTAACCGGCCATCAAATCAGCAGCGCCGGCATAAAAGCACTGGCAGGGAAGGATGCCGATTTCCAAGCTATTAAAACCGCACTCAAACACGGCGTTATCGTTGCAGGCCATACGGCACGCCAGCTGACCGCCCAAATGTGCGAGCAGGCCGATTTGATTCTTGTGATGGAGCCCAGTCAAATCGATATGGTTGCCGACATCCATTCGCCGGCACGCAGCAAAACCATGCTGTTTGCCCAATGGTTACCTAAAAAAACCGTACCTGACCCATACAAACAAAGCAGCGAAATGTTTGAAGCCGTTTTTGAACAGCTCAATGCTGCCGCAGACACTTGGAAAACCAAACTAAACGGAAAAACTCAACCGGTATAAAACCGGCATAAACAAGAAAGCAAGCAATGAAAAAAACGACCTACATACCTTACAGCGCAGACAATGACGAAATCGACTTCGGTCAACAGCTGCGCGTAATTTGGACAAATAAATACAAAATCCTCGCTGCCCTGCTTGCAGGCGGCATTC
>NZ_JBQCXA010000785.1:0-598 GCF_051956855.1 Neisseria sp. P0021.S007
GCATTTGGGGTAGTTGGCGCAGCCGATGAATTTGCTGCCGGTGCGGCTGTATTTGTACACCAGCCGTCCGCCGCATTTGGGACATTCGCGCCCGTCGAGTTCGGCTTGCTCGGCTTCGGCTTTGGCGATTCGCTCGGCGGCTTCTTCGGCGGTTTCGTTGACGTTACGCGTGTAGCTGCACTCGGGATAGCCGGCGCAGGCGACGAAACGACCCATTTTGCCGAACTTGATTTGCAGTTTGTGTTCGCCGCATTTCGGGCAGGTTTCGTCGAGTTCCTGCGTGGTGAATTTGGCGCGTTCGATGCCTTCTTTTTCTTCCACTTGTTTGATGAACGGTTTCCAGAATTTGTCCATCACGGGAATCCAGCGGCGTTTGCCGTCGGCGATTTCGTCGAGCTGGTCTTCGAGTTTGGCGGTGAAGTGGTAATCGACGTATTGGGCGAAGTGTTCGGTCAAGAATTTGTTGACGATGTCGCCTGTATCGGTAGGCATAAAGCGTTTTTGCTCAAGGGTAACGTATTCGCGGTCTTTGAGCGTGGAGATGATGCGGGCGTAGGTTGAGGGGCGGCCGATGCCGTATTCCTCGAGGGCTTTAACC
>NZ_JBQCXA010000786.1:0-597 GCF_051956855.1 Neisseria sp. P0021.S007
GGCTCCAAACCAAATCGAATTTGCCCAGCGTGCCCAACACGATAGCCAGTAGCACGAGCGCGCGGTAGATGCCCAAGTGTTTTCCCCTGAAGAGGAAGCGGATGTTGGACTCGCCAAAGTAGGACCAGCCGATGATGGTGGTGAAGGCGAAGAAGGTCAGGCAGACGGCGAGCAGTTGCGAACCGAAGCCGGGGAAGGCTTTACTGAAGGCGAATTGGGTCACCGCCGCGCCTTGTTCGCCGGAAAGGTTGGCATCGGTCAGGAGGATAATCAGCGCGGTGGCGGTGCAGACCAAGATGGTGTCGATGAAGACGCCGATAAATGCCGCCAAGCCTTGTTGAACGGGGTGGTTCACGTCGGCAGTAGCGTGTGCGTGCGGTGTCGAACCCATACCTGCTTCGTTGGAAAACAGTCCGCGTGCCACGCCGTAACGGACGGCTTCGCGCATACCGATACCTGCCGCGCCGCCTAACACAGCTTCGGGATTGAAGGCGGCGGTAAAGATGTGGTTGAACATCGGTACGATGTGGTCGGAGAATTCAAACAGGATAACGACCGCACACAAAATATAGATAATCGCCATAAACGGTACGATGA
>NZ_JBQCXA010000787.1:0-597 GCF_051956855.1 Neisseria sp. P0021.S007
AACCCCGTCAGATTCCAAACCTTCCAAGCCTGAGGATATTCCTGCTCCGGCTCCTGCCAAACCTTCTATAGAAACCACGCCGGTCAACCAGCCCGCCGTCGGTGCGGCAATGCGGTTGCCAAGGCGGAATATTGCTTTTTATAACAAAGACGGTACGGAAATTCCCGATAAGCATCAGGCAGAGGAGTATCTGCCGCTTAAAGAGGAGGATATCCTGTTTTTAGACGGTACGCCGCAAGAACAGGTCGACAAACTTAAAAAGGAAATCAAAGGACGGCATCCTAATGCACAAATCTACACGTCCGATTCAAAAGATGCTGTGTATCAATATAAATATGTCCGGGCCGGATATGTTTATACTCAAACAGGAGAAGACGAAATCAAACAGAACTCAGGTGGTAAGCGGTTTACCCACCGGTTTGGTTATGACGGGTTTGTATATTATTCCGGAGAACATCCCTCCCAATCTTTACCGAGCGCGGGAACGGTGAAATATTCCGGTAACTGGCAATATATGACCGATGCCAAACGTCATCGGACAGGTCAGGCGGTTGCCAGTGAGAATTTGGGTTATAACACATATTATGGTAATAATAT
>NZ_JBQCXA010000788.1:0-597 GCF_051956855.1 Neisseria sp. P0021.S007
TCGTTATGCCTAAAATGAGCGCAGATGCGAAAAAACTGTCTGTTAACTTGTGGCAAAAAATCAAAGTCGGTTCAAATTAATTGTGAGCTGATTGTTTGAAGCAAAGCAAAGGCCGTCTGAAATTTTTCAGACGGCCTTTTTTGATGTCCCAATCTTTATCGTTTCAAAGCCAAAGTCAATACGCCTGCGGTTACCAAGCCTAAGCCTATCCATTCCTGCGTACTTGGGCGTTCGTCTAAGAAAACGACGGCCATCAGGGCAACTAGGACCAGGCTGAATTTGTCGACGGGTGCGACTTGCGATGCGTTGCCCAGTTGCAGGGCTTTGAAGTAGGCAAGCCAAGATGCGCCGGTAGCGAGGCCGGATAGGATGAGGAATGTCCAGTTGCGGCCGGTAAAGCCGTTCACGCCCTGCCATTTGCCGGTGTAGGTTAAAAACAATACCAAGGCGGCGAGGATGACCAAGGTGCGGATAAATGTGGCGAAATCCGAATCTATGCCCTGTAAACCCATTTTGGCGAAAATGGCGGTCAATGAGGCGAAGCCTGCCGATGCCAATGCCCAAAATAGCCATGCGTTGCTGCTCATATTTTATTCC
>NZ_JBQCXA010000789.1:0-597 GCF_051956855.1 Neisseria sp. P0021.S007
AAGAAACTTGCGGTAACAAGAAGACGCATGTCAATACGGTTGCCGAATCTACCTATGATCGGGGACAACAAGATAGGAAGAAAGCCCACAGGTGCAGCCGCCAAGCCCGCCCATGTTGCCGTATAACCAAGATTAGACTGCAACACTAGCGGCAACAGCGTGAGCGTACCCATATAAACCATAAAGCCCAATGAGGTCGCCAGTACGCCTATCGTAAAATTTCTGTTGCTAAACAAAGAAAAATCGACAATGGGGTATTTCTCGCCCAGTTCCCAAACCACAAAATATGTCAGACATACCAATGCCACTATACCTAAAACGATAATCTCTACAGAGGCAAACCAGTCCAACTCTTTGCCTCTGTCCAGCATCATTTGCAGCGCACCAACACCAACCACCATCAATACTAAACCAATGTAATCTATCGGCGTCTTCACCACTTCCGTTTCCCTATCCCTCAATTGCTGCCACACAATAAGTGCAGAAATAATACCGATAGGGATGTTGATGAAGAAAATCCAACCCCAATGCGAATTATCCGAAATCCAACCGCCGAAAATAGGACCTAAAACGGGCGCGACGACAACGGTCATTGCC
>NZ_JBQCXA010000790.1:0-597 GCF_051956855.1 Neisseria sp. P0021.S007
GTGCAGAGCATCCCCGGCTTTGCCACCGCGCCCGCACTGCTCTACGTCGGTGCGCAAATGCTGCGCAGCGCGCGCGAAATCGACTGGGACGACATGACCGAAGCCGCCCCCGCTTTCCTGACCATCGTGTTCATGCCGTTCACCTATTCGATTGCCGACGGCATTGCTTTCGGCTTCATCAGCTACGCCGTGATTAAACTTTTATGCAACCGCGTGAAAGACGTGCCGCCTATGGTATGGATAGTCGCCGTATTGTGGGCATTGAAATTCTGGTTTATGGGCGGCTGATACCGTTTCCAGGTTAGCTGTTTCATTCCCCGCAATAGCAAAAGGTCGTCTGGAAATTTTCAGACGACCTTTTTTGGTTTTTAAGATGAAATGAATATTTGAAACTTCGCGCTATCGTTCCGCTCAATATTCAAAGACATCAGCCAATGCTTAAAACCACTCTTTCTTACCGATAACATAAACTTGTTCAAATTCTTCCGGCGTAGATGTCAGGTATTTAAAGATGTCGAAGAGAGATAAACCGACAACAGCTATCAAAGCAGGATAGACAAAAAACATACCCACCACGCCAATCGCCAAATAGATGAT
>NZ_JBQCXA010000791.1:0-597 GCF_051956855.1 Neisseria sp. P0021.S007
GACGTGAGATATGGTTCGAGTTTGACAATCTCAGCCCTTTAACGCAGATCCCCGTTTACCGCCTTATCAGTATGGGTAGCTATAACGATAACCTACCTGAAGGTCGGGAACTTCTTGTCCGTTACCGTTATGACGACAACGGCGATCTTGTCGCAGTAGAAGATACCGAAGGTTTCGTTCACCGACGTTTCGGTTATCGCCGCCATATGATGATCCGTCACCAAACTGCAGCAGGATTAAATACCTACTATCAATACGACCACTATACCCCTAAAGGCCGGGTATTGCGCAGCCATACCGACAATGGCGAAGAGTGGCGTTTTGCCTATGCCGACGGACATACCCAAATCACTGACGCATTAGGACGTAGTGAACACCTTTATTACGACCATCATGGCGAAGTCGTTAAAAAAGTCTTTGCAGATGGCAGTAGCGTTTTGACTGAACGTGATGCTTTGGGCCGACCCATTAAAATTACTGATGAAATGGGACGTGAAACCCGCTACCGTTATAACGAATGCGGGCTGCTGACCTTTGTTGGCGGAGAAGGTGGGCAAAATCAGCACATTCGTTATGACCAAGAACGCCGACCGGTAG
>NZ_JBQCXA010000792.1:0-596 GCF_051956855.1 Neisseria sp. P0021.S007
CCGACTATCATCCCGAAATCGACAGCGGTATTCATACGCTGATGGTTGTACAACGAGCCGCAGAAATGAACCTCTCCCTCGCCGAACGCTATGCCGCCTTATTGCACGACTTAGGCAAGGCAAAAACACCGGCCGACATCCTGCCGAAACACTACGGACACGACGTCAACGGCGTCGAACCCGTCCGCGAAGTCAATCAACGCCTGCGCGCACCCAAACACTGCGCCGAGCTTGCCGAACTTGTCTGCCGTTGGCACATCATGCTCCATCAAGTCGGGCAGTTCAAAAGCAAAACCATTTTGAATGTTTTGAAAAAAACCGACGCATTCCGCCGCCCCGAACGTTTTCAGACGGCCTTAAACGTCTGCGTGGCCGACAAACAAGGCCGTCTGAATCTTGAAGATACCCCCTATCCGCAACGCGAACACTGGCTGGCCTTACTTGAAGCCGCCAACCAAGTAGATGCAGGCAAAATTGCAGCCGAGTGTCGCGCGCAAGGAAAAGCGCACCTTATCGCTGAACAAATTGATCATGCCCGCTTAGCGCAAATTACACCACTGCAAAAAGCATATCAGGCAGACAAAGTAGGAGGATAT
>NZ_JBQCXA010000793.1:0-596 GCF_051956855.1 Neisseria sp. P0021.S007
GTCTGGCGCAGGCTGTCGGCAGTGTATTTGTGCGACAACCTGCCTTTGCATTCGCCGCGCTGCCATTTCCGACCTGCGCCGTGAGCCAAGGTATTCAACGAAATTTGACAATCTTCGGCAGGTTGGACCAGATAGCTGTAATCGCCGCGCGAGCCGGGTATCATGACCAAGCCTTTATCGGTGGGCGTTGCGCCTTTTCGGTGCAGCCAACCGATTGTGCCGTCAATCTCGGTTTGTTCCAAAAAATTATGGTGGACATCGAGCAGGCATGTTCCTTCTGCGCGCCAACGGTCAAGCATTCTGGCCACAATCAAACGGCGGTTAAGGCTGGCAAATTCAAGGGCTGTTTGGTGTTCGGCAAGATAGGCCGCCGCCGCTTCGCCCTCTTCCGCCAAACCTTGATGCCCGAAGGCGGCAATATGGTATTGCAAAATCTGCTGGCCCAATCCGCGCGAACCGCTATGCACCAACAGTTGCAGATGGTTTTCATCAAAATCGGGCGGAAGCAAATCGGTGCGATAAACGGTGTCAACGGTTTGCAACTCGGCAAAATGGTTGCCGCCGCCAATCGTACCTACAGCAAGGCCGTCTGAAAA
>NZ_JBQCXA010000794.1:0-596 GCF_051956855.1 Neisseria sp. P0021.S007
ACATCATGTTGGGCAATATCCGCTCGGCAGGCATGGACACCGGCGGCATCAATGTAATGCACGCAATGGCGATTCCGGCTTTGGGCATGGTGTCCGGTTTGCTGCTGGCCTTTTTGCACTACCGCAAGCCGCGTATTTATCAAAACAACGCCGCCGATATGGAAGACAACCGTGAAGCGGTGCAGCAGCAAGAGCCGTCAACCTATCGCAGCTTGGTGGCGGCCGTGGCGATTGCCGTGTGTTTTGCCATTCAGCTTTTGTATGAAAACTCGTTGGTATTGGGCGCGATGTTGGGCTTTGCCGTGTTTATGATGTTGGGCGTGATGAACCGTTCCGCCGCCAGTGATGTGTTCGGCGAAGGCATCAAAATGATGGCGATGGTCGGCTTTATTATGATTGCGGCACAAGGTTTCGCCGCCGTCATGAACGCGACCGGCGACATTCAGCCTTTGGTCGAACGCAGCATGGCTTTGTTCGGAAGCAATAAAGGCATGGCCGCCTTTACCATGCTGTTTGTCGGCCTGCTGGTAACCATGGGCATCGGCTCGTCTTTCTCCACTTTGCCGATTATTACCGCGATTTATGTGCCTTTGTGC
>NZ_JBQCXA010000795.1:0-596 GCF_051956855.1 Neisseria sp. P0021.S007
GTGCGGATGTTTACCGCTTTCGGCCGTTGCTGCATGTCGATGGAAATCCAGTCGTCGCCCGCTTCGATGATGGCGCCGGCTTCGACGAGTTTGTCCAAAACGACTTCCATGGTTTTGGGGGCAGCTTTGCGCAGGACGACTTTGCCGCCGGTCATGGCGACGGCGCAAAGGAAGGTACCGGCTTCGATGCGGTCAGGCACGACGCTGTGTTCGCAGCCGTGCAGCTCTTTCACGCCTTCGACGGTCATGGTTGACGTACCGATGCCGCTGATTTTCGCGCCCATTTTGACGAGGCATTCTGCCAAATCGACGACTTCGGGTTCGATGGCGCAATTTTCCAAAACGGTGGTGCCTTCGGCGAGGGTCGCCGCCATCAGCAGGTTTTCCGTACCGCCGACGGTAATCATATCCATCACCACGCGTGCGCCTTTCAGACGACCTTTGGCTTTGACGTAGCCGTGTTCTATGGTGATTTCCGCACCCATGGTCTCGAGGCCTTTGAGGTGCTGGTCAACGGGGCGCGAACCGATGGCGCAGCCGCCAGGCAGGCTGACTTGGGCTTCACCGAAACGCGCCAGCGTCGGGCCGAGCACGAG
>NZ_JBQCXA010000796.1:0-595 GCF_051956855.1 Neisseria sp. P0021.S007
ACCAAATCCCATGTGGTATTGTCTTCGATACAGGCATAGGGTTTGGAACGTCCGCAACCGCGTTGGTCGATAATAACGATGCGGAAATGCTCTGGATTGAAAAAGCCGCGACAGGCAGGTGATGCGCCTGCTCCGGGGCCGCCATGCAGGAAAATCACGGGGTGGCCATCAGGATTGCCTGATTCTTCCCAGTAGATCTCGTGAATGTCGGATACGCGCAAAAGGCCGCTATTTCGTGGTTCTTGAATCGGATGCATGAGCTTTCTCCTTTGTCTGATGAATATGTTGATTGTAACACTTTGCCTTCTGATTTTTCAGACGGCCTACATAGGTTTGGCGCCATAAATGGCGTAAAATACCACTTTTTTGACAGGATTATTTATGTCTGACAACAAACAAACACATGCTGCACCCGAAGGACAACTTTTATTGCGTACGGTAGCCATGCCGCGTGATACCAATCCTAATCAGGATATCTTCGGCGGCTGGATTATGTCGCAAATGGATCTGGGCGGCGGTATTTTGGCGGCAGAAATCGCACAGGGACGAATTGTAACCGTGGCTGTTCAAGAAATGAATTTCATCAGACCGGTAA
>NZ_JBQCXA010000797.1:0-595 GCF_051956855.1 Neisseria sp. P0021.S007
CCATCATATCGTTGAGAACCAATTGAATATCCTTGCGCCGCTTATCCAGCCGGAAGACGTGGCCGATGCGAAAGTACGCCTTTGGGTGGCGCAAGATGCAAGGGAAAGCATGCGGCAGAAATTGCGTGAGCAGGGTTGGAGCGGCGAAGATTATGTGTTGTTGCACCCGGGTGCGCGTTGGCATTTCAAATGTTGGGAAGACGGCAAGAATGCCGCCATCGTACAGCTTCTGCTCAACAGCGGGCAGAATGTCGTGTTGACTGCTTCTCCCGACACTGTCGAACAATACATGCTTCAGGAAATTATAGGCCGTCTGAATATTCCGGAAGGCAGAAAAGTATATGTGTTGTCCGGATGCTTGAGCCTGCGTGAATTGGCGGCGGCCATTGAGGGAGCCAAACTGTTTGTCGGTGTCGATTCTGCACCGATGCACATCGCTGCTGCTTTGGATAAACCGCAAATTGCTTTGTTTGGCGCGTCATGGGTGGATAAATGGCGTCCGTATTCCGAGCAGGCCGAAGTCATTTATGCCGGCGATTATGCCGAATTACCGCATCCTGACAGTATCGACACTAACGATCCGACACGTCTGTTG
>NZ_JBQCXA010000798.1:0-595 GCF_051956855.1 Neisseria sp. P0021.S007
TTGATGCGCTGGGCGTGATTTCCGTAGGCGTGGGCGGTTTGGAGGCGGAAACCGTGATGCTGGGGCGCGCGTCCATGATGCGCCTGCCCGATATTGTCGGCGTGGAGTTGACGGGCAAACGGCAGGCGGGCATTACGGCGACGGATATTGTGTTGGCGCTGACCGAGTTTCTGCGCAAAGAGCGCGTGGTTGGGGCGTTTGTCGAATTTTTCGGCGAGGGCGCGAGAAGCCTGTCCATCGGCGACCGCGCGACCATTTCCAACATGACGCCGGAGTTCGGCGCGACTGCCGCCATGTTCGCCATCGACGCGCAAACCATTGATTATTTGAAACTGACCGGACGCGACGACGCGCAGGTGAAATTGGTGGAAACCTACGCCAAAACCGCAGGGCTGTGGGCAGATGCCTTAGAAACCGCCGTTTATCCGCGCGTGTTGAAGTTTGATTTGAGCAGCGTAACGCGCAACATGGCAGGCCCGAGCAACCCGCACGCGCGTTTTGCCACCGTCGATTTGGCGGCGAAAGGGCTGGCGAAGCCTTACGAAGAGCCTTCAGACGGCCTCATGCCCGACGGCGCGGTCATCATCGCCGCGAT
>NZ_JBQCXA010000799.1:0-538 GCF_051956855.1 Neisseria sp. P0021.S007
AGATGGGTAGAAGAGACAGGACAAACCTTGCGGACGGCTTGGGCTGATTAGCAATCCACGGCTTCCGGGCAATTCGGCGCAACTGCGGGCAACGGCGTACATCGTGCCCTCGGTATAAGAATCTGCGCCGGTAATACCCACCACGGTAATGTCAGCAAAACTCATTATATGTTTCTCCTGTTTCAGACGGCCTTTGTGTTGTTTACGACACCTTGTTGCAGATATCTTTCAAACGGTACAAGGCATCCAAGGCTTCGCGCGGCGTAAGGTTGTCGGGCTGGATTTGCGCCAACGCTTCGGCCAACTCATCGGTCTGGGCATGGCAAACCGGTTCAATTTCCTGTTCTTCCTCACCCACTCTATTTTCAGACGGCATGGCGCTGAAAATGTCCAACTGCGGACGGTTGGCGGCGGCTTGGGCTTCAAGTTCGTCCAGATGTTTTTGGGCGGCTTTGAGGGCGCGGTTGGGCAGGCCGGCGAGTTTGGCGACGGCGATGCCGTAGCTTTTGCTGGCGGGGCCGGGCTCGATGTGGTGGAG
>NZ_JBQCXA010000800.1:0-595 GCF_051956855.1 Neisseria sp. P0021.S007
GAGCAGAAGCATCGGCAGGTTGAGCTGCCGGAGCAGGCTCGGCTTTTTTAGCAGGAGCTTTTTTACCGTCTTTGTTGGACAAACCCCAAACATAAGCAGTCATGATGTGCAGTTTGTCTTTGTCGAGGAAGTGACCCCAAGCAGGCATTTGGCTGCTGCGGCCGTTGGTAATGGTTTCGGTAATCGCTTTTTGAGTACCGCCCCACAACCATACATCGTCGGTCAGATTCGGGCCGAGGCCTTGGATACCTTGACCTTTGTCGCCGTGACAAGTGAAACAGTTGGCAGGTGGGCCGCTAAACAGGGCTTTACCGCGTTCTGCACGTTCTTCGTCGTATTGACCTTTAGGTTTAGAAAGGGACATAACATATTGTGTTACGTTTTTCACACCTTCTTCACCCAAAGCAGGACCCCATGCAGGCATGGCGGCAGTACGGCCTTTTTCAATGGTTTCCTGAATTTTTTCAGGTTCGCCACCCCACAACCAATCGTCGTCGGTCAAATTCGGGAAGCCTTTGGAGCCTTTGGCATCTGAGCCGTGACATTGGATACAGTAGGTATTGAAAAGGTTTTGTGCAATAGCACGGGCTTCAGG
>NZ_JBQCXA010000801.1:0-594 GCF_051956855.1 Neisseria sp. P0021.S007
GTAAATTCATAAAAATGACGGTAGAGACGTTGTCGGCGGCATACAACATAGGGTTAAAAATGCGATAATGACAAAGGAACACACTTTAGGAGAATAAACATGACCGACTACCGTATTGCCCCCAGTATTTTGTCCGCTGATTTTGCCCGCTTGGGCGAAGAGGTTGCCGAAGTTATCCGCGCCGGTGCGGATTTGATTCATTTTGACGTGATGGACAATCATTATGTGCCGAATCTGACTTTCGGCCCTATGGTTTGCGCGGCTTTGAAACCGTATGCAACCGTGCCGGTCGATGTGCATTTGATGGTTGAGCCGGTGGACGATTTGATTCATGCGTTTGCCAAAGCCGGTGCCAATATCATTACCTTTCATCCGGAAGCCAGCCGCCACATCGACCGCAGCTTGGGTTTGATTAAAGAATACGGCTGCCAGGCAGGCTTAGTATTGAATCCTGCCACGCCGGTCAATATTCTGGAAAACGTTTTGGACAAACTGGATATGGTGTTGCTGATGTCGGTCAACCCGGGCTTCGGCGGACAAAGCTTTATCCCGAATACACTGGTGAAAATCCGCAAAGTGCGCGAGATGTTGGAC
>NZ_JBQCXA010000802.1:0-594 GCF_051956855.1 Neisseria sp. P0021.S007
ATGTAACCCAGCTCCACTACGCCCGCCAAGGCATCATTACGCCGGAAATGGAGTTTGTCGCCATACGCGAACGCATGAAGCTGGACGAACTTTTCAGACGGCCTGAATACGCCAAGCTCTTGAAACAACACGCAGGGCAAAGTTTCGGCGCGAATATCCCAACCCATCCCGACCAAATCACGCCCGAATTCGTGCGCCAAGAAATCGCCGCCGGACGTGCGATTATCCCTGCCAACATCAACCACCCCGAACTCGAACCGATGATTATCGGCCGCAACTTCCGCGTCAAAATCAACGGCAACTTGGGCAACTCCGCCGTAACCTCCAGCCTGACCGAAGAAGTCGAAAAAATGGTATGGTCGCTGCGTTGGGGCGCGGACACGATTATGGACTTATCCACAGGCGCGCACATCCACGAAACGCGCGAATGGATTATCCGCAACGCGCCCGTCCCCATCGGCACGGTGCCGATTTACCAAGCTTTGGAAAAAACCGGCGGCATTGCCGAAGACCTGACTTGGGATTTGGTGCGCGATACCTTAATCGAGCAGGCAGAACAAGGCGTGGACTATTTCACCCTGCACGCAGGTGTAT
>NZ_JBQCXA010000803.1:0-594 GCF_051956855.1 Neisseria sp. P0021.S007
ATATTAATCATTAAATGTTTTCAGACGGCCTGAGGAGAAGCAATGAAAGTAACGATTGTTGATTATGGAATGGGAAACCTGCACTCAGTATTGAAATCTGTTCAGGCGGCGCAGGTTTTGTCTAATCAAAATGCCGAGGTTTATCTGACTTCGCGGCCTGAAGAGGTGATGGCGGCGGATAAGGTTATCTTTCCAGGGCAGGGTGCCATGCCGGATTGCATGTCGGCGCTGGAGGCAAGCGGTTTGGGTGAGGCGGTTTCAGACGGCCTGAAAAACAAGCCGTTTTTTGGAATTTGCGTAGGTGCGCAATTATTGTTTGAACACAGTGAAGAAGGCGATACAGATGGTTTGGGTTGGTTTGAAGGTCAAGTAAAACGGTTTTTGCCCAATCAAACCGATGAGCAAGGAGGCCGTCTGAAAGTGCCGCATATGGGTTGGAATACAGTGCGCCAAACCCGTCCGCATCCTTTATTTCAAGACATTGGGCAAAACGAGTATTTCTATTTTGTTCACAGCTATTATTTTGCACCGAAAAATGAAGAGATTGTTTTAGGCGTTAGCGAATATCCGAATGAATTTGCCTGCATTGTCGGT
>NZ_JBQCXA010000804.1:0-594 GCF_051956855.1 Neisseria sp. P0021.S007
GACCAATATTTGGTGTACCGCCCAGATTGGATTGATGCGTGGCAGGCTGGGAAGCTGCTGGGTTTGGGCGATGATGAGGATTGGCAGGCACGGCTGTGGCGTTATTTGGACGATGGCAGCCAATCTGCGCCGCACCGCGTGGCCTTGTGGGAAAAGCTCTTGGCGCAGTTGGATAAATCGGTCTTGCCGCAAAGGTTGTTTGTATTCGGCATTTCGACAATGGCGCCGATGTATCTGCAATTGCTGCACCAAATTTCCAAGCATTGCGATGTATTTGTGTTTGCGCTCAATCCGAGCAGCCAATATTGGGGCGAGGTCATCGACGAGGCGCAGATTTTGAAAAGGGGCGATGAGGCGGATTTGTCGCAGGCAGGGCATCCGCTGTTGGCTTCTTTGGGCAAGCAGGGGCGCGATTTCTTTGATTTTCTGTCGGAAGTGGAAACCGAGCAGGATATTCAGGTTTATGAAAAGGGAAAAGACGATACCTTATTGCATTGCCTGCAAAACGATATCCAAAACTTAATCATGCCGTCTGAACGCTTATACCAACAGGAAGAAAGCGAAGCAGGCGCGCAGCAGGCTTGGGTTCAGGTT
>NZ_JBQCXA010000805.1:0-594 GCF_051956855.1 Neisseria sp. P0021.S007
ACCGCCCGACTCTTGCCATTGACACCAGCACAGCCTTTCTGTCCATCGCATTGGAACATCAAGGCGAAGTCCGCCTGTTTCATGAAAACGTCGGCACCAAGCAATCCGAACAAATCCTGCCGAAAATCGAACGCCTCTTTAAAGAAGCGGGCATCACGGCTGCCGATTTGGGCTGCATCGTTTATGCACAAGGCCCCGGCGCATTTACCGGCCTGCGTATCGGCGCGGCGGTTGCACAAGGTTTGGCCACGCCGTTTGACACACCCATGATCGGCATTCCCTGCCTCGATGCCGCCGCTTCGCTGCCGCCAACATCAAGCTGCGTACTGGCGGCCACCGATGCGCGTATGGGCGAAGTGTTCTACGCATGGTTTGATACGCAAAACCACATCCGCTTGAGCGATTACACGGTTGGCAAAGCCGTCGCCATTACCGCGCCCGAAGGCAAAACGCCTACCGGCGGTATCGGCAATGCCTTTGCCCTCGCCGACAAACCGCCTTTTGACGGTCAAACCGATATGCCGACCGCCGCCGACTATCTTAAACTTGCCCGCAGCGGCCGTTATATTGCTACCGATGCGGCACACGCCGAGC
>NZ_JBQCXA010000806.1:0-594 GCF_051956855.1 Neisseria sp. P0021.S007
TGGTAAAAGGTGTCAACTTTTTGGGTTTACGCGATGCAGGCAATCCGGTTGACGTTGCCAAACGCTACAACGATGAAGGCGCGGATGAATTGACCTTTTTGGACATTACTGCCTCCAGCGACAATCGCGATACTATTTTGCACGTTATTGAGGCAGTCGCATCACAAGTTTTTATTCCATTGACGGTCGGCGGCGGTGTGCGTACGGTTGCCGATATCCGTCGCCTGCTTAATGCCGGTGCCGATAAGGCCAGCATCAATACGGCCGCTGTAACCAATCCTGATTTGGTAAATGAAGCGGCCGGTTTTTTTGGTTCACAAGCGATTGTCGTTGCCGTGGATGCCAAAGCGGTCAACCCTGAAAATACCCGTTGGGAAATCTTTACCCACGGCGGACGTAATCCGACCGGTTTGGATGCGGTGGAATGGGCTGTCGAAATGCAGCGGCGCGGTGCGGGCTAGATTTTGCTGACCAGTATGGATCGGGACGGCACCAAGCAAGGTTTTAACCTGCCTTTGACACGCGCGGTCAGTGAAGCGGTCGATATTCCGGTCATTGCTTCCGGTGGCGTCGGTTCGGTACAACACTTGGTGG
>NZ_JBQCXA010000807.1:0-594 GCF_051956855.1 Neisseria sp. P0021.S007
AAAAATGCCACCACCTGCTCAACCGTTTTACGGTTAAACAGCATACCGCTATGGCTGACAGGCAAAACAACATGATCGCGCATATTCGGACAATGCGTTTCGCTGACCAAAACCGTACCATCATGTTCGCCATGCAAACCTAAAACACGACCCAGTCCATACGGTTTATTGCCGGCAATACTGCCCAACTCAACACCCTTTGGTAATTCAGGTATACCACCGTCCAATGCGCCTTTATACGAGCCGCCCAATACTGGCTTTTGCAAACCCATATTGAACACACGCTGCGCGGCACGGCTGCCTTGGTGCGGCGTACCCATGGTAACGATACGGCCGCTGACTTTATCCGGATATGCCGCCGCAAAATTGCGTAAGACCAACCCGCCCAAACTATGGCCGACAAAGTGCAGCGTTTCATCAGCATGGTTCTCATCAATCCATCGCGCTAGATCTTCAACATGTCGGTTCATCGAATGCAAAACACTGTAATAATCGAACAGAGCAACTTCAAAACCTTCTTGTTCCAGCAAATACGCCAGCGGTCTCATGACCCACGAATGCATGTGCAAGCCATGCAGCAAAATGATTTTGGCC
>NZ_JBQCXA010000808.1:0-594 GCF_051956855.1 Neisseria sp. P0021.S007
TTGTTGTCCTCTTCGACTTGCGCCTGTTCGCCATCGGCTTGAACGTTCACGTCCTCAACACGGTTTTCCGCAGATTGATTACGGTTGCGCTCGTTACGACTGTTGTTGCGGCGGCGTTTATTGCCGCTTTGTTCCGCTTGGTTTTCAGACGGCATTTCAGCCAGTGCAGCCACTTCTTGAACATTTACGTCTTCAACCGTTTCCTCAACACGGTTGCGCTCGTTGTTGCGATCATCACGGCGGTTGTTACGGTTGCGGTTGCGGCGAGTGTCTTTACGCTCGTCATTGCGGCTTTCGTTTGATTTGCTTTCTTCAAACTTGCTGTCGGCAGCTTCGGCATTCACTTCGCGCACTTCAACTTTGCTGCCGTCGTTTTTGTTGCTGCGGCGTGGATTTTGACGGCGGCTGTTTGCGCGGCGGTTGCTGGAATTGCTGTTGCGGTTGTTGCTGCCCGAAGTGCGTTTTTCTGCCACTTCGGCAACAGGCGCGGTTTCGGCTGCGGTATTGCCGCCAAAAATACGTTTCAACCAAGCTTTGAAGCTGTCCCACCAAGAGGCTTTTTTCTCAGGGGCGACAGTCGGCGCAGGCTGGGTA
>NZ_JBQCXA010000809.1:0-593 GCF_051956855.1 Neisseria sp. P0021.S007
TTCAATGTACCGTGTGCGTTGACGTAATCAACGTCTTCAGGATTCAGGCCGGCATCTTTCAGCGTGCGGGTAACAGCCAATGCAGGGCCTTCTTCGTTAGGCGCGGTAATGTGGTAGGCATCGGAGCTCATGCCGAAGCCGACGATTTCAGCGTAAATTTTCGCGCCGCGTTTTTTCGCGTGTTCCAATTCTTCCAACACCAGCACGCCAGCGCCTTCGCCGATAACGAAACCATCACGGCCTTTGTCCCACGGACGGGAAGCGGTAGCAGGGTCGTCGTTGCGAGTGGAAAGTGCCTTCATGGCGGCAAAACCGCCAACGCCCAAAGTGCTGATCGCACCTTCTGCGCCACCGGCAATCATCACGTCTGCGTCGCCGTATTTAATCAGTCGTGCAGAGTCGCCGATGGAGTGTGCACCGGTTGTACAGGCGGAAACCATGCCGTAGCTCGGGCCGCGGTAGCCTTTGAGAATGGTTACGTGGCCGGAAATCAGGTTAATCAGCGAGCCTGGGATAAAGAAAGGATTGATTTTGCGCGCGCCGCCTTCGATAACGGCTTTGCCGGTCGCTTCGATGCTCGGCAGGCCGCCGAT
>NZ_JBQCXA010000810.1:0-592 GCF_051956855.1 Neisseria sp. P0021.S007
GGCGCAGACCGATTACGACATTTACGCCGGAATCTTTCAGGTTTGCTGCGTGTGCGTGACCTTGTGAACCGTAGCCGATGATGGCAACGGTTTTGCCTTTGATCAGAGAAAGGTCAGCGTCTTTATCGTAATAAACTTGCATTTTATTTCCTTAGTGTAAGAGGGTTCCGGATAATCCGGGTTGAGTTAAAAGTAATAGGGGATTAGGCAGGGACTTGGTTCATCAAGACGATTTCCAATGCTTCGGTTTTTCCTTCGATGGATTTGACGAAGTTTTGGAAATGTTCGCTGGCATTGTGCTCATCAATAGCTGCTTGGGATTTCCAGCTTTCTACGAATACGAAACGGTTGGGTTTGCCGATTTCTTGGTGCAGGTCGTAGCTGATGTTGCCTTCTTCTGCACGGCTGGCTTTGACCAATTCTTTAAATTGGGCAGCCAGAGCCTCGGTGTATTCGGGTTTGACGGTAACTAATGCAACGATTTGGATGCTTGACATATTTGTCTCCTACTGTTTTTCAGACGGCCTTTGTTGAAAGTAAAAGGCCGTCTGAACGATACAGCGTTAAATTTTCAAAATGCGCTCGCCACGAC
>NZ_JBQCXA010000811.1:0-592 GCF_051956855.1 Neisseria sp. P0021.S007
GTGTACGCATTAACAATGGCAGACACGCTGGCAGGCGGATCAACATAGACTTCCCATTTTGCCGCATCCAGTTTCATAGGAAGTTTGATACTAAGTTTTTCATTGTGGTTGTTGATGGCCAATTCAGGAATCATCTCAAACTGACGCGTTGATAGGTCAACAGCTACCTCATAATTCAGATGAACCCCTTCCATGTAACTGGATATGGCAGGATATTTATCCAGATAATCAACGGCAACTTGTGCGATATTGCCGTCCGGCAAGGCATCAAGCATTGCATTGCGGAACTCAGCCTCTTCTCGTTCAGAAAACTCCTGCTTCAAAGCAGCGTCGTCTTCTTGAGCAACCTCCATAGAGGCTGCCGCCTCCCCCTCTTTGGCTTTGGCATCCTCTGCTTTCGCTTCGGCTTTCTTTTCCACCTTTTCATCTGCCAATACAGCTTCAGCCAATGGGCTGATATATACTTGAGAGCTGCCTGTGATGTTAAAGCTGTGGTCTTCTTTTAAAATACGGTCATTGGAAATCGACATGACCTCGTGCGCGGTTTTGTGATCCAAATTACTGCACGCGCTCAAACTAAATGCCGCAGCAA
>NZ_JBQCXA010000812.1:0-592 GCF_051956855.1 Neisseria sp. P0021.S007
TCCTTATAGTATTCGCGCAGCTCGCCCTCGCCAAACTTGAACGGGAAAGGCATCGGACAAGGAAAATCTTCCGTATCCATCGCAGACACGATCAGGTTGTAGCCGCCGGGGTTGGTGTGTTCCTTCATATTGGCAATCACATCAGGAACATAACGCGGCATCAGGAACATAAACACTACGGTCGCCACCATATAATCGAAGTTTTCCTGAATATTGGCGGCGTTGAGGTCGTATTCAAACGCGCGAACATTCAACTCTTCAATACGCGCCAGCTCTTCCACGTTTTGAACCGCATGGGGATTATTATCGACAGCGGTAACGTCAAAACCTTTCAAACCCAGATACAGCGCATTGCGCCCCTGGCCGCAGCCCATATCCAAAACCTTGCCGACAGGCACGATGCCTTCGGCGGCGCGGACGGCCGAATGTGTCGCGCTCATGCCGTATTTCTTATTGAAATAGTCCGCCGCCTCGCAGTAAAACGACAGTTGGATTTCCGTGTCTTGCGTTTGCGGCGCAATAAAGTGCCATGCTTGCGGATGGATAATCCAATCGCCGCTCTCAGGCGTCAGCTCATGCGTGGCCGTAACAT
>NZ_JBQCXA010000813.1:0-592 GCF_051956855.1 Neisseria sp. P0021.S007
TCAAACACCTGACGCAGGTAGGCGAGGAAGGTGTTGTTGGTGGTCATCGTTTTGCCCGGAGAGTCGGAGAGTTTGGCGACGGACTGACCGTTGCACTCGACGAGTTTCAGGACGATGTTCAGCGGGGTATGCCCCATGTCGTTGGTGAGGTTGGTGCCGATACCGAAGCTGGTTTTGAAACGGTCTTTGAAATATTGGTGCAACGCCCATGAGCGCTCGATATCCAGACCGTCGGAGAAGGTCAGCATTTTGGTGCGGCTGTCGATTTTGAGTTTTTTATAGTGCGCATGCGCTTTGTCGCCCCATACATAGGGGTCGCCGCTGTCGTGGCGCAGACCGTCGAAGAGTTTGGCGAAGTAGAGGTCGAAGTCGCGCAGGAATGCGTCCATGCCGACGACGTCGGTCAGTGCGATGCCGAGGTCGCCGCGGTATTCGTGTACCCAGCTTTCGAGGGCGGCTTTTTGGAAGTTGCGCAGGCGCACGTCGAGGGCTTGGAAGGCTTGGAGGAACTCGTGCGCCATCGTGCCGATGGGGGTGATGCCGATTTTTTTGGCGAGATAAACGTTGCTGGTACCTCGCACGATGTCGGGGG
>NZ_JBQCXA010000814.1:0-592 GCF_051956855.1 Neisseria sp. P0021.S007
GTCTTTACACCGACTGCTCTACTAAGAAATAGGAAAACATGAATTCAGGTCGTCTGAACACAGTACCGATCAAATAATCCGTCCAAACCATTCTACGCGGCCGATGATAGCGACATCTTCGGTCATTTTATTTAGGTCGATTTCAAAAGCCGGATAGGCTTCGTTGGCAGAGATGACATTGACGATGCCGCCGGGTATGACTTGAAGCCGTTTCACCAAAAGATTTTCATTGATACGCAGAACATATAACCCATCGCGTGGGGTAGTCTCGCTGCGGTTGATCAGGATGGTGTCCCCGTCGTTTAAAACGCCTTCCATAGAATCGCCTTTGACGGAAATGACCGACAGGTTTTTGGTGTCGCGGGTAACGTAGTTTTCGATCCAGTAACGGCGGAATGCCATGGTAAACATGGGTTTTTCATCGCCGACAAGTTGTCCGTGTCCTGCGGCGGCATGGATGTCGTAGCGAGGCACGAAGATAAATTCGTCAATATCTACCGGATTGCCCAAAGTGTCGTAAGTGGTGGCTTTGGGCAGCTCGGCGTTGGAAAACGGCTCTCCTTCACCCGTCAGAAGCCAGTCTATGCTGCAT
>NZ_JBQCXA010000815.1:0-592 GCF_051956855.1 Neisseria sp. P0021.S007
TCATCCAGCAGTAGTAGGTTGGATACTTGTATCCGACAAAAGCCGCTGCCATCTCAAATAGCCGTCGGATTCGAGAATCCGACCTACTGAAACTGGGCATCGGGTGTAGGGTGTGTGCGGTACGCACGCACGCGGTGCTTGCAACCCAAAACCCACCCAAAGTCGTCTGAAAACTTTCTAAACGTTTTCAGACAACCTTTTTTATATTCTTTCCGTTTCCTGTATTATTCATATTGATTTGAACACTCTTTCTTGAAAGGTATAAATAATGTCGCTCACTTTAAAATCTGTTCTGACCGCCGGTTTGCTCCTTCTTGGATTCCAAGCCGCTGCCCAAGATATTCCGCAAGCGTTTCAAGGCAAATGGGCCGGGCATTATGAAGGGAAGGTATCGCCCAAACATATAAGGGCTTTATGTGCCATGGGTTATGATGAAAACGCTGCTATGGATAATGTTGACGTGTCGGAAGATAGCGGCTTTTATATTAAAATAGGTAAAAAATCAATTGAATTAAATGGTTGGGAATGGGGCGCGAAATATACGAAACTGAATTATCGAATTTATTCACCCGATAAAATTGCAGGTACGGCA
>NZ_JBQCXA010000816.1:0-592 GCF_051956855.1 Neisseria sp. P0021.S007
GTTTTTACGCGCAAGGCCTTGTTCTAAGAGTTGTTTGTTGGCTTCGCGGCTGTTGCTGCGGTCGATGCCGATGGTTTTGACCAGCTTCAAGCCCCAGCCGAAGAAAGGGATTTTGAAAAGTTCGCGTTTGGCAACATAGACTTGCGGCGGAAAAATCTCTTGCAGGGCGAGGGTTTCCCAGCCGCTTTGGTGTTTGGCGCAAATGATGGCGGGGTGGTCGGGAATGTTTTCCGCGCCGCTTAAGGTGTAGTTTAAGCCGATGATGTGCTTGAGCGACCAGTTGAGGATACGCACCCAAACTTGCGCCATTTTGTGCGCGCCGCCTTGAAAGGGCAGGGCAAGCAGCATAAAGGGGAACAGCAAAATAATGCTAGAGGAAAGGATGAACCAGTAAATCAGGTTGCGGATAATCAGCATATCGGGGAAAAGTCTGTCGTTTGAAAGCCGTCTGAACGCCGTTGTCGGCAGTTTTCAGACGGCCTTGTCATTTATAGGATGGCTTGCGCGGCTTCTTCGATTTGTGTGTTTTCACGCATGATGTATTGCGAGAAAGCCAGCAGGTTGTCGAAGACTTGGGTGTGTTCGGGCAGGT
>NZ_JBQCXA010000817.1:0-591 GCF_051956855.1 Neisseria sp. P0021.S007
TTGTTACCCCTACAACCAGAGGCGCTTTTTTCAGCAACTCCCGAAATGCATCCAAGAAGAATTGCAGGTCTTTCAATGGATTGCTTCTTGTATTATCCAAAAGAAGCACCAAGCCCATACTGCCTTGGCTCAGAATTTCCCACATGAAATTAAAACGCTCCTGACCAGGCGTACCATACAGATGAACCTTGGTTTCCTCATCCAAATGAATGACACCGTAGTCCATCGCCACAGTCGTGTACCCCTTGCGGACAAGTGTCATATCGGATGCGGATGCATCGGTTTGAACCGGTGGTTCATCAGATAAAGCTGAAATTGCAGTGGTTTTACCTACGCCAACAGGACCGGTAAAGATAATTTTATTTTCTTTCATGACGTGTCCTTTACGATTTACCCAGCAACTTACGCATCAGGCGTTGCAACAGACCGCGAGGTTGTTCTTTCGACGGACCGGCAATTTTTTGAGCCTCTTTGCTCATTGCTGTTTCAGGTACGTCTTTGCTATTCACATCAATCTGTTCATTCAACGAAGGCGTATTGTTCGCATCAGTTGCAAACTCTGTATCTGTTGCCAAAAAGCCTGTCATATAT
>NZ_JBQCXA010000818.1:0-591 GCF_051956855.1 Neisseria sp. P0021.S007
GAATGATGGAGGAAATAAAAAATGAGGTATAAATCAAACAAAAATATTCAGGCCGTCTGAAGCATTGTTTTGACAAAGATAAAATCCAGCCGTCAACCAACGAAAAATCCTTTATCATCTGCCCTTTCATTTCACACACACGCGAACGTCCAATCTATTATTGCTATGCTCAAATTTACCTTACACAAAAAAGACGGTCATGCCCGACGCGGCACTTTGGAACTGAACCACGGCAAAATCGAAACGCCGGTATTTATGCCGGTTGGCACTTACGGTTCGGTCAAAGCGATGAACCCGCAAAACCTGCATGACATCAAAGCGCAAATCATCTTAGGCAACACTTACCATCTGTGGCTGCGCCCAGGTTTGGAAGTCATCGAACAATTCGGCGGTCTGCACGAATTTATCGGTTGGGATAAGCCGATTTTAACCGACTCGGGCGGTTTCCAAGTATTTTCGTTACCCGACATGCGCAAGCTGACCGAAGAAGGCTGTACATTCCAAAGCCCGATCAACGGCGACAAACTGTTCCTCTCGCCCGAAGTGTCGATGAAAATCCAAACTGTATTGAATTCCGACATCGTGATGCAG
>NZ_JBQCXA010000819.1:0-591 GCF_051956855.1 Neisseria sp. P0021.S007
GGTGTACCGCCATAATTTGAATGTGTCTGAGGCTGCGGATGCGCTCTTTACTTCGCAGCCGGGTATTTCCAAGCAAATCCGCCTTTTGGAAGAAGAACTGGGGGTGCAGATTTTTATACGCAGCGGCAAGCGTGTGGTGTCTGTTTCCCAACCGGGTAAGGCGGTGTTGGAAATTTCGGAACGGATTTTGCGAGATGTCCAAAATATTAAGAATATCGGCAGCGAGTTTACCGATCACGACAGCGGTGCTCTGACGATTGCGACGACGCATACGCAGGCACGCTATGCGCTGCCTTTGATTGTGGCGGATTTTGTGAAGCGTTATCCGAGGGTCAATTTGACGATCAAGCAAGGGAGTCCTGCGGCGATTGCGCAAATGGTCAGTAATGGCGAGGCGGATATTGCGATTGTGACGGAGCGGATTGACGATCATCCCGAATTGAGCAAGTTGACGTGTGATGAATGGAATCATGCGGTTATCGTGCCGAAAGAACATCCTTTGTTGGAATGTATGAATCCTTTAAGTATCGAGGATTTGGCTTCGTTTCCTTTGATTACTTACGAATTTGCATTTAATCAGGTTGGTAGTAT
>NZ_JBQCXA010000820.1:0-590 GCF_051956855.1 Neisseria sp. P0021.S007
TGTTCAGACGGCCTAAGTGTTTATACGGTTTGCGAGTATTTGGCTTTGGTTTCTTTATGGCGTAAATGGTAGTCGAACACCATGGCGATGTTGCGGATCAGGAAACGGCCCTTCGGCGTAACGGTCAGGCCGTGCGGTTTGAGGTGGACCAGGCCGAGGGTTTCCAGTTGCTTCATATCTTCCAGTTCGGCTGCAAAATAACGGCTAAACGGAATGCCGAACACGCTTTCGTAAATCCGATAGTCGAGCGAGAAGCGGCACATCAAATCCTGAATGATGTTGCGGCGCAAAATGTCGTCTTGATTGAGCTGGTAGCCGCGCATAATCGGCAGATGTCCGGCATCGAGTGCGGCGTAATAGGTATCGATGTCGCGCTCGTTTTGGGAGTAGGTGCTGCCGATTTTGCCAATAGAGGATACGCCGATCGCCACCAAGTCACAGTCGGCATAGGTGGAATAACCTTGGAAATTTCGTTGCAGGAAACCTTCTTTGAGGGCGATGGAGAGCTCGTCGTCAGGTTTGGCAAAGTGGTCCATGCCGATGAAAACGTAGCCTCGCTCAGTCAGGGTTTGGACGCAATATTGCAGCAT
>NZ_JBQCXA010000821.1:0-590 GCF_051956855.1 Neisseria sp. P0021.S007
GCGTATCGGCGATGATTACCTATGCCTCTTATTTGGGTAAAGATCAGGATATGTTCCGCTCGGGCAATATCATTATGTGGATGAACCTGTTGGTATCGCTGTTGGCAGGCTTGGTCATTTTTCCAGCAGTATTTGCATTGGGTGCCACACCCAGCCAAGGCCCCGGTCTGATTTTCGTGGTCTTACCTGCCGTCTTCATGAAAATTCCGTCCGGCAACTATTTATTTGCCGTGTTCATGATGTTGGTCGTCTTTGCCACGCTGACTTCAGCGTTTTCCATGTTGGAAACTGTGATTGCGGCAACCATCCGCCAAGATGAACGCAAACGCAGCCGGCACACTTGGGTCATCGGCATTGCCATCTTTATCGTCGGCATCCCTTCTGCCCTATCCTTTGGCGTATGGAGCGATGTGCTTATTTTCAATAAATCTATTTTTGATTTATGGGACTACATTATTACTGCCATCATTATGCCGCTATGCGCATTAAGCATCTCCATCTTTACCGGCTGGATTCAAGACAGGCAGTCCGTTTTGACCAATGCGGGCATGGGCAGTACCGTACCGAGAACGGTTTTATATTTATGGCTG
>NZ_JBQCXA010000822.1:0-590 GCF_051956855.1 Neisseria sp. P0021.S007
GTGTTAAATAAAAAATGGGAATCCTTTTGCCAATGATGACTGCAAAAGCGGCTCCGACCCATCGGGGCTTTTATCGTCCGTTGCTTGCAAAAGGCAGGAAAATTAGCTGGCTAGTATATCACAATGTTTGATTGACTGGATAATATAGTGGATTAACTTTAAACCAGCGCGGCGTTGCCTCGCCTTGTCCTGATTTAAATTTAATCCACTATATCGTCGATAGGCGGGCCGATTTTACCCCGATAAAATAAGGTATTGAATCCGACATCATAAAAAGGTCGTCTGAAAACAGATATAACCAGTTTTCAGACGACCTTTGGTAATTATTGAGATCACAACTGGTCTTTTTGCGCCAGAATTCTGCGGCTGCCGTTGATGTCTGCGGGGGAAACGACACCGGCGTTTTCAAGCGCTTCCATCAGGTTGGCGGCACGGTTGTAGCCGATGCGCAACTGGCGTTGCAGGGAGGAGATGGAAGTTTTTTTGCTTTCCAAAATGTAGGCGACGGCTTGGTCGAACAGTTCATCGCTGCCCGCATTCGGATTGACGATGTTGGTGGTTTCCAGCGCGGCTTCACCGCTGAGCAAACC
>NZ_JBQCXA010000823.1:0-589 GCF_051956855.1 Neisseria sp. P0021.S007
GGGCATGTGATGGCGTTTGGCGAAGGCTTCGGCGCGTTTGTTGGCGGTTTTGAGCATGGGCAACAGGGTAATGTCCAAATGGAAACGGCGTACGCCCAAAACCAAAATACGCGCCGCGAAGAAATCCGCTTCATCAGTAAAAACGCTGGGGCTGCTTTGATTGAAATCGTGACGCTCTGCGGCAATCAAAGTCGCGATGGTGCGTACTTGCGGAATTAAGGCTTCGCTGATGAGGTTGTCGGGCGTATCAGGCAAAGTGAGCGTGTTGGACATGCTGTGGTGGCTGTTGCTGTCAACGACCATGCGGCAGGTGTGTAACATTTGAGTTTGGCTGTGGATTTTAGTTGAAGCGGTCATGGCTGTATTCCTTATTTCTTAAAAATGGGTGGATTTAAGCGGCCATGGTGGGTATAAAAAAAGCCGCTCAAATGAGGCGGCTCTGATTTGCGTATTTTCAATTTGGTCTGTTTCAGACAAGCGCAAAAAAGTACCGCACGTTTGTGTGGTACCAATAGAAGAAAGTAGCGGAGCATTGCGCGGTTTGCATGATGAAAATACGTCTTTAATGTATAAAAGGATGGAACGTAGT
>NZ_JBQCXA010000824.1:0-589 GCF_051956855.1 Neisseria sp. P0021.S007
ATTATAGACAGCACAAGTTTTCAGACGGCCTTGATGACAGAGGCCGTCTGAAACAACAGGAGACATAACACATGAAATCTGTACAACAACGTTTGTCCGCTTTACGCGAAGCTATGAAAAAACATGGCGTGGACGCGTTTGTCATCCCTTCCGCCGATCCGCACCTTTCCGAATACCTGCCCGAGCATTGGCAGGCACGTCGCGATTTTTCCGGCTTTACCGGTTCGGCCGGTACTTTGGTGGTAACCGCCGATAAAGCAGGCGTGTGGACGGACAGCCGCTATTGGGAACAGGCAGGCCAACAGCTCGCGCCAAACGGCATCGAGCTGCAAAAAATGGGCGTTGATGCGCCTTATACCGAGTGGTTGGCACAAAATCTGCCCGAGGGCGCAGTCGTCGGCGCGCCTGCCGATATGTTCGCACTCAGCGGCGAGCGCGGTTTGAAACAGGCACTTGCCGCCAAAAACATCCGCCTCGAATATCCTGAAACTTTGTTGGACGAAGTGTGGGACGACCGTCCTGCATTGCCGACTCCGGAAATCTACGTTCACCATCCCGACTATGTTTCCGAAACGGCGGCCGAAAAATT
>NZ_JBQCXA010000825.1:0-589 GCF_051956855.1 Neisseria sp. P0021.S007
GCGCAAAATCTGCACATTACCGAGTTGCACAACTTCTACACCCCGCCCATCGAACACAACCTCGTCTTGGGCGGCGACTGGGATTTGGCATACAGTCAAAACGCGCGCGGCTTCCTCAACATCAGCCGACAAAGCGGTGACATCATCCTGCTGGGCAAAGACCCGAAAAACAAACAGCCTTTGGGACTTTCCGCGCTCGCCCTGCGCACCCGTTTCCAAAACGGCCGCATCGACAGCACGCTGGAAGGCAACACCCGCTTCGGCAAAGTTGACGGCACGCTCGGCATCGCCCAACAGTTCGGCAACAACATCAACAACGCCCCCGTCAGCGGCAAAGTCAATATCAGCGTTCCCGATTTAGGCTCGCTCAAATCCTTTATGCCGGCGACAGCCCAAGGCATTGCAGGCCGTCTGAACGCGACCGCCACCATCGGCGGCCGACTCGGTTCGCCCACCGTCAACAGCAACCTCGACCTCCAAACCAATTACGGCCGTGCCGACGGTACCGTCAACATCGGCCAAGGCACCAGCTTCGACACTGCCCCTCTGAGCGGCAAACTCAACCTGAACGTCGCCAACCATGTCTATT
>NZ_JBQCXA010000826.1:0-588 GCF_051956855.1 Neisseria sp. P0021.S007
ACCAGACACAACGTACCTGTTTCAGCAACAGCAAAGTTTACGCCGCTCAAGCCGACATCGGCAGTGCTGTAAATATCGCGCAGTGCTTTGCGGGCGAAGCCGGTCAGTTGGTCTACGTCGTCCGTTAACGGCGTGCCGAGGTTTTTGTGGAAAAGTTCGCTAACCTGTTCTTTGGTTTTGTGAATGGCGGGCATCACGATATGGGTCGGTTTTTCACCTGCCATTTGGACGATAAATTCGCCCAAGTCGCTTTCCACCGCTTTAATGCCTTTTGCTTCAAGATAATGGTTCAGCTCGATTTCTTCGCTGACCATAGATTTGCCTTTGACCATCAGCTTACCGTTTTTGGCAGTAATGATGTCGTGGATGATTTGGCAGGCTTCGGCCGGAGTTTCCGCCCAGTGTACTTTCACGCCCAACTTAGTCAGGTTTTCTTCCAGTTGCTCCAGCAGGGCGGGCAATTTGGACAGAGAACGCTGACGGACGTGTTCGCACAAATCACGCAGGCTTTGCAGCTCTTCTTCGTCGGTCAAAACGGCTTTGCGTTTGGTCATCAGCATATCCATCGCGGTACGCAAACTCTTACGC
>NZ_JBQCXA010000827.1:0-588 GCF_051956855.1 Neisseria sp. P0021.S007
TTTGATGCGTTTGAAAGAAGATGCACATGATTACCGCTATTTCCCAGATCCGGATTTGCTTCCGGTCATTATTGCAGACGGCCAATTGCAAAAAGCCAAAGAGCAAATGCCAGAGTTGCCGCATGAAATGGCGGCGCGTATTGTTGTCGATTACGGCGTGTCTGACTATGATGCGCGCCTGTTAACTGCCAGCCGCGCTCAAGCCGCCTATTTTGAAGAAGCAGCCAAAGCCTGCGGCCAAGGTAAATTAACGGCGAACTGGATGAACGGCGAGCTTGCTGCTACTTTGAACAAAGAAGGTTTGGAATTAGCTGGAAGCCCGATTACGGCTCCACGCCTTGCCGAGTTGGTTGCTAAAGTTGCAGACGGAACATTAAGTAGCAAATTGGCGAAAAAAGCTTTTGAAGCAATGTGGGCCGAGCCTGAAGCAGGTATTGCCGAAATCATCGAAAAACATGGCTTGCAACAAATTACCGACACTGGAGCAATTGAAGCGATGGTGGATGAAGTGTTGGCAAATAATGCGAAAGCCATTGAGCAATTCCGTTCCGGCAATGAAAAAGCCTTGAATGCGATTGTCGGCCAAGT
>NZ_JBQCXA010000828.1:0-587 GCF_051956855.1 Neisseria sp. P0021.S007
GCGATGATGCCGCCTGCGGTGTTGAGTTCGGGCGGCGCAGAAGGCGGGGCGAAGCCTTGGTTGACCAGCGGGGCAATAAAGGCGGCGAGATAGCTTTCGGTAGCGGCAACGCCGAAGATAGCAATTAAAGCAAAGATGATGCGTGTTTTATAAGGGCGGATATAAGCCATCAAGCGCATGAAACTGCGCGAATCTTCTTGGGTAAACAGGCCGAAGGTCAGTTTTTCTATCATTGGCTCGGTGTTCCGGATTAATGCAGATTGAATATTTTGTCAATCTGTCGGATTGGTAAAGCCTATGATTATATCGCAATGAAGTTACCGATGCGACGAAATTGCTGTTTTTAAATGAATAACGATTTTTATTTCTGTAAAGTTTTTTCAGACGACCTTTCCCTTGATTGACCACGCCAGCCAATCGAAATAGCCCCACCCTTCCACCACAACCCGCTCAGACCAATCCTCATCTACTGCACGATATCGCTCCACTCCAAACCGAATTTCTGCAAATACTTGCGCAGCCTGTCGCTGTCATTGGTTTTGGCGCGGCTGTTTCGGGAAACATGAAACAAAGCCCTTCCCGCCTGC
>NZ_JBQCXA010000829.1:0-586 GCF_051956855.1 Neisseria sp. P0021.S007
GGCAAAGGTTTGGTCGAGCCTTTGGACGTTTTGGTGGCGCTGATGAGCGAAACCGACAGCCACGCCGTTTATTTCCTCAAGCTGCAATCGGTTACGCGTTTTGAAGTTTTGCGTTGCATTGCCCACGGTGCAACCGAAGACGATGAACACAAAAGCTTTTCAGACGACCCCGACAATGATTCAGACGACCCCGTCGAGTCAAAAAGCGGTTCGTTGTCGGACTACACTGTAAACCTCAATGCCGAAGTCAAAGCCGGCCGCATCGACCCCTTAATCGGCAGAAAACACGAAATGGAACGGCTGGTGCAAATCCTCTGTCGCCGCCGCAAAAACAATCCGCTTTTAGTCGGCGAAGCAGGCGTGGGCAAAACCGCACTGGCGGAAGGCTTGGCGCATCAAATCGTCAACGGCGATATTCCCGACGCGCTCAAAGAAGCGGAAGTGTACGCGCTGGATATGGGTTCGCTTTTGGCGGGTACAAAATACCGCGGCGACTTTGAAGCGCGGGTCAAATCCGTCTTGAAACAGCTCGAAAAAATCCCGCAAGCCATTTTGTTTATCGACGAAATCCACACCATCATCGGCG
>NZ_JBQCXA010000830.1:0-586 GCF_051956855.1 Neisseria sp. P0021.S007
ATGCACGACATCGTGATTATTTTGGGCTGCTTCGCCTTCTTCCAATGGGAATTTTCACTGACCGTCTTGGCGGGTATCCTTGCCGTATTGGGTTATTCCGTGAACGAATCCGTCGTCGTCTTCGACCGTATCCGTGAAAACTTCCGCAAACCGAGCATGCGCGGACACACCGTTCCGCAAGTCATCGACAATGCGATTACCGCCACCATGAGCCGTACCATCATCACCCACGGCTCTACCGAAGCAATGGTCGTTTCCATGCTGGTGTTCGGCGGCGCAGCGTTGCACGGTTTCTCAATGGCATTGACCATCGGTATTGTGTTCGGTATTTACTCTTCGGTATTGGTCGCCAGCCCGCTCTTGCTGATGTTCGGCCTGAGCCGCGACAATATCGCGAAGGAAGTGAAGAAGAAAGAAGAAGTCGTGGTCTGATGGTTATGATTGCGATTTAAAGGTGTCGTCTGAAAACTTGGCAACAGGTTTTCAGACGACCTTTTTGTTGAGCCATCAAACATGGCATTCAAACCGGCTTTGTGCTATATAGAGGGTTTGTTTCGAGCAGGTACGGCTTTGCTCTGTGCCGGGT
>NZ_JBQCXA010000831.1:0-586 GCF_051956855.1 Neisseria sp. P0021.S007
GCGTTGAAGTACATACCTCATTACCTGTCGGCATCTGGCGTACACTATTCACGCGCACCGATCTGCGCAACCACCGCAAAATCCTCGTTATCGACAGCAAAATCGGTTACACAGGCAGCTTCAACCTTGTCGACCCCCGCTATTTCAAACAAAACTCCGGCGTCGGAGAATGGGTAGATGTCATGATGCGCTGTACAGGGCCTATGGTTTTGGAACTGTCTGCCGTCTTCTTCGCCGACCTTGCCGTCGAAACCGATGAAAACCTCCAAAACGTACAAACATACCTCAATCAAGCCCAAAGCCTGCTACCTAAAATCCTTCCCGAAAAAATGCAGCAAGGCGATATTGTTGCCCAAATCATTCCATCCGCTCCCGAGCAAGGCAGCTTCGTTATCTACGAAACCATCATCAGCGCCATCTATGCCGCCACCAAACAAATCACGATTACCACTCCCTACTTTGTCCCCGACGAGCCGCTTCTCATGGCATTAACCGTTGCCGCCAAACGCGGCGTCAAAGTGACCCTGATACTGCCAGCCAAAGTCGATTCACTGATGGTACGCTACGCCTCACGCGCCTACTACCC
>NZ_JBQCXA010000832.1:0-585 GCF_051956855.1 Neisseria sp. P0021.S007
TACCATGGCTTTCAAAGAAGGTATGTTTGCAAAGGTTTCCGGCCAGCAAGCAGCCGCAGCAGCGGTAGCAGAAGTGGGCGGCGTCGTTAAAGATGTCGATTACAAATACAAACAACATTTGGGCGGCCGTTACAAAGTAGAAATCTTGAAAGACGGCGTTGAATACGAAGCTTTGGTTGATGCTCAAAACGGCAAAGTATTGGCAGTAGCACAAGATGACGATCAAGACAAACGACACTTTGGTAAACATGATAAGCATCATAAACATGACAATGCTGAGCCCTCTTCATCGCAAAATACAGATTATCAGGCTCCTGCCGATGCTGCACCTGGCACACCTGAAAATGCAACCACTTCCGAGGTAACAAAATCTTAATTTAAACTTTAAAAAAGCCAATGCTGTCTGAAACTTTCAGACGGCATTGGCTTTAATGCAGCATTATTTAAAACACGATTTACATCAAGCCAATCGTTTTCAGACGGCCTTTGTCTCATCTTCGCCGTCTACCCACCCTGCTTCTTTCAATTTCCGCCGTTGCGCGTCATAACGTGCTTTTTCCGCCCAATACATTGTCTGAATACAGG
>NZ_JBQCXA010000833.1:0-585 GCF_051956855.1 Neisseria sp. P0021.S007
GTTGAACGGTCATTCCGATTACCAGCTCCACTTCCCGCAACCGACTGAGGCGCGCGGCGAGCCTGCCGATTGCTTGGGCTACTTGATTTCCAATCACAACATCCGTAAAGCCGCTTATGAAGTCGTGTCCAAATTGGACAACGTCAAGATCCTGGCCGGTACCAATGTTAAAGAAGTCAAAACTTCTGACGATGAGGCGCAAGTTATTTTGGAAAGCGGCGAAGTATTGACCGGCCGTCTGTTGTTGGCCGCCGATAGCCGTTTCTCGCAAACACGCCGTCAATTGGGCATTTCTTCCGATATGCACGATTACAGCCGTACCATGTTTGTGTGCCGCATGAAGCATACTTTGTCCAACCTGCATACCGCATATGAATGCTTCCATTACGGCCGCACCATTGCGTTGCTGCCTTTGGAAGAACACTTGACCAATACAGTGATTACGGTAGACAGCGATAAAGCCGAAACGATTAAAAACATGTCGCCGGAAGAATTGGCAGCCAGCGTGAAAGAGCAACTCAAAGGCCGTTTGGGCGATATGGAATCGGTTAGCACTATTCACAATTATCCTTTGGTCGGTATGAT
>NZ_JBQCXA010000834.1:0-585 GCF_051956855.1 Neisseria sp. P0021.S007
GCGTAAACGTACCGTTTGCCTACAACCGCAAAGAAGCCAAAGACCACGGCGAGGGCGGCGTGTTGGTGGGCGCGCCTTTGAAAGGCCGTGTGCTGATTATCGATGATGTGATTTCCGCCGGCACATCCGTGCGCGAGTCGGTCAAACTGATTGAAGCCGAAGGTGCAACGCCTGCCGCAGTGGCCATTGCGCTCGACCGCATGGAAAAAGGCACGGGCGAATTGTCGGCGGTACAGGAAGTTGAAAAACAATACGGCCTGCCGGTGGTTTCAATTGCCAACCTGAACGACTTGTTCACGCTCTTGCAAAACAATGCCGAATTTGGCGGCTTCTTCGAGCCGGTCAAAGCCTATCGCGAACGTTACGGCGCGGTTTAAACCATAACATCATGCTCAGGTCGTCTGAAATAGTTTTCAGACGGCCTGAAGCATTGGCTAAAATATATATTTTTGATTCAATACACTTACGGAAATACTCATGCCTGCTTGTTCTTGTCCTCATTGTAAAACACCGCATTGGGTGAAAGATGCCCAGTTGAACGTGGCGCAGGGTTTCGTGGTCTGCACGCGTTGTTCGGGGATGTTT
>NZ_JBQCXA010000835.1:0-585 GCF_051956855.1 Neisseria sp. P0021.S007
ACTTTGATTGTTACAGATAATCGAAATGTCATCGAGAAATTCCGTAAATTGATTGATGAGTTGGATGTTCCTACGCGTCAAGTTATGGTTGAAGCACGTATTGTAGAAGCAAAAGACGGATTCTCACGCGATTTGGGTGTTAAGTTTGGTGCTGCCGGTGCAAGAGGACGAAACTCTTGGGGTAATGATTGGTCAGCTGCTCAGGGTAACCACAATACTAACGCCTCAGTATTCCGCGGAGAGTCTGCTTACCCAACTTGGTCTTTGCAGCCTAACGTGAGCCTGCCAGCTACGGCAGCAACAAATAGCATTGCCTTGGTACGAGCCTTGTCATCTGGTGCATTAGGTTTGGAAATCTCTGCTTCTGAAGCAACTGGTAAGAGCAAAACCATTTCTAATCCGCGCGTTCTGACTCAGGATCGTCGAGAAGCTACGATTGAATCCGGTACCGAAATTCCTTACCAAGAAGCTTCTTCAAGTGGTGCGACTTCGGTTTCATTCAAAAAAGCGGTTTTGGGTCTGACAGTTACCCCTAATGTAACTCCGGATGGTCAAATCATTATGACCGTTAAGATAACTAAAGAT
>NZ_JBQCXA010000836.1:0-585 GCF_051956855.1 Neisseria sp. P0021.S007
AATTCAAACCAAACCCAGCTTTTTCAGCAGCGCGATGCTGCCTGCGTCCACAAGTCTGAAGGTTTCGTCAAAGTCGCCGGTGTACCACGGGTCGGGGACGTGGCGGTAGCCGCTTTCGGGGATGAGGTCGGTGAGTTTGAAGATTTTGTCGGGGTGTTTGCCGAACATTTTTTCCAATTCGGCGAGGTTGTTGTCGTCCATGGCGATGATGAAGTCGAATTCATCGAAATCTTCGGAACGCACTTTGCTGCTGGTAAAACCTTGATGGTCGATGCCGTGGGCGGCGAGGGTTTTGCGCGTGCCTTGGTGCATGTTTTCGCCGTCGTGCCAGCCTGATGTGCCTGCGCTGTCGGTGCGGACGCGGTGGGCTACGCCTGCTTCGCGGGCGCGGTGGCGCAGGACGTATTCCGCCATGGGGGAGCGGCAGATGTTGCCGAGGCAGACGAAGAGTACGGAATGGTTTTTCATAGGCGGTTTAGGCGTGTTCGGAGAAGAATGGGTTGTGTCCGTCTATGGACAGGGATTGCGCGTAGGTCGGCAGGTCGGCATTTTCCGGTAAAACGTCGTGCAGGATGCGGATATGCT
>NZ_JBQCXA010000837.1:0-585 GCF_051956855.1 Neisseria sp. P0021.S007
GCCGGATATTGATGCGGAAATCATCGCGATGTCTGCCGACTTATGGGAAAAATTGGGTATTCGCGAATACCTGACTTTGGAAATCAACAGCTTGGGCAACCGTGAGGAACGTGCGGCACACCGTGCTGCATTGGTTGAATATTTGACCCGCTATGAAGCGCAACTGGACGAAGACAGCAAACGCCGTCTGAAAACCAATCCTTTACGCGTTTTGGATACGAAAAACCCTGATTTGCAGGAAATCTGCAACGCGGCGCCGCGTCTGGTAGATTACTTGGGCGAGGCTTCGCAAAACCACTATGCACGCTTCAAGGCGATGTTGGATGGTTTGGGTATTCAATATATTGAAAATCCGCGCTTGGTCCGCGGTTTGGATTATTATAATCAGACGGTTTTTGAGTGGACGACCGACAAACTCGGCGCGCAGGCGACTGTGTGCGGTGGTGGCCGTTACGACGGTTTGATTGAAGAGCTTGGCGGTAAACCTGCGCCGTCTATCGGCTTTGCGATGGGTATTGAGCGCCTGCTGCTTTTGGTGAGCGAATACGGCTCTCTGGAAGTGAACGCCGCGCCTGATGTCTATGC
>NZ_JBQCXA010000838.1:0-585 GCF_051956855.1 Neisseria sp. P0021.S007
GCACCATACTGATGCTGATTAATTTTTTTCCCATAAATTACGCAATGTATTGAGATGTTTTAATATTTTTCAGACGGCCTCTATCCAACCGGCAATGCGTTTTTCAACGGCTTCGGCATTCAGCCCCAAATCGGCTAAGAGTTTTTTCGGATCGCCGTGTTCGGTAACTTTGTCTTCTACACCCAGCAGCAATACCGGTTTGCAGATGCCGTGTTTCCCCAACACTTCCAACACCGCGCTGCCTGCGCCGCCTTGTTCGGCGTTTTCTTCGGCGGTAACGACGTAATCGTGGCTTCTGGCGAGACGGACGATCAGTTCTTCGTCTATCGGTTTGACAAAGCGCATATCGGCAACGGTCGCGTTCAGCTTGTCGGCAGCGGCCAATGATGGGGTAACCATGCTGCCAAAGGCGATAACGGCAATTTTCTCGCCTTCGCGACGGATGATGCCTTTGCCGATTTCAACGGTTTCCAGGCCGTCTGAAACGGTTGCACCCGTACCTGTACCGCGCGGATAACGGACGGCGGACGGCGAATTTGCCTGATAGCAGGTTGAGAGCAGCAGGCGGCATTCGTTTTCATCGCT
>NZ_JBQCXA010000839.1:0-584 GCF_051956855.1 Neisseria sp. P0021.S007
ACCTGCGTCCTCTTTGGTGACGGCGCAGGCGCGGTTGTCTTAAGCGCATCTGACGAACCGGGCATCATCCACGGCAAACTCAAAGCCGACGGCAACTACCTCAACCTTTTAAACGTCCCAGGACAAATCGCTAACGGCCAGGTTTGCGGCTCACCCTACATCAGTATGGACGGCCCCGGCGTATTCAAGTTTGCCGTCAAAATGCTGGCAAAAATTGCAGATGACGTTATCGAAGAAGCCGGTTACACCGCCGATCAAATCGATTGGATTGTGCCGCACCAAGCCAACAAGCGCATTATCGACTCTACCGCCAAACACTTGGGCTTGAGCATGGACAAAGTGATCTTGACCGTCCAAGACCACGGCAACACTTCCGCCGCCTCCATTCCACTGGCACTGGATGTCGGCATTAAAAACGGCCAAATCAAACGCGGACAAAACCTCTTGCTCGAAGGCATCGGCGGCGGTTTTGCCTGGGGTGCGGTTTTAGTGAAATACTAACGATTGGGCCGTCTGAACACCTCTTTCAGACGGCCTATTCTGCTCAAACCCATGAAATCCCTAACGTTTGCACTCTGCATCAG
>NZ_JBQCXA010000840.1:0-584 GCF_051956855.1 Neisseria sp. P0021.S007
AAATACGGGCAAGCTGCTACAATACAGCCGCTATGTCGAAACAAAACAAACGGAGAAACGGCATGCCATGAGCAACACACGACAAACACCGGAAATCCCCGCCGCACCGCTGCAAGAATCCCGCGCGTGGTTTGACGCGCACACCGCCGGTTTGCCCGAACCTGCGCAAAAGCTGCTTCAGACGGCCTTGTCGCTGGCCGAGACGCATTATCCTGCCGATGCGGCCACGCCTGCGGGCGAGCCGCTTTTGGCGCACCTTTTGGGTGCGGCGCGTATGGTGAACGAATTGGATTTGCTGCCCGATGCGGTGGCCGCCACGCTTTTGGCCGACATCGTGCGTTTTGTGCCCGACTGGCGTGAGCTGCTCACGGAACGCTGCAACAGTACTGTCGCCGAGCTGGTCAAAGGTGTGGACGAAGTGCAGAAGCTTACACACTTTGCCCGTGTGGACAGCCTCGCCACGCCTGAAGAGCGCGCCCAACAGGCGGAAACCATGCGTATTATATTTCAGACGGCCTTTGATATTTACCAATCAAAAGGCCGTATGAAAAATTATTCTTGCCAGCCGCCCAAATAAGAAACCA
>NZ_JBQCXA010000841.1:0-583 GCF_051956855.1 Neisseria sp. P0021.S007
GACGGCCTCTATTTCAGGTTTTAGCCCCGATTCGAGCCTGTAACCATATCCATCAAAAACAATCGGCAATCCAAGTTGCCATTGAACAATGGAATGTTACGCTTCGGAGAAAGGCGCATAAATTTCGGCATATCGCGATCGCCGGTCAACATTCCGGCAAGCCAGCCTGCGTAATGCTGTTTCAACCATGTCCCCAGTTGCGGATAAAGCGCCTGTAAAGCCTGAATTTCGGCAAGGCGCACACCATAAGGCGGATTGGAAATCATAATGCCGTGTTCGCCGTTTGGTCGAGCGGTCTGCGCATCTTGCACGTCAAAGCGGATGAAATTATCCACTTCGGCGGCTTGAGCATTGGCCAATGCGGCACGAATCATATAACGGTCGTTGTCGCTGCCGGAAATGGGCGCGGCTGCCGGTTTGATTTGTTTTTCAGCTTCACGGCGCAAGGCTTGCCATTTTTCTTTGTCGAAGTTTTGCAGTTTTTCAAAACCGAAACGGCGCATCAAGCCCGGCGCACGGTGTGTCGCAATCCATGCTGCCTCAATGGCAATCGTACCGCTACCGCAAAACGGGTCTTGGAAAG
>NZ_JBQCXA010000842.1:0-583 GCF_051956855.1 Neisseria sp. P0021.S007
GCGTTTTTGGTATTCGTAGTTGCTCATTTCTTCAAAACGAGCCAAACGCGCTTTAGACTTGGCTTGGCGGCCTTTGGCATTTTGGCGCACCCATTCCAACTCCTGCTTCATCGCTTTCACGCGTGCAGCTTCGGATTTCGCCTCGTTTTCCAAGCGTTTTTCTTTCTGCTCCAGCCAAGACGAGTAATTGCCTTTCCACGGAATACCGTGTCCGCGGTCAAGTTCCAAAATCCATTCGGCGGCGTTGTCCAAGAAGTAGCGGTCGTGTGTTACCGCAACGACTGTACCGGGGAAGCGTACGAGGAATTGCTCCAGCCATTCGACCGATTCCGCATCCAAGTGGTTGGTCGGCTCGTCCAGCAAAAGCATATCGGGCTTGCTCAACAAGAGTTTGCACAAGGCAACGCGGCGTTTTTCACCGCCGGACAAATTGCCGATTTTGGCATCCCAATCAGGCAGGCGCAGAGCGTCGGCAGCGATTTCCAATTCATGCTCTGCACCGCCGCCGGTAGACGAACCCGCCGCAATAATCGCTTCCAGACGGCCCTGCTCTTCCGCCAACGCGTCAAAATCCGCATCAGGG
>NZ_JBQCXA010000843.1:0-583 GCF_051956855.1 Neisseria sp. P0021.S007
GCCTTTGCACGGCGGGCATTGTCCGCATGAGTTGGACGCAAAGAATTCCACATACTCAGCCACTTTGCGCACGACGCTGGTGCCTTCGGAAATCACAATCATCGCGCCCGTGCCGAGGCTGGATTTGCGTTCGCGCACGGACATGAAGTCCAAAGGCACGTCCAAATCTTTTACGGTCAGGAGCGTGTTTGACGGACCGCCGGTGAAGACGGCTTTAAACGTGCGCCCTTCGAGCATACCGCCGCCGTGGTCGAAAATCAGCGATTGCAGGGTCGTACCCATCGGCAGTTCGTACAGACCCGGATTCAATACGTCGCCGGAGAGCGAGTAGAGTTTCGTGCCTGCAGCATCGCCCAGACCCAGCGATTTGTACCATTCCGCGCCTTTGGCAAGGATTTGCGGGATGTTGGCGAAGGTTTCGGTGTTGTTGATTAAGGTCGGCTCGCCTGCTACGCCGCTTTCGGCAGGGAAAGGCGGCTTGCGGCGTGGGAACGGGAAACCGCCTTCCAACCATGAAATCACGGCGGTTTCTTCGCCGCCGATGTAGCGGCATGAGAGTTTCGACCAATTTCAGGTCTAAAGG
>NZ_JBQCXA010000844.1:0-582 GCF_051956855.1 Neisseria sp. P0021.S007
GAAACAACTTGCCCAAAACCTGACTGCTTTAGGTTATCGGCATGTTGAGCACGAAGAAACCGCAAACAAGGATACGTCCCTTATCCGTTACTTTAAACAATCTGATAAAAAGCAAATCGATTAAGGAATTGAAAATGCCAAATTCTAATAATGAAAATATACAGCAAGTTACTTGTACCAAGGCGGGTGCAGCAGTACTCTCTTCACGCTGGTACTTGGATAACTCAAATTACAAACAACGTAACGGCAATAAGTTAACACCGTATTTCAGTGGGCAGGAGGTTTTTGCTGCAATTGCAGAATCCATTAAAAAAGCCACAAAATCAATAGACATTGTATGTTGGGGATTTGATCCGGCAATGCCGATTGTTCGAGAAGGCGGTAATTGGAAATGGAAGGAAACTGATAGCTATGGTCATCATTTGATAGAAGCGGCAACTAATCACAAGGAGATGAAAATTCGCTTGCTGCTTTGGTACACCAAATCAGGTAACGGAGTGATGGAAAATGCCCCTGGATTGCCAGCTAGTTGTATTCCTTTTACTTCTAGAAAAGAGGCGTTTATTAGGCATGAGATAACGC
>NZ_JBQCXA010000845.1:0-582 GCF_051956855.1 Neisseria sp. P0021.S007
CAGTTTCGTTATGTTGCCTCTGGCCGAAATCCTTCCGGATTTCGAGTTGGGCGAGCATGGCCGTGCGGCTGATTTGGCTCAGGCTTTGGGCGGACAGGGTATTCGCCTGCTGAAAGAATAAGGGCCGTCTGAAAAACGGACTAAAACAAGAAAGGGCGTGTTGGACACGCCTTTTTTGCTATAAAGTATTGTTGGGAAACACATTACAAAGAGTTACTATGAATCCTCGTTATATTGTTGTCGAAGGCGCCATCGGTAGCGGCAAGACTGCTTTGAGCCGCCGCTTGGCAGAGCATTTCAGTGCGTTGCTGTTGTCGGAGAATCCGGATCACAATCCGTTTCTCATAAAGTTTTACAGCAATGTTTCCAATAATGGCTTGGCTGCCGAACTTTTCTTCCTGATGCGCCGCGCTGAAAGCGTGAATATTATTGAAGACCAATGTGCGCAAGGCGGAATGGTTGTGGCTGATTTTTTGCCGGAAAAAGACCGTATTTTTACGCCTATCGTTTTGAATGATGACGAGCAGCAGCTTTTTGCCGATATGAAGCAACGTATTCTGCCGCAATACGCAGAGCCCGATG
>NZ_JBQCXA010000846.1:0-582 GCF_051956855.1 Neisseria sp. P0021.S007
GCGGTTCTGCACCCACTTCCTCCCCATCAATAGCTGGCAAATCGACGGGTAGACTCAACAACAGCATTTCGCCCGACGGAATGAAAAAGCAATTGCCGTGTATCCTTGCACATCTCCTATACAAAAAGGTCGTCTGAAAATAGCTTTTCAGACGACCTTCTAAAATGGCTGTTGTAAAAATATGACATATGAAATTTAAAATTCAACGAATTTAATACCGTTTATCTCGATAAATTAACGTCTATCGGGGTTTTCGCGCAATTTATTCAAAAGATTTCACTTCTTAACAGCATTTAATACTAATGCTGGTAGAATTCAAATTGCTGACACACACCGCTCTTTTATCCCTTTTGGGCGGTGCAGCAAGTAAGACGTTTTCCCGCAATGTATTGGCCATTCATACTTCTCCCTTGGTATGAATGGTTTTTTTTATCTACGGTTTTGATAACTCAGCCCTGACGCCCGATTAAGCACAATAAATATCGCAAACGCCATACAGATCCCGCTGAAAGATAGGGTATATCTACAATCCTATTATCCGGCTTCAAAAACTGCCTTGAAGAATTGATAACAACATAAGGC
>NZ_JBQCXA010000847.1:0-582 GCF_051956855.1 Neisseria sp. P0021.S007
CTCAACAAATCATCCATTTACATCCGCATCGAAAACCCGTACACCCCGCCTGAAAGCAGCGAAAACGCCAAGCCGCACAAGGGCAACTCGATGGCGCTGCGCAACCTCAAAGAACGTCTGACACTGATGTACGACAACGACGCCAAAATCCAAAGCCGCCAACTCGACGGCATTTTCCGCGTCGACATCCGCCTGCCTTACCGCAAAAAAGCGTCTGATGTGAACAGACTGTTCGGTTGATACAAGCATTTCCCACCCATAGACTTCTACGGCAAGCGCACACTTCTCAATCAGATTTACACCGAAAGCCTCATCAAAAAGGTCGTCTGAAAAATTTCAGACGACCTCAAACAAACCACCGTCAACCTTATGAAAACCAAAACAATCTTAAAATGGCTTCCCGTGGTTTTGTCCGTCTTGGGCGCATTGGGTTACAGCTCGCGCGATACCGAAATCATCCGCTCCGGCGTGCAATTCGCTTCTGCGCTCACAGGCAGCAGCCATTTCGGCATGGAAGCCTTCGGCGCATTATTATCGGAAACCGTCAAATCAGGGTCGTCTGAAAATAATGCACACCAAAGC
>NZ_JBQCXA010000848.1:0-581 GCF_051956855.1 Neisseria sp. P0021.S007
GCTGTACGAAGCCGCCTTCTTGAATTTGGCTGTCGAGATAGCAAAGGGCGGTCAGTGTATGCTGTTCGTCGTTGAGGCCGGACATGTCTTCATCTCCTGCTTGTTCGGTGTGATCCAAATAGGCTGCGCTGAGTGTATAAAGAAATGAAGCGGAATCGGAAGTATCGAAATCTTGAAGGCGGAGCAGGGTAGTCATAATCATTAAAGGCCGTCTGAAAAAAGTGATTATATAATGTTTTCAGTCTGAACCTAGCGGCCGTTTTGCTTTACAATATCGGAAGATAAGAAAACATAGTGAGGAACCAAACCATGAGTACACAGTCTGAAAAAAACGTTGTAGTCATCAAGCCGCAGGATTTGCCGCTGCATTGCTCCGGCCCTAATCATGAAACATGGAACGGCCATCCGCGTGTGTTCTTGCCGATTCAGTCTAATAGTGAGATTGAATGCCCGTATTGCGGCACTTATTACCGTCTTGATGGCGAGATTCCGCATCATCATTACTGATCTATATCTATGTTGAACAAAATCATCTGCGCTTTGTGCGTGAGTTTGTGCGTTTCGTGTGGCTCGTATAAGGC
>NZ_JBQCXA010000849.1:0-581 GCF_051956855.1 Neisseria sp. P0021.S007
GTGTAGGTTTGCCGTATGCGATGGGCGCGAAACTTGCCGCCCCCGATCAAGACGTGTTCTGCATTACCGGCGAAGGTTCGATTCAGATGAACATCCAAGAATTGTCCACCTGCTTCCAATACCGCATTCCGGTAAATGTCGTTACCCTCAACAACGGCTACCTAGGCATGGTCCGCCAATGGCAGGAGCTGTATTACGGCAACCGCGAATCGGAAACCTATTTCGATTCTCTGCCCGATTTCGTCAAACTGGCGGAAGCATACGGACATATCGGCATCCGCGTGGACAAAAAATCCGATGTTGAAGGCGCGCTTTTGGAAGCGGTCAAACAAAAAGACCGTCTGGTATTTATCGACTTCTTGACCGATAAGAAACAAAACGTGCTGCCCATGGTCGGCAACGGCAAAGGTTTGGACGAAATGGTCCTGCCGCCGCATATGCGCGAAAACCCGAAAGCGTAAGGAGAACGACAATGCGACATATCTTATCTGTTCTGATGGAAAACGAATCAGGCGCGATGAGCCGCGTGGTCGGCCTCTTCTCCGCTCGCGACTATAACATCGACTCCTTGGCAGTAGCCC
>NZ_JBQCXA010000850.1:0-580 GCF_051956855.1 Neisseria sp. P0021.S007
CTGGAAGGCAACTTTGCCGGCGCCGGCTGGAATGTTGTGAAAGTCGTCTGGGGTCGTCGTTGGGACCGCCTCTTGGCAAAAGACAAAGATGGCATCCTGCGCAAACGTATGGAAGAGTGCTTGGACGGTGACTACCAAACTTACAAATCCAAAGACGGTGCATACGTTCGCGAACACTTCTTCAATACGCCTGAACTGAAAGCATTGGTCGCCGATATGACTGATGACGAAATTTGGGCATTGAACCGCGGTGGTCATGACCCTCAAAAAGTCTACAACGCTTACGACCGCGCTGCGAATCACGCTAACGGCAAACCTACTGTAATCTTGGCAAAAACCATTAAAGGTTACGGTATGGGTGCATCCGGCGAAGGTCAAAACGTTGCCCACCAAGCCAAAAAAATGGACAAAGCGTCTCTGAAACAATTCCGTGACCGCTTTGACATTCCTGTAACTGACGAGCAAATCGACAGTGGCGACCTGCCTTACCTGACTTTTGCTCCTGACAGCGAAGAATACAAATACCTGCACGCACGTCGCGAATCTTTGGGTGGCTACCTGCCTCAACGCAACCCTACCC
>NZ_JBQCXA010000851.1:0-580 GCF_051956855.1 Neisseria sp. P0021.S007
ATACAGCATCGCTCAACGAGGCCGCAGCAAAAAACTACTCGCAAGTAGTACAACAAGCGCAATCGCAACGCGTTTTGGACAACACTTCCCAGACTTCGCGCCGTATCAAAACCGTATTTGAGCGTCTGAAACCCCATGCCAATCAAGCCAACCAAACCGGCGTACCTTTCAACTGGCAGATGAATGTTTTCCGTGGCAATGAATTGAACGCTTGGGCAATGCCGGGCGGCAAAATGGCGATGTATACCGGCATGGTCGATCGTTTGAAATTGACGGATGACGAAATCGCCGCCGTTATCGGCCACGAAATGACCCATGCCCTGCTTGAGCATGGCAAAAAAGCCATCGGCGGCCAAGTATTGACCGGATTGGGCGGTTCTATTTTGGCGGGCGCGTCCGGAGTTGATGCCAATATTGTCGGCTTGGGTACGGATTTACTTGCTTCCAAACCATTTTCGCGCCATCAGGAGAGCGAAGCGGACGCAGGCGGCGTACGTTTGATGGCTCAGGCAGGTTACAATCCCGAAGCAGCCATCAGCGTTTGGGAAAAGATGAGCAAACTCGAAGGCAGCTCGTCCAT
>NZ_JBQCXA010000852.1:0-580 GCF_051956855.1 Neisseria sp. P0021.S007
CTTTTACCCCCGTCGCACCATTAATCAGGAAAATCCCATTCATGCCGCTGATAAATTCATTATCTTTGATGACAATGTTGGATTCCTGATATTTAAAGCTGCTATTGTCTGCGCGGCCGCCCTTAGTGGTGTCTTGCGCGAAGGTTTCCTCGATGACGACACCCGTACCGTAGTAGAGGCATGAGCCGCTGTTACCGATAATTTGGATATTGTTACCAGTATGTGCATCAGCAACTTTACGCGCAGCGAAACCGAAGTGGTTGTTGATGAAGCGAATACCAATTTGCGGTAGGTATCGGCTTGTCCACAACCAATAGCCCGGGTCAACGGTAACTTGACTGTTGTCGCGGGAATGCTCGACCGAAGCATCCGGATGTCCGACACGGCCTTGCAGACAGTTCATACCCTCGACAGTAATGCCGACACCACGGACAACGCCAATGCCGCCGATATAGTTGTCAGACATGAAGCCGCCGTAAACCTTGCAGTCGTAGCAAACCATTTTCTCGCGGATGGCGGTATCAATATCACCGCCGCTAACGTCACGACAATCTCGGGTAGAATAAAGACCAAACTGTAT
>NZ_JBQCXA010000853.1:0-580 GCF_051956855.1 Neisseria sp. P0021.S007
GCACCCGGAACAGCACCCTTAACCAACAGCAGTTGGCGTTCTGCATCAACACGTACAACTTCCAGTTTTTGGACAGTTGCTTTGGTGTTACCGTATTGACCGGCCATGCGTTTACCGGGGAACACGCGACCTGGGTCTTGCGCCATACCGATAGAACCTGGAACACGGTGAGAACGGGAGTTACCGTGGGAAGTACGTTGGGCACCGAAGTTATGACGTTTGATCGTACCGGAGAAACCTTTACCTTTAGAGGTACCGGTTACATCGACCAGTTGAACGACTTCAAACATAGAAACGGTGATTTCGTCACCGGCTTTCACTTCAGCCAGTTTTTCTTCAGTCAAAGCAAACTCGATCAAACCACGACCGGCTTCAACACCTGCTTTTGCAAAGTGTCCTGCTTCGGCTTTGTTGACACGGTTAGCTTTTTTCTGACCAAAGGTAACTTGAACGGCAGTATAGCCGTCAGCATCTTTGGATTTTACTTGTGTAACGCGGTTGGCAGACATATCCAAAACGGTCACCGGAACAGAAACACCCTGTTCGTCGAACACGCGGGTCATACCAACTTTGCGTCCAA
>NZ_JBQCXA010000854.1:0-579 GCF_051956855.1 Neisseria sp. P0021.S007
ATACCGGTCGCGCCGTTCAAGCCTTCATGCACGGATTTGCCCGCATCTTCTTCCATGTGCGCGCGGGTTACATTGATGGTTTTCACATCGTCGCCGACCACGATTTCCAGTTTGCCGTGTTCGACAATCGGTAAATCCAACTGGCTGATTTGATAGCCTTTTGGCAAATCAGGATAGAAGTAGTTTTTGCGGTCGAACACGTTTTTCTGATTGATTTTCGCATCCAAAGCCAAGCCCAATTTGATGGCTTTTTCAACGACTTCGCGGTTCATTACCGGCAGCACGCCCGGCAGTGCGCATTCCACTACGCTGGCGTGCGCATTGGGTTCCGCACCGAATGCGGTCGATGCGCCGCTGAAGATTTTGGATTGGGTGTTGAGCTGGACGTGGATTTCCAAGCCGATTACGGTTTCCCAAGTCATAGTTTAAGTTTCCTTTGAATTTGGGTTGTTTTAAATAGGGGATATTTGATTTTTCATTGGGCAGGTTTTTAAAATACATAGAAACCTGTTTGTATTCAGGATAACGTTGATTGTTTAAAAATCTTTTTACGCCAAATAGCCAGTAGCAATACATTCA
>NZ_JBQCXA010000855.1:0-579 GCF_051956855.1 Neisseria sp. P0021.S007
GTCCGAATACGGGCGGTATGGGCGCGTACAGTCCCGCGCCTGTGGTAACGCCTGCCGTGTACGAGCGCGCGATGAACGAGATTATTTTGCCGACCGTGGCGGGTATGAAAGCGGAAGGGCATGAGTTTACCGGCTTCCTGTACGCAGGTTTGATGATTGATCAAAGCGGCGCACCCTATACGATTGAGTTTAACTGCCGTTTTGGCGATCCCGAAACTCAACCGATTATGAGCCGTCTGAACAGTGACTTGTCGGATTTGGTCGAAGCGGCAATAGACGGCAAACTCGATAGCGTAACTGCAGAATGGAACCCGCAAACTGCCGTAGGCGTGGTGCTGGCGGCGCAAAATTACCCCGAAACGCCTAAAAAAGGCGATGTTATTTCCGGTCTGGATGCTGCCAACCAAATCGGCAAAGTTTTCCATGCTGGCACAAGGGCAAACGAGAAAGGCGACGTATTGACCAACGGCGGCCGTGTATTGTGTGTCGTAGGATTGGGCGACGATGTGGCGCAAGCCAAAGCCAAGGCGTATAGCGCATTGGAAAAAATCAGCTTCGACGGCATGCAATACCGTAAAG
>NZ_JBQCXA010000856.1:0-579 GCF_051956855.1 Neisseria sp. P0021.S007
AACCCCGGTCCAGGCACCTAACTCTCTGGATACGACCATTGCTCCGCAAATCGGCGCATTCCTGATTTTGGCTGATGCAACACAAACTGTCAGCAAAGCCGAGCAAATTTCTTACGTTCAAATTCCGTATTTAGGGTTGGCCGGTTTGCTGATTATTTTGGCTGTGTTTGTCAAAATGATTCGTTTGCCTGATGCGCGTAAAATTGCCGAAGAAGAGAGCGAACATAACCATGATGGCAAACACGGTGTTTGGCAATACCGTCATTTGGTTTTGGGTGCGGCCGGTATTTTCTGTTATGTCGGTGCGGAAGTATCCATCGGTTCTTTATTGGTTAGCGTGTTGGGCTATCTGAAAGGTTTGGACCACGCATCTGCCGCGAAATATTTGTCGTTCTACTGGGGCGGTGCAATGGTCGGCCGTTTCTTAGGCTCTGCCATCATGGCGAAAATTGCGCCTAACCGCTATTTGGCATTCAATGCTACCGCTGCTGTTGTCCTGTTGGGCGTTGCTATGTTGGCAGGTAAAGCCAGTGCAGATGTTGCGATGTGGGCATTGTTGGCCATCGGTTTCTTCAATTC
>NZ_JBQCXA010000857.1:0-578 GCF_051956855.1 Neisseria sp. P0021.S007
ATAAAACGGCGTCAAATCAAAGCCGCCGCCAAACCACCAAACCGGCTCGGCATTTTCAGGGTAGGCAATAAAAAAGCGCACATTGGCATGGCTGGTCGGAACATAAGGATTTTTCGGATGAATGACCAGCGACACGCCCATGGCTTCAAACGCCGCGCCTGCCAATTCCGGACGATGGGCCGTAGCAGAAGCCGGCATTTTTGTTCCCTTTACATGCGAAAAATTCACACCGGCCTGCTCGAATACTGCGCCGTTTTTCAATACACGGGTTTCGCCGATACCCAGCTTCCCAGTCCATACTTCATGCACAAATTTGGCTTCGCCATCTTCTTGCTCCAGCGCGGCGCAGATTTGGTTTTGCAGTGTTTTGAGGAGGGTTAGAACGGATTCTGTGTGCATGATATATCCTTGATGGTTTCGTATTTGTAAAATGACAGGGCGGAAGATGATTTAAGTTGTTGAAACTAATTGTTATTTTTCTGTTTCTTTATTATGGGTAAATTTTTGCATGGGCGTATCTTGCAATCAAGCGTTACTCATCGGCAATAGATTGAAAGGTATTACGGGGTTAAAAATAC
>NZ_JBQCXA010000858.1:0-578 GCF_051956855.1 Neisseria sp. P0021.S007
GACGAAGAGTACGTCGCCGTCCTCGATGGTGCCTTGCATCGAATCGCCGCGCGCGGTGATGACTTGGATACGGGATAGATTGCCTCCGAGTTTTTCGCGCGCCCATGCTTTATCGACATGGACGAAATCGACGACCTCCGCCGTCTCGTTGTTGATGTATCCGTCGCCCAGCGCAGCGATAACGTCCAGCCGTTCGAAACGGATATGGTCGTCTGAAGGGTCGTCTGAAAGGTTTTCAGACGACCTATACATTCCTAAATCCTTCCTATACTTATCACCTAAACCATCTGCCAGCCATCGAGTAGAAAAGTTTGTCTTCTTCTCAAATGCCAATAACGGCTTTTTTCCTAAGCCAGTCTGCCCATTGAACCACTGCCCGACAAGACCTTTTGAGACACCTGCGAAGTCTGCCAAGTCCTGTTGAGTAATTAGACCGTGTTCATCCATCAATTCCTGAAGTCTGCCTTTCAAGTCCATCGCAAAAAAATCCCAGCTAAAAAATACTTAGTAAAAACAATGATTATTTAGAATTCTAAACTATTAATTGTTTAGTATGCTTGACTAGACAAGTTTAGGAT
>NZ_JBQCXA010000859.1:0-578 GCF_051956855.1 Neisseria sp. P0021.S007
ATATTCTTGTTGGCTGATGGCATCGGCGGCAACCAGCGGTTTATAGCGGGCTAAGTCGGCATTCGCTTTAGCCAAAGTAGCTTGCGCACTTGCCAACTGGGCGCGTGCGCTTTCTAAATTTGCTTCATAAGTTGAGCTGTCGATTTGGTACAAAGGCTGACCGGCTTGAACATAGCTGCCCTCTTGGAACAGGCGTTTTTGCAAAATACCGCCGACTTGGGCACGAACTTCGGCAGTACGCAATGATTCCAGACGGCCCGGCAACTCGGTTGTCAATGCAACGGTTTCCGGATGCACAGTAACCACACGGACTTCAGGTGCAGGTTGTTTTTGCTGTTGCTGACTGCCTTGCGCCTGTTGGCCGGCTGCTTTTTCATCGCCTTTGCCGCAAGCGGAAAGTGCCAACGCAGTAGCTGCTGCAATTGCCGCGACACGCATCATTTTAGAAGCATAAAGAGCCATAATTTTCCTATCTCTATGATAAATAAGGGTTTGACTAATTAAAAATTGATTACTTTAATCTCATATTTCGCAAACAGAAATTGCCTGCTTTTATGAAAAACAGTCTGATTATATAG
>NZ_JBQCXA010000860.1:0-578 GCF_051956855.1 Neisseria sp. P0021.S007
TAACCGTATCAAACCGGCTGCCATCCCTGACCGCCTTGGCAATACCCAACGGAATACATATCAAATAAGTTAGGAAGAATGTCCACAAACCCAAACTCATCGATACCGGCATTTTCTCTTTTACCAACTCAAATACGGTTTGGTGGTGGAAAAAGCTCTCGCCCAAATCAAAACGGGCGAATTTCCATACCATATCGACAAAACGCGTCACAGGCGGCTTGTCGAAACCGTATAAAGCATTCAGAGCAGCCAAATCTTCCGCACTGATGCGGTTGCCGTTTTTAGCCAAAGTTCCAGGCATACTGCGTCCTGCTGTTTCGCCGCCAACCGCGCCCTGCGTCAGCTGCTGAACCATCTGTTCCACCGGACCGCCGGGAACAAACTGAATGACGGCGAAGGTAATCGCCAAAATCCCCAACAACGTGGGAATCAAAAGGAGCAAACGATGAAAGATATAACGCCACATGATAAAGTGTTCCTCTATTTTTTGATTTGAAGGCCGTCTGAAACCACTGACCTCAGACAGCATATAGTAACGGATTAATAAGCGTTTGGCCGATTATTTACTTCTCTAAGGC
>NZ_JBQCXA010000861.1:0-577 GCF_051956855.1 Neisseria sp. P0021.S007
AAAAATGCCTGTATTGTTTGTCGGGCATGGTAGCCCGATGAATGTGTTGGATAAGGAAAATCCTTTCAATACCCACTATTTTTATGACTTAGGCAAGATTTTGTCGGGCTGAGACGATTTTGTAAAGGCCTCAGCTCCGATTTATCTTACATTAACTTTTCTTCCGGCGACGTTCACCAGGCAGCAGCATATCCGCCCATTTGATAATGTTGGCGACTTCTGCCGGATTGAGTTCGTAGAACTGGCCGCGTTTGAGGCGGTTTGGCAGACCGATGGGGCCGAAACCTACGCGGACGAGGCGGCTGACGGTCAGGCCTTGGCTTTCAAAAATACGGCGTACTTCGCGGTTGCGACCTTCTTTGATGACGACGTTGTACCATTTGTTTGCGCCTTCGCCGCCTTGTTCGTAGATGCGTTCGACTTTTGCCAAACCGTCTTCGAGCATGACGCCTTCTTCGGTCAGGACGCGCATTTGTTCGGTGGTCAGCTCGCCCAATACGCGCACTGCGTATTCACGTTCGACTTCAAAGCTAGGGTGGGCAAAGCGTTGAACCAGTTCGCCTGAAGTGGTCAGGAT
>NZ_JBQCXA010000862.1:0-577 GCF_051956855.1 Neisseria sp. P0021.S007
GGCTTCTTTGACGGCGGGCAGGCGGCTGCGGGCGCGTTTGATTTGTTCTTTGAAGGCTTTTTCGTTGCGCGGCAGTTCGTCTTCGCCGATAAAGGCGCGGTCGCAGACGGCTTGGGTGAGGTCGTCGCGCAGGGTGTCGGCGTTGATGTGTTTGAGCAGCATGGCGGCTTGGGTGAAGCCCTGGATGCCTTTGTTCAGGTCTTTAACTTGTTCTTTTAGTTGTAGTTTCATGAGTTCGATCACGCCTAATCGGTGGGCTTGTTCGGCGGCGGCGGACGTGTCGAATAGGCGCAGGGCGATGCGGCCGTCTTTTTCTTTTTGCAGGCCGAGGTAGCCGGTGAGCTGCTGTTTGCCGCGGGCGAATTTGATGGATTCGGGCAGGGTGCCGATGTCCCATGTGGTCACGTTGTCGCGCTCGAATTCTTGGGTGTTGTCGCGGAAGGTGGTGGCGGCGGCTTTGCCAAGTTGTTGTTGCAATTCGTGCAGTTTGCGGCCGCCGGCAAGCTCTTGTCCGCCGTCGTCGATAATGCGCAGATTCAGATAGCAGTGTTCGGGCAATTCTTGCGCCGCCCATGCG
>NZ_JBQCXA010000863.1:0-577 GCF_051956855.1 Neisseria sp. P0021.S007
GTGCTGCAATTCCTCGGCCGCGATTTGAAAAACATGGTTTACGGTCAGGAAAACGCCATCGACGCGCTGGTTGCCGCCGTCAAAATGTCGCGTTCCGGTCTCGCCCTGCCCGACAAACCCATAGGTAGCTTCCTCTTCTCCGGCCCGACCGGCGTCGGCAAAACCGAAGTCGCCAAACAGCTTGCCTACTCGATGGGCGTACCGCTGCAACGTTTCGACATGTCCGAATACATGGAGCCACACGCCGTATCGCGCCTCATCGGCGCACCGCCGGGCTACGTCGGCTTCGACCAGGGCGGTCTTTTGACCGAAGCCGCCAACAAACATCCGCACTGCGTATTACTCTTGGACGAAATCGAAAAAGCCCACCCCGACATTTTCAACGTCCTCCTGCAAGTCATGGACGCAGGCAAACTGACCGACAACAACGGCAAGAGTGCCGATTTCCGCAACGTCATCCTGATTATGACTACCAATGCAGGCGCGGAAAGCCTCAGCCGCCCCAGCCTCGGCTTTACCGCCAAGCGCGAACGCGGCGACGAAATGCAGGCGATCAACAAACTCTTCACGCCCGAGT
>NZ_JBQCXA010000864.1:0-577 GCF_051956855.1 Neisseria sp. P0021.S007
GTGGGAAACCAGTTCGCCGTTTGGTAAAACGACTTCCAAACCCAATACCAAATCACGCATGCTGCCATAACGCAAGACATTCAAACCGCCGGCATTACAGGCGATATTGCCGCCGATTTGGCAAGAGCCTTCGCTGGCCAGGCTGAGCGGAAACAGTCGTCCGACTTCGGCTGCCGCCTTTTGAGCATTTTGCAAAATCACGCCTGCTTCAACCGTCATGCTGTTGTCGGCAAGGTTGATATCGCGGATACGGTTGAGCTTGGAGAGATTGAGCAGTACGCCTTCGCTGGTTACCGTTGCGCCGCATAATCCGGTATTGCCGCCTTGCGGGGTTACGCGGATGCGGTTTTCAAAACAGAAACGCATGATTTTCTGCACACTTTCGACAGAGTTCGGCTGTAAGACAATATCCGGCGAAGAAACAAAACGACGGCGTTGGTCGTTTAACAAGGCCGGAGTGGCTTCGATGATTTCAGAGGCGGAAAGAAACTCAGCAAAACGGTCGTGAAGGTGCATGGCAGTCAGGCGGAAAAGTTGGGAAGTGGAGTGTGAAGAATGTAAAAAAGCAGGATACGCA
>NZ_JBQCXA010000865.1:0-576 GCF_051956855.1 Neisseria sp. P0021.S007
ATTCAGACTTGTTCACAATTAGTCCCTTCCTATCGTATAAAGATGATGAAATGCCCGAATACTCGGGGCTTGAGCGCTTTCAAAGCACATACGCACTTTATAGCAATTCTGAAATTATCATGTCAAGTAAAAAATGTGGAATTGCCCTATTTTTGGGGCATTCAGGGCAAAACCACATTTTTTGCAACATCAGACGGCCAACTTAATGCTTGGTTGCTTTTGTTCTTGACTTTGTCTTAGGAGTTTGCACGGTCTCGGCAACTGCCAATTCGGCAACCCATTGCTCAGGCTGAGTTTCCAGACTCAAAGCCAACACTTCATCAATCCATTTGACCGGATGGATGGTCAGACCGGTTTTGACATTTTCAGGGATTTCTTCCAAATCTTTGACGTTGTCTTTCGGAATCAATACATGCTTGATGCCGCCGCGCAAAGCAGCCAGCAGTTTTTCTTTCAAACCGCCGATCGGCAACACTTCGCCACGCAAAGTGATTTCACCGGTCATCGCCACATCCGCACGCACCGGAATTTTGGTAAAGGCAGAAACCATCGCCAAAGTCATGGCAATACCTGCGC
>NZ_JBQCXA010000866.1:0-576 GCF_051956855.1 Neisseria sp. P0021.S007
GTTTTAAACAAAACAAAGCGGCGGTGTACAGCATTATCATCCTGTTGCTGATCAGCATTTTTGTGATTGTGGCGCCATGGATTGTCCGCTACACCTACGACTTTACCGACTGGGACAATATGCAGATTCCGCCGTCCTTTTCTACCCATCACTATCTGGGTACGGACTTGCTCGGCCGCGATTTGTTGTCGCGTGCGGCAACCGGCGGACGTATTTCCTTGCTGGTCGGTGTGGCCGGCGCATTGGTGGCTGTTGTCATCGGTACGCTTTATGGTGCGATTGCCGGCTTTATCGGCGGTAAGCTCGATTCGCTGATGATGCGCTTTTTGGAAATTTTGAACGCGTTTCCGTTTATGTTTTTCGTGATTCTGCTGACCACGTTCTTTGGCCGCAACTTGCTTTTGATTTTTGCCGCCGTGGGTTTGGTGTCTTGGTTGGACGTGGCGCGTATCGTGCGCGGTCAAACCTTGAGCTTGAAGCATAAAGAGTTTGTCGAAGCGGCGCGTGTGAGCGGCGTGGCAAAACGTAAAATCGTGACGCGCCACATTATTCCGAATGTTTTGGGCGTGGTGATGG
>NZ_JBQCXA010000867.1:0-576 GCF_051956855.1 Neisseria sp. P0021.S007
TTCTACGGCAGGATATTGTGCAAAGGCTTAAGCCGGACAAGTTTCAGACGGCCTTTTTTATTGTGAAAAGAGCTGCTTATGTTAAAAAAATGGCTGCATAAAGTGTTGCCTAAAAAACACGTCAAGTCGTTGCCCGAAAAGGAAATTATCTCACTTGAGCAACATGGTATCCATGCGGATATGTTGAGCTTTGCCGCTGAGAAAATTGCTAAACGCCTGCATGAAACCGGTTTTCAGGCTTATGTTGTAGGGGGAGCCGTTCGGGATTTGTTGCTCGGGGTTGAGCCCAAAGATTTTGATATTGCAACCGATGCCACGCCGGAGCAAATCCGCAAAGTATTCCGCCGCAGCCGCATTATCGGCCGCCGCTTCCAAATCGTTCATGTGATGATCGGCCCTGAAACCATTGAAGTGACAACGTTCCGCGGCGGCGATAAGGTTCAGCAAAATGCGCAAGGCCGCATTATGAAGGACAATACTTACGGCAGCATTGAAGAAGATGCCATGCGTCGCGACTTTACTTGCAATGCGCTGTATTACGACCCGATTAAAGAGGAGATTTGGGACTTCCATCAG
>NZ_JBQCXA010000868.1:0-576 GCF_051956855.1 Neisseria sp. P0021.S007
TTGAATTTCCGTGCGCAAAACGAATTCATCCGCTTCGACAATCCGCAATATTTGCTGGGCAATTTGGAAACCATCAAACGCGATTTGATCACGCAGGCGACTGAGGATGCGCAGAAACGAGCGGCCGAGTTTGCCAAAACCGGCGGCGGCAAAGTGGGCGCCATGCGTTCTGCTTCGCAAGGCTCGTTCAACATCTATGCCGACACCGGCAGCAGTGAGGACGACGAATACGGCGGTTCTTACGATAAAAGCACCGTCGGCAAACAAGTCCGACTGGTTGTTACCATCGAATACGGCATTGAGTAATTCTTTCAGACGGCCTGTTTAACCGGTAGGCAAAAGGCCGTCTGAAAATTGGAAACGGCAAAGAAATCTATTTCAAACACAATGAATACCGTTTGCACAGCACACAAAGAACACACCATGACACAACAAGTTCTGACCATATTAGGCAGTACCGGCAGCATAGGCGAAAGCACTTTGGACGTTATTTCCCGCCATCCCGAAAAATTCCGCGTGTTCGCGCTGGCAGGGCATAGGCAGGTGGACAAGCTGGCGGCGCAATGCAAACAGTTC
>NZ_JBQCXA010000869.1:0-575 GCF_051956855.1 Neisseria sp. P0021.S007
TCACCGGCCGTCCTGTGCATATCCTGCTGTCAAAAGCAGACAAGCTGTCTAAAAACGACCAGATTAAAACTTTGGCGGCGGTAAAAAAATCACTCAAACCCTACACCGAACGTCAAAAAATTAGCGTTCAACTGTTCTCCAGCCTGAAAAAACAAGGTATGGACGAAGTCAATCAAGTGGTCGGCTCATGGTTTGACGCGCATCGCGAAGAAATAGAAAATCTTGCAGGCGAAACATCGCCTGAGTGATTGTAAAACAAGGCGGAATGAGATAAGTTGACCAACCGCAAATCTTATTCTGTCATTTGGTTTCTCACCATCGCATTTACCATTTAATCCGGGGGCATGTCTCACACATGCCCTTTTTTTCATCACGCTTTTTTTGTTTTCACACGCAAACCACAATCTGCGCCAAATATGCCATCACAACATATCAGCAAGGCCGTCTGAAAACGCGGCTTCGATCTCCATTATTAAAGTGTTAATTTTAGTATTGCAACCCATTACACATCTTAGCGTTTTGCTCATGTTCAGCTAATTGTTTAGGCATAGAATGCATTCATCGTTCAACAACAC
>NZ_JBQCXA010000870.1:0-575 GCF_051956855.1 Neisseria sp. P0021.S007
AATCTATGTTGAAGCATTCCAAGGCAGCTATCAGGGGCAGACTACCGTCAGCGGCTACGCCCTGTGGCCGGACGGACGCAACAAACCGTTTGACGTTACCACCCCGCAACAAGGCGACGGCTATACCGCCATGCTGGAATCTTTGGAAAACGGTTTGAACGAAGCGGCAAAAAGTATCGCCTATTGATGAGGTCGTCTGAAAATCCCTGCTGTGGGTTTCGCCAAAACCATTCATCGTACAAAAGGAAGAAACATGCAAAACATCACGCTCTATACCCATCCCTTTTCACGCGGCAGATACGTCGTATGGATGCTCAAAGAATGCGGCGCGGAATACACCGTCGTTCCCGTCCAGTTCGGCACGCAAATGAAATCCGCCGAATATCTCGCCATCAATCCACAAGGCCAAGTCCCCGCGCTCAAATTCGGTGATGCCGTACTGACCGAATCGACCGCCATTATTACCTTTTTGGCGGAACAATTCCCCGACAAACACCTCATCCCCGCCGCAGGTACGGTGGAGCGCGGCGAATACTACCGCTGGATGTGCATATTGATGCACCTCGAATACGCAG
>NZ_JBQCXA010000871.1:0-525 GCF_051956855.1 Neisseria sp. P0021.S007
GCCACAGGAGCAGCGATCAAACCGGCAGAAACAAGAACGAGAGAGGTCAATTTAGACAATGTTTTCATGTGTAATATCCTTTCGGGAAATTTGTCTGATAAAATAATTCCGTCAAATGCCAAATGGCAATTTGCGTAAAAACAACCGCATAACTACTTGGTGCGATTGAGTTTTTATTGTAACGGTTTGTTTGTAAACCGAAGTCAGGTCAAGCGAAATTGAAATAAAGTTTCAAAAGGCGGGTTAACCCCCTTGTCCTGCTTTATTAATCGCACCTCATAGCTTGATTGTTTAAATTTATATATTTCATGGCATTACATCCAATGATTTTCGAACATTCCCGCTTTCGCAATGCATCCTACATCTTGATGGGGCTTGCCCTGTTTGTGGTGCTGTACTTCCACTTTTTGCCCCTTTTGCTCGCCGTCATCCTAACCTACGTCTTCATCACCAAGACCAACGGTCTGATTCTTTGGTTGCGCCGCCGTATGCTCACGCGCAATACCTGTCTCTTATACACATTCT
>NZ_JBQCXA010000872.1:0-575 GCF_051956855.1 Neisseria sp. P0021.S007
GCTTTAGATGGTAATAATAGGGATGAAGTAATTCCAAAAAAAGCTATTAAGAATTTTGGTATTCATATGCATTTGGCCGTAGAAGGTTGTATTCTGCCAGCTTTAAACCAAATTCAAAAAGAGCATTTATTTCCCAAAGAATTTCTGATTCAATTATGTAAACTGTCAGCCATCGTTCCTGAAAAAAGAGAAATTCTTGTTGCTAATGCTTTGTATCAAGGATTTGAATGGGATTTTAGAAGTGCTATCCATTTATTAGCTCCACAAGTCGAGAATATGATTAGACAGCGTTTAAAACAAAATGGACTGGTTACAACACATACGGCTCAAAATGATATTGAAAATGAAATAGGGTTATCTAGTTTGGTTAATCTAGATGGTGCTAGAGAAATGTTAGGAGATGATCTTTGGTTTCAATTGCAAGCAGTATTTACTGATTCATTGAGTGCTAACTTGAGGAACGAAGTTGGGCATGGATTATTAGATGATGAGACCAGTAATTCGTTATATAGTGTTTATGCTTGGTGGATGGTTTTGAGATTGGTTATTCTTAGTGTCATACTTGAAAACTAACT
>NZ_JBQCXA010000873.1:0-574 GCF_051956855.1 Neisseria sp. P0021.S007
TCTTTAATCCGTTTCCCGTGCAGATAAACGTTGCCATCGGTCGGTTCAATTAGCGCGTTAATCATGCGTAAAGTGGTGGATTTGCCGCTGCCCGAGCTACCTACCAACACGAAAAATTCACCCTGATAAATGGTCAAATCCAAATCGCGCACAGCATATTTGCCGTCATAATGCTTGCCTGTGCCACGAAACTCGATAAATGGGACAAGATTATTTTGCATATTGTGCCTTTACTACGTCTTCAAAACTAATCGGTGCGCGTCCCAACAACTGCGACAGGTCGTCTGAAACGGTAGCAAGCTCGCCTTTGGCAATGGCAGTGTAGGTAGAAACCCAGGCTTCAATCTGCCAATCGGGAGTGTCAGGATACTCAGCTTTGCGGCTGGCGAAGGCTTCTTCCACAGTTTCATTGTGGTAGCAGTGCGGTTTGCCGGTGATTTCGGTTAAGACGGCGGCTATTTCAATAAAACTTAATGATTGGGAACCGGTCAGTGTGTAGGTCTGATTATCGTAGTGGTGATTGTCGCAAGCGATGTCGGCGATGATGTTTGCCGCTGCTTGGGTGACATCGTGC
>NZ_JBQCXA010000874.1:0-574 GCF_051956855.1 Neisseria sp. P0021.S007
GTTTTAAGAAAGGCTTGTCATGAAAGTTTCCAATATTTCCGCTGTATTGCTGTCTGCTTTGTTTTCCGTTGCCGTTTCTGCCGCGCCTTTGGGGGAGGTTTCTTCCGAAAACGGTAAGATTTTCAGCGGCGAAAATTACATGGTCGTTAAGAAAGACATGAAGAAAGGGGAGCAGATTAAGCCGCACGATCATCCGGGTTTTAAAACGCTGATTTTTGCCGTTGGAAAAGGAAGCTTTGACGTGACGTTGAATCAGACTGAAAAACATACTGTCGGCGCAGGCTCGGTGTTGAGGTTTGGCAGCGATGCAGTGATTGAGGCAATTGCAACCGAAGATGCGGATGTGGCAATTACTTTGATTAAGTAAACCGATAGATGATAAAAGGCCGTCTGAAAAATGATGTTTCAGACGGCCTTGTTTATTCATTCAACTATTGCCATTAAGCGCAAATCAAATAGATGAAGCCGGAGCCGAAGATATCTGCCAAGGCGTGAATCAGGAAAAACGGCAACAGGTTTTTGACTTTGTATTTGTAGAAGAAGTAGTACATCAAGCCGAAAACAACGCCGATAA
>NZ_JBQCXA010000875.1:0-574 GCF_051956855.1 Neisseria sp. P0021.S007
TCACTGGAGAGAATATGAAACATTGGAAACTCGGCATCGTTGCCGCATTATTGACCGGTGCAGCTTATGCCGCTCCGCTGCCTGTTGTCACCAGCTTCAGCATTTTGGGCGACGTGGCCAAACAGATTGGTGGCGACCGTGTGGCCGTTCAAAGCTTGGTGGGCCCCAACCAAGACAGCCATGCCTACCACATGACCAGTGGCGACATCAAAAAAATCCGCAGTGCCAAATTGGTATTGCTTAACGGTTTGGGCTTGGAAGCCGCCGATGTACAGCGTGCAGTCAAACAGAGTAAAGTTCCTTTCGCCGAAGCAACCAAAGGCATTCAGGCTTTGAAAGCAGAAGAGGGTGGACATCATCATGACCACGATCACGAAGGCCATCATCACGATCACGGCGAGTTTGATCCGCACGTTTGGACCGACCCCGTCCTGATGGGTACTTATGCGCAAAACGTTGCCAATGCTTTGATTCAAGCCGACCCTGAAGGCAAAACCTACTATCAGCAACGTTTGGGCAACTATCAAATGCAGCTAAAAAAACTGCACAGCGATGCGCAGGCTGCCTTTAATGC
>NZ_JBQCXA010000876.1:0-574 GCF_051956855.1 Neisseria sp. P0021.S007
CTTCTGATGCGGTCGATTTTCGGTACCGCATTTTCAATGCTGATGGTCGGGAAGTAGAGCAGTGCGGCAATGGCGCGCGTTGTTTTGCGCGTTTTGGCGCGGATAAGGGGTTGACGGATAAAACGGAAATTTTGGTTGAAACGACCAAAGGGATTATTGTGCCGAAGCTGTTGGATAACGGTTTGGTTACCGTCAATATGGGTAAACCGCGTTTCATGCCGTCTGAAATTCCGTTTGTGCCTGCACATGGTGAAAATGAAGATGCGCTGACGCATATTGTCTTGGTCGGTTTGGAATCTGTACCGGTAAGCTGTGTGAATATGGGTAATCCGCATGCGGTAATTTTGGTTGATAATGTTGAAACCGCACCGGTGGAGCATTGGGGCGGCGCTATTGAATCGCACGAGCAGTTTCCTGAACGGGTCAATGTCGGCTTTTTGCAGGTTGAAGATGAGTTGTCAGTCCGCCTGCGCGTGTTTGAACGCGGGGTGGGGGAAACTCAGGCTTGCGGCACTGGAGCGTGTGCGGCCGTGGTGGCAGGCGTGCGCAATGGCTTGCTGAAAGCGGGTGCGCC
>NZ_JBQCXA010000877.1:0-573 GCF_051956855.1 Neisseria sp. P0021.S007
GTGAATGCGGTGATTGACGACATGCTGGATAATTGGCAACGCCTCAGCCAAGGCAAAAAATATCATGCCATTTTTGCCACCAGCTCTATTCCCGAAGCGGTCAATTATTACCGCCTAATTAAAGCCAAAATTGCTGAGAAAGCCAGAATTGCTGAGGAAGCCAAAAATTCTGAGGAAGCCAAAGATCCTGAGGAAGCTAAAAATCCCTGGCCGAAACTGACCGCCCTTTTCGATCCGAATATTCTTAACGATGGGCAAGGCAACGACAAGGAAATATGGATTGCCGAAATTTTGAAAGATTACAACGCCCAGTTCCACACAAATTTCGGCTACGCCACCTATTCCCGATTTAAAACGGATTTGTCGGATAGGTTGTCGCATATCAATGCGTATAAGAGAATCAAGCCCGACGAGCAGCTGGATTTGTTGATTGTGGTCGATCAGATGCTGACGGGCTTCGACAGCAAATGGCTCAATACGCTCTATCTAGACAAAATTTTGGATTACGCCAACTTGATTCAGGCGTTTTCCCGCACTAACCGCGTATGCGACAAAACCGATAAGCCTTTTGGT
>NZ_JBQCXA010000878.1:0-573 GCF_051956855.1 Neisseria sp. P0021.S007
AGCCAATACTGGATTAGGTTTGTATTCTTCACATGGTGTTGCGAACATCATGTGTAAGAAGTTTTCAGCATAGGAAAGGTTATTTTTTGGATAATTGAACGGCAGACCGTTGGAATAACGGTAACACATTGCTGCAATTGTCGGGATTTTGGAGATTAAGCGGTAAATCGCAATTTTGCGGTGTTCAGGATTGGCAATATCCAAGCTGTCTTGATAGAAAGCAGACAAAGCGCCAACCACGCCAACCATCATCGCCATCGGATGCGCATCGCGACGGAAACCGCGGAAGAACCAAGTCAGCTGCTCATGCAGCATAGTATGGCGACCGACTGTGGCATCAAATTCTTTTTTCTGTTCAGGGGTAGGCAGTTCGCCGTAAATCAACAGGTAGCAAACTTCCAAGTAATCGGATTTTTCGGCCAACTGCTCGATAGGATAACCACGGTAATACAACAGACCTTCATCGCCATCAATATAAGTGATTTTGGATTCGCAACTTGCAGTTGACACGAATCCGGGGTCGAAGGAAAACAGACCTGTATTTTTTGTCAAAGCACGAATATCAACCACATC
>NZ_JBQCXA010000879.1:0-573 GCF_051956855.1 Neisseria sp. P0021.S007
GTCCCTTCCACCGAAATCGACGCCCTGCTCGGCATCAAAGAAGGCCGCACTGAAAAACTCAGCGGCTTGGCGCAACGCTACTTTCTGGCAGAAGGCGAATCTGCTGATGCCATGCAGCTTCAAGCCGCGCAAAGCGCAATGGCGGCGGCAGGCATTACGATTGACGATGTGGACTGCGTTATCAACGCTTCGGGTATCGACCGTCAATGCATTCCTTTCAACGCCGCGCATACCTTGCGCCTGCTGAATCCCGCCCGCCCGATTGCCGCATTCGACGTTAACATGACCTGTTTGTCGTTCTTACGCAGCTTGGATTTGGCGGATTCGCTGTTATACAAATATCCCACCATTTTATTGATCAGCTGCGATGTCGCCTCTGTCGGCTTGGACTGGAACGATTTTCACAGTTCGACCATTTTCGGCGACGGCGCGGCGGCGGCAGTCATCAGGTCGTCTGAACGCGGCGGCGTGTTGGCAAGCAAATTCGAGGTACATCCCGAAGGCTACGAATTTTGCACCATTCCTGCGGGCGGCTATGAAAACCATCCATCCAAACATCCCGAAAGCTATGTC
>NZ_JBQCXA010000880.1:0-573 GCF_051956855.1 Neisseria sp. P0021.S007
AAACCGCTCTGCCACGCTTCCGTTCTTGAAGCCGTAATATTAATGGAACTTACGGCCTTTGCCAAGTGGTATTTTAGGGAAAATATCTAGTATTTTGTTTTTATTTAGATTGTTCTTCACGCATGAATACCCATTCGGCTTCGTTTGAAGCTGCTTCATTAAATGAATAGCCCTCGTAGTCGAAATTTTTGAGCATTTCAGGCTCGGTAATGCCGTGTTCTGCCGCGTAGCGCACCATCAAACCGCGCGCACGTTTGGCGTAGAAGCTGATGATTTTGTATTTGCCGTTTTTCTCGTCTTTAAAAATCGGCGTAATCAGGCGTGCGTTGAGTTTTTGGGTGTTGACGGATTTGAAATATTCTTGTGAGGCGAGGTTGATTAAAACGTCGCTGCCGGCCTGCTTCAGCGTTTGGTTGAGCAGGTCGGTAATTTTATCGCCCCAAAATTCGTAGAGGTTTTTACCGCGCGAGTTGGCAAAGGCTGTGCCCATTTCCAAGCGGTAGGGCTGCATCAAGTCGAGCGGGCGCAGTACGCCGTATAGGCCGGAGAGCAGGCGGACGTGTTGTTGCAGGT
>NZ_JBQCXA010000881.1:0-572 GCF_051956855.1 Neisseria sp. P0021.S007
GTGTTGTACCACTTCATCGGCGGTCAGGTCTTGTTTGGAAACTTTGACGACCGGAACAACATCGCCTACGCCTTTGAGTTCGCAATCGCTGTCCAATTCAAAACCGCCTTCGCAATGGCCTTGCAGCAGCCAGCTGGTCATCAGGGAGGAGGGCGATTGTTTGGTGTTGGGCAGGGCGGCTTCCAAACCACCCAACGCTTCGCGCAGTTTGGTCAGGATATTTTCCGCTTTGGCAGAGGCGGCATTGTTGACCAAAAGATACCCGTGGCGCGTGTCGAAAATCGCCTGTGTGCGGCTGCTGCGCGTAAAGGCACGGGGCAGCAGGTCGTCAGTAATCTGTTCTTTCAGTTCTTGTTTTTCCTTACGGCCTACATTACGCGCTTCGTTGTTTTGGATTTCCAAAACCTTTTCATCCAAAATATCGCGGATGACGCCGGCAGGCAGGACTTTTTCTTCTTTTTTCAGGGCAACGCGCCAAGTGTAATCGGCAGGGAAAACTAGCTCTGGCGAAAAGGAAACCGGCGTGGAAAAGCCTTCGCTAAACCAGTCCAAACCCTGACAATGGGCAAATT
>NZ_JBQCXA010000882.1:0-572 GCF_051956855.1 Neisseria sp. P0021.S007
CACTCGGCGCGTGCGGCGCATTGGAAGCCTGGTTTACCATCGAAATGATGAACAATGGTTGGTTTGCGCCGACCGTCAATTTGGAAAACATCGATCCGCGTTGCGGCAAGGTGGATTATATTCAAACGGGCGGACGTGAGATTCAAACCGATTATGTGGTCAGCAATAACTTTGCCTTTGGCGGCGTCAATACTTCGCTGGTGTTCAAACGTTGGCAAGAATAATCATTGCTTGATGTTATGATTAAAGGCCGTCTGAAACGTATCTGGAGTTTCAGACGGCCTTTATTTTATTTAGAGCTTGAGATGCTTGCGAATTTTATTCGTTTGTTTTCTTCTGATTTAAATCCACCAGCCTTGTTCCGGCCAAGAAGTCGTAGAGGAACTGGCGGTCGGGATGGAACAGGGCGAAGCCCCATGGCAGGATGAGCCAAATGAGCGCGGCGCCGAATGCGCCTTTGGGTGGTATATTGAGCAGATGGCGCAATCCGGCGTAGGCAAATAGAGGAATGAAAACAATAAAAATGCTAGCCCAAATAAAGCGCAGGCGCAGTTGTGGTAGGGGCGGTTGGG
>NZ_JBQCXA010000883.1:0-572 GCF_051956855.1 Neisseria sp. P0021.S007
GCACTTACTTGCACTCCACCCTGCAAGCCCATAAAATAAAGCCGTTTTTCACTTTGGAGCTGTCTATGCGCCGTTTTGCCCTTCTCGCCCTCAGCCTTGCCGCGACTCAAGCATTTGCTTTGGGTTTCAGCCAAAAAGATACGCTGACCAACACGCGTTATCAGGAAAGCCCTGAAGAAGTTGCCGCACGCGAGTTTAAAGAACACAAAGCCGAGTTGCCGCCTCTGCCCGATACCCAATCGAGCGATTGGTTCGACCTCTATGTCAACGAAACCTACGGCAAGCAGCCCAAAATCCTGCTCAGCAGCCTGCAAATCATGCCTGCGCCGGACAACAGCATCCGCTACGTCTTGAACGTACGCTCCGACAAAGGCTACGACAACCTCTCCGTCGAAGGCCTCTATTGCGCCCGCACATCCTTTACTTACAGCAACGACAAGCGTTCGTCTTACAAAGTATTCGCTTACGGCGATACAGTAAACCGCCGCTGGATTGAACCGCGCAAAGGCGATTGGAAGCTGATCGGCAATGCGTTCAGCCGCAACGATGCCCTGCACACCGCCCTGTATCAG
>NZ_JBQCXA010000884.1:0-572 GCF_051956855.1 Neisseria sp. P0021.S007
AACAGGTCAAATACGGGATTGTAATATAAATTCAAGCTTCTTTGCGAGAAGCTTTTTCCACCAATCCCGACAAACCTTGACGGCGCGCAAGCTCGTTGACCACATTTTCGGCGCGCAATCCGTGATGCGCCAATAAAACCATGGTGTGAAACCACAAATCCGCCACTTCGTAAACCAAATGTTCGCCGCCGCCATCTTTAGAAGCCATCAAGGTTTCGCCCGCTTCCTCGATGACTTTTTTCAGAATCTTGTCTTCGCCTTTGTGCAACAGTTGGGCAACGTAAGAAGCATCGGGATCGCCGCCTTTGCGCGAATCGATGACGTTTTGGATTTGGGTAAGGATGGTATCGGTCATGGTCGGTTTCTCTTATTTCTTTCAGACGGCCTTAAGGATGTTTATATCCGTAAATTGCTTCTTCGTCTTTCAACACGGCATCCACTGTCTGCCATGCACCCTCTTGCCAAACTTTGTAAAAGCAGCTTTCACGCCCGGTATGACAGGCAATGCCGCCGTTTTGTTCAATCAACATAACCACAGCGTCGCCATCGCAATCCAGGCGCAATTCGTGTAC
>NZ_JBQCXA010000885.1:0-572 GCF_051956855.1 Neisseria sp. P0021.S007
GTCCTGACGTACGCCTTGTCCATTGGCATACATCAACCCCAAATCAGATTGTGCTCGGGCATCCCCCTGTTCCGCTGCTTTACGATACCACTTGAGCGCTTCGGCATAGTCTTGGCGTACACCCTCTCCGTCGGCATACATCACACCTAAAATGTATTGGGCAGGAACATAACCTTGTTCCGCCACCCACAAAATTTTCTGTAAGTCAGGAACATCATCTGCCCAAACTGCTTGCCCTATGCCAAAAGCCAGCAAAGCAACCATCATTTTTTTCAGTAAGGTGTTCATCTCAAAATCCTTTTTTACTCAGAATATTTTTGGGGTTGCCTATGTACTTCAGACGACCTTTGAATAAGAATTCAATATCCTTGCTGATTCAATTTTCGATAAGCATCGCAACCTAGTTGCAGTCCGTTATCACAAGCCTTACCAAACCACTCTTTGGCGATCTTATAGTTCTGACGAACACCTTGCCCATTGTCGTACATCAGACCCAAATTATATTGGGCTTCCGCAATCCCTTGTTCTGCAGCCTTACGATACCACTGCTCTGCCTGTACAAGGTTTTGAAG
>NZ_JBQCXA010000886.1:0-572 GCF_051956855.1 Neisseria sp. P0021.S007
TCGGTATTGTTGCCAGTTTTTTGAAACAGTCGGGACACAGCGAGCTGATGCCGAAGGTTTGGCTGGGCGTGTTTTTGGCTTCGGTCATGTGTTTGGGTATTGGTTACGGCATTCATTCCGTTACTGGCGAGATTCCGCAAAAAGAACAGGAATTGGTGGTTGGCGTCATCGGCCTGGTGGCCGTGGCGATGTTGACGTACATGATTTTGTGGATGAAGAAGGCCGCGCGTTCGATGAAACAGCATCTTCAGGATTCTGTTCAGTCGGCCTTGAACCGCGGCAGCGGCCAGGGTTGGGCCTTGGTCGGCATGGCGTTTTTGGCTGTGGCGCGCGAAGGTTTGGAGAGCGTGTTTTTCCTGCTTGCCGTGTTCCAGCAAAGCCCGACATGGTCTATGCCGATAGGTGCGGTGTTGGGGCTGTTGGTGGCGGTTGTCATCGGTACGCTGATTTATCAGGGCGGTATGCGCCTGAACTTGGCGAAATTTTTCCGTTGGACGGGCGCGTTTCTGATTGTGGTGGCGGCCGGTCTGCTGGCCGGTTCGTTTCGCGCGCTGCATGAGGCCGGCGTATGG
>NZ_JBQCXA010000887.1:0-572 GCF_051956855.1 Neisseria sp. P0021.S007
GGCAAGGTGCGAATGTAACCGTTCCGTTCAAGCAGGAAGCTTTTGCGCTGGCGGACGAACATTCCGACCGCGCCTTGGCTGCCGGCGCGGTCAATACGCTGGTGTGGTTGGAAGACGGCAGAATACGCGGCGACAATACCGACGGTATCGGTTTGGCCAACGACATCACGCAGGTTAAAAACATTGCCATTGAAGGCAAAACCATTTTGCTTTTGGGTGCAGGCGGCGCGGTGCGCGGCGTGATTCCGGTTTTGAAAGAACACCGCCCTGCCCGTATCGTCATTGCCAACCGTACCCATGCCAAAGCCGAGGAATTGGCGCGGCTTTTCGGCATTGAAGCCGTCCCGATGGCGGATTTGAACGGCGGTTTTGATATCATCATCAACGGCACGTCCGGCGGCTTGAGCGGTCAGCTTCCTGCCGTCAGCCCTGAAATTTTCCGCAACTGCCGCCTTGCCTACGATATGGTTTACGGCGACGCGGCGCAGACATTTTTGAACTTTGCCCAAAGCAACGACGCGGCCGAAGTTTCAGACGGCCTGGGCATGCTGGTCGGTCAGGCTGCCGCCTCC
>NZ_JBQCXA010000888.1:0-572 GCF_051956855.1 Neisseria sp. P0021.S007
GGTAAATACCGGCTCAAATAGGAAAATTGAGCGATAAAGAAAACAAACAAAAAGCCGGTAGAGCCGAACATTTTGTAATTTACCCATTGTTCTTTGAAGTGGGTGAACACAAACCAGTTGGCAATACCTAAAAATATCATGAATGCGACCCAGGCATAAGTCAGTTTGCTCCAAACATGTTCGGGCAGCTCCAACTCTTTGCCCATAGTCGCTTTTAGTCCGTTCTTTCCACTTAAGTGGCTGATTAGCAAAACCAATGCGCCAATCCAGAACAAAACGGTCGGTTTCCACATGATAAAACGGTCATCATGAAGTAGAATGGTTGCGCCGCCGAATACGACAATCAGGATCAGGCCGACCCACTGCATCGTATCGAGTTTTTTGTATTTCCAGTACGTAAAACCAGCCTGCAAAATGCCGAATACGACGGCAACTGCAGTGGCAGTAATCATGTTTTTCGTTATCGTGTAAGTCAGGAAAAACAAAATGACTGCTAATAAATCGCTTAAAACTTTCATAATCAAACAAACAAAAAAGATGAAACCATTCAGTCAAACGCTAATCATACAGGC
>NZ_JBQCXA010000889.1:0-572 GCF_051956855.1 Neisseria sp. P0021.S007
AATCAGCGCAACGCTCAATACAGGCTGCCAAATCGCTAAATCCATGGGATAGCCCCAAACGGAGGCGATGATGCAGAACAAGGCAGTCAGTATCGCGCCTGCGGGAATCGGTCGTTTGGCAATGGAAGCGGGAACGATGTAAGTTCCCCATGAAGAGGTAAAGTTCGCGCCGCCTAATACTGAGCCTGCGACTTGGCGGACGGAACAGGTGAACATGGTATCGTCGATGTTCATCAAGGCTTTTTCGGATCGCTCGGGATAGCTGATTTTTTGGAATACTTGATGCCCTAAGAAATCAGGCGACCACATGGCGACGGCGAGTACGGCAAAGGGGAACACGACCAAAAAGCTGTCCATCGTCGGCAAACCCATCATCCAGCCGGTATTTTCACCCCACCAGTAGGCAGGACTCATGGGCGGCAGGCCGGGAGCGGTTTGGAAGGAAAACGGCGCACCCAAAAGATAGGCGGTAAAACCTGCCAGCACGCAACCCAATGGAACGGCAAGCCAACGCTTGCGCCAATGTTCCAGCAGCGCATAGAGCAGAATGGTGCCGATGATCACGATAAAGG
>NZ_JBQCXA010000890.1:0-571 GCF_051956855.1 Neisseria sp. P0021.S007
GCCTGGAGCTGAGCCTGCCCTACTACTTCAACCTTGCACCGAATTTGGATGCCACCATCCGTCCGGGCATTATCAGCAAACGCGGCGTGCAACTGGGCGGCCAAGTGCGTTATCTGCAACCGAATTACAGCGGCGAAGTCGATGGCGACTGGATGCCCAACGACCAAAAAAGCGTCCACAACAACCGCTACCAGTTCAAATGGAAACACCAGCAGCAGCTGAACAGCAAAATCAGCGGCGGCATCAACTACAACCAAGTTTCCGATGACGATTACTACCGCGACTTCTACGGCCGCGAAGACATCGCGCGCAACGTCAACCTCGACCGTCAAGCATGGCTCAATTACAGCGACAAACTGCTAGGCGGCAGCTTCGACGGCTCGTTGCGCGTACAAAAATATCAAACGCTTGCCAACCAAGACGGTTATAAAGACGAGCCTTATGCCATCATGCCCCGTCTGACCGGCCGTTGGCAAAACCATCTCGGCAAAGCGCAACTCAACGTGTTCGGCCAATTTACCCGTTTTGACCACGATACCAAGCAAGACGGCAGCCGCGTGGTGCTCTACCC
>NZ_JBQCXA010000891.1:0-571 GCF_051956855.1 Neisseria sp. P0021.S007
GTCGGTACGCCGTCGGTACAGAAGGCTTGGTAGAGGACGGCGCGCATCGCGTCGTTTTTGTTGAAGGTCGAGCCTATGGGCTTCCATTCGGCTTTGCGCGGCTCGATCCAGCGGCGGTTGACGGTGTCGCCGTAGCCGAACACTTTATAAGACGAGCGTTTGTCTTTGCCGTATGTGAAGGACGAACGGGCGCAGAAGAGACCTTCGACGGTCAGGTTGTCATGGCCTTTGTCGGAACGCACGTTGAGGATGTAGCGGATGCTGCCGTCGGGAGAGGGCATGATTTGCAGGCTGCTGAGGAGGATTTTGGGCTGTTTGCCGTAGTCTTCGCTGACGTAGAGGTCGAACCAGTCGCCGGATTGGGTGTCGGGCAGGGGCGGGAGCGCGGTTTTTTGTTCGGCGAACTCGCGGGCTGCGGCTTCTTCCGGGCTTTCTTTGTAGCGTGTGTTGAAGGGGGTATCTTTTTCGCTGAATCCGGCGGCGTTGACTGCCGTGGCGGCGAGGCAGATGGTCAGGAGGGCGAGACGGCGCATGGTGTGCTCCAAAGTGAAAAACGGCTTTATTTTATGGG
>NZ_JBQCXA010000892.1:0-571 GCF_051956855.1 Neisseria sp. P0021.S007
TATACAGATGTGTTTCAGACGACCTCTACTTATATCGTCAAACCATTAATGACGGTGCGGAACAAAGCCTTCCGGAGCTTCCGCACCTGCAGGCAGGTCAAATGTTTCGCGCAGAACGACTTTGTAGAACGCAAATGCATCTTTTGCACCTTGAATCGCTTCGGCTTCAGCTTCAGGACTTAAACCCAAAGCATTCAGATGCTCGACAAACGCACGCCAATGTTTGCCGCGGCCGTTCGGATGGGGGGCGAGGTGGCGCGCGCCGTGTTCGCCGGTGTAATCCAGTTTTTGCGCGTGTTTAAACAAAAATGCTGCGCCCAAATTGGAACCTTCGGCGCAATACAGCCAACCGATGGCTTTGTTGCCGGTTTCATGTGGCAACGGTTTACCGTATTCGTAAGGTTTGTCGCCCAAATCAGCCAAGTCTTGCGTTACCGCGTCGTAACGCGCCATGTATTCCAGCTCAGGAATGGCTTTGTTCAACTCGGAGTCTTTATAAATATGATCGACCGCTTTGTGGAACACTGATTGCAGTTTCAAAAATTTGATGTAATTCTCTTTGTTGGTAAAC
>NZ_JBQCXA010000893.1:0-571 GCF_051956855.1 Neisseria sp. P0021.S007
GGGTTAAGGCCGTCTGAACAGGTGTGGCGGCAAAATCGAAGCGCTTGGGTATGCGTTCAGACGGCCGCGTTTATTTCGTTTTGCTTTCCAATACATAATGCGCGCCTGCATCTTGCGCCAAAATTTTGGAAAGTTCGGGCAGATTGTTTTGCAACTGTTCGGCAAGCATGTAGGGCGGATTGATGACGAACATGCCGCTGCCGTGCATACCGAAGCCGTCGCTGCGCGGCGTATGGACATGAAGCTCGGCATGGAGATAATTGTCGGGAGCGATTTTTTTGAGTTCGTCCGGCAGTTTGCGGCTTTCTTCGCGGCTCAGGCAGGGATACCAAACCATGTAGCAGCCGGTTTCAAAGCGTTTCAAAGCATCTTTCAAGACTTGGACGACGCGGCGGTAGTCTTGTTTTTCTTCGTAGGGCGGATCAATCAAGACGGCGGCGCGGCGCGGCGGAGGAGGCAAGAGTGAAATCAAACCTTGATACCCGTCCGCTTGGCTGACCTGCACTTTACGCGCAGGACGGACTTCGCGCATATTGTTTTGCAAATGGACAAAATCGGCAGGGTGTAGCTC
>NZ_JBQCXA010000894.1:0-571 GCF_051956855.1 Neisseria sp. P0021.S007
GGGTCAATACCAACATGCGGACAGGATGCATGGCAGGGGAGGTGCTGGATGTGGCGTAGCGTTTCAGGCGTTCGAGGCTGGGCAGCATAAAGGCGGCGGTTTTACCTGTGCCGGTTTGTGCTGCAGCCAAAAGATCGTGTCCTGCCAAGGCTTTAGGAATCGCTGCGGCTTGAATAGGCGTCGGGTTTTCATAACCCTGATCGGTCAGGGCGGAGACCAATTCGCTGCCTAAACCGAGTGAAGAGAAAGGATTCATGATGGTGGCTTTCTGTTCAGACGGCCTTTGGAATGATGAGGCCGTCTGAAAAATCTGATTCTGAAATGGACAAACCGCAGTATGATTTTGATTCTGCGGTTTGAAAAAAATGGGGGCGGAACAATCCGTCAAGTAGTCCATTATGCCATAAAAAGAGGGACTCCCCAAATGATGGTTGCGGCTAGGAACAGCCATGTTTTGATATTTTTACAGTTCAAAAACAGAAAAAATGACTGGTCTGCAAGGTTTTGAGTTTATTAGGAATTAAGCATTTGTCTTAACGTCAATAGAATTAATTTATCAAAAACTTACAGG
>NZ_JBQCXA010000895.1:0-571 GCF_051956855.1 Neisseria sp. P0021.S007
CGTTTTTTCAGACGGCATGGTCTGATTTCTTTGCCCAGTTCATCGATTTGGTATTTTTGCATCAATACAAGATTTTGGGTACTAATACGGAATTGCTGTTCTTTAGAGCCTTTATCATGCCAAGCTAAATAGAATCGTCCATTAGAGCTATCACAGTTGATATAGTAGGCGAATTCTACTTTAGATTTTTCATCTTTCTGAAAAGCAATCAGATCATACTTATGCAAGCTAAAACAGAATGTATAGCTATCATCAATCCGGTATCCTTTACAATCAATATCGGGAAGAATGTTTTCAGCAACCTGCCAAGCATAGATGGGAACAATAAAATACTGATTTTTTCCTTTCTTATCCACTTTACAGAACACATCAACACGTACCATGTCTCCATTATCTGCAATGGTATAAGCATTTTTTTTGTTTAATAAGACTCCGCTCTCTTGGGTTTTTTCGACCCTCACAGCTTTAACCAGTTGTCCCCCCTTTTTATAAAACGGATTGTCCTTAGGGTCAAATGCTTGTTTAGCATTACCTCCATATGCCCCTAAACGTGCCTTAAGTTGTCTCTTAT
>NZ_JBQCXA010000896.1:0-571 GCF_051956855.1 Neisseria sp. P0021.S007
AGGCAACTCTGGTGCGTCAAAATTCAACGGCGGCAAACAGTTTTACGCTGCCAACCGTGCCGTTATCGATGATGTGGCACGCAAATATGGCGTACCTGCCGAGCTGATTGTGGCGATTATCGGTATTGAAACCAACTACTGCAAAAATACCGGCAGCTTCCGTGTTGCCGATGCTTTGAGTACCTTTGGTTTTGATTATCCGCGCCGAGCTGAGTTTTTCCAAAACGAGCTGATTGAGCTTTTGCTGATGGCGAAAGAAGAAAAAGAGAACGTTTTTGACTTCAAAGGCAGTTATGCGGGCGCGATGGGTATGCCGCAATTCATGCCTTCGAGCTATCGCAAATGGGCGGTCGATTATGATGGCGACGGACACCGCGACATTTGGAACAATATCGGTGACGTTGCCGCCTCTGTTGCCAATTATATGAAGCAGCACGGCTGGAAAACAGGCGGTAAAATGATTGTTCCCGTCAATCTGACGATTACGCCTGACTTGAAAGCCATCATTGACGAGAAAACGGCTTTGAACCGTACCGTTGCCGATTTCAAAGCGATGGGCATGTCTATTATA
>NZ_JBQCXA010000897.1:0-571 GCF_051956855.1 Neisseria sp. P0021.S007
GTCCTCATGGATTTGGCGCTCAACCTGACCGGCATCATCGGCCAGCGCCTCGCCATCAAGAAAAACCGCAGCCAGCGTACCGCCGTCGTCGATTTGCTGCTCAACACCCCCGCGATGCAGGATTTGATTTTCAAAGGCGAGCTCATGGAAATCCGCGAACTCATGACGCGCTCCGGCACGGACGGCATGCAGACCTTCGACCAACACCTGTTCGAACTCTACATCAAAGGTCAAATCGAATACGACGAAGCCCTGCGCCAAGCCGTTTCCACCAACGACCTGCGCCTGCGCATCCAAATGCACGAAGAAGGCAACGACCCCGACCGCCTCTACGACCGCATCAGCGATTTGAACCTGATTTCTTAAACACCCGATTTCAGGCAAAACAAAGGTCGTCTGAAAACCTCAATTCAGGTTTTTCAGATGACTTTCTTTCATATTTCCTCGAGACCTTTGATCATTTTTTCCTTCCAACCAGGTGTTGTTGTTTCCCCCCCTTTTCGTGGTCGGTTTTGCTTCTTTTCCCCCCTCCTAATTCTTTTCCCTCCCACCCCCTCCAAAACCACCAGAC
>NZ_JBQCXA010000898.1:0-570 GCF_051956855.1 Neisseria sp. P0021.S007
GTTTTGCGATAAAGCCTGAGGCCGCTCTTTAATCTCAAAGCCATGATTGGGCAGATAAACTTCCAGCTTTTCAGCAGTTTCTTTATCCAAAACCGTCGGACGCGACAACGCCGCCAATACGGCACCCAAGCCAACCGACGGCAACTGGTTTTCATCGCCAAGCAACACCAAACGACAACTGGTCGGCACGGCACGCAATAAATCCAACACCAGCGGCAAATCCAACATCGAAGCCTCATCCACCACCAAAACATCCAAAGCAAGCGGATGTTCATGATTGAACGCGGGGCGCATTTGCGGCGGCCGCAATTTCAACAATCGATGGACAGTCTGCCCTTCCAAGTTTTCCAAATGCGCTTTAATGTTCGGAGACAAATCAAAGCCATCTAAAGCCCGCTGCAAAGCCCGTGCCATATGCGCAGCCGCCTTGCCCGTCGGCGCGGCCAACGCAATACGGGGCAGCTTCGTACTGTTATTGCAAATCAGACCCAAAAGCTTTGCGACGGTCGTGGTCTTACCCGTACCCGGCCCGCCGGTAATCAGCATAAAGTTTTGCAGCAAGGCCAAAGC
>NZ_JBQCXA010000899.1:0-570 GCF_051956855.1 Neisseria sp. P0021.S007
GTATTGCACGCCCCAACTGCCTTTCAGACGACCTATGGGCAGGTGGCGCAATTCGATGCGGGCATTTTGCGTTTTGTTTTTAAAGAAGTTTTCCACTGCATCGCCCGCTTTTTCGTCGTGGCGGTAGTCGTTGCGGTTCAAATGCACGCGCAGGGCTTCGAAACCGGGGAGCGGCTGCTTCCATTCGGCGCGGATTTCGTAGCGTTTGTTGCGCAGGTCTATCCACGGTCTGCCGCTGTGGGTATGCGCGTGTGCATTATCGTCGTCGTGGAAGCCGCAGCTTAAGCCCGGATTGTCGTAATCGATGTCTTCTTCGGTCAGCAGGTGCGGATAAAGCTGCAAATAGCGTTTGTTAATCAAACTCTTCTGCCAGATGATGTCGGCGTGGCAATCATCGTATTCGTGGCTGTGGGCAGGCAGGCCGTATTGGTCGCGACGGTCGCTGTACGCCGCGCCGATAAAGCCTTTTTCGCCTACCCAAGACAGCCCGATGCTGCCAGTTTGCGAATCGGCATGGCTGTCGGGCAGGCGTTTCAGACGACCCTCTTCTTTGCGGTAACGCGGTACGGC
>NZ_JBQCXA010000900.1:0-569 GCF_051956855.1 Neisseria sp. P0021.S007
ATCGATATCCATACCCCGACACTTGACGATATGTACGCACAATTCTTAAAACGGGAAGACGTATGAACCCCGTTTGGATTATTACCGGCAAAGAAGTCCGCGACAGCCTGCGCAACCGTTGGGTCCTCGCCGCCGCACTCCTGCTTGCCGCGCTTGCCCTGTCATTGGGTTTCCTGGGCAGCTCGCCTACCGGTACAGTCAAAGTCGATCCGTTGACCGTTACCGTTGTCAGCCTCTCCAGCCTGTCGATTTTCCTGATTCCGCTGATTGCGATGTTGCTCTCTTATGATGCGCTGATTGGCGAAATCGAACGCGGCACGATGGCGCTGTTGTTGAGCTATCCGATTTCGCGCAACCAAATCCTTGCCGGCAAATTTATCGGCCATCTCATCATCCTTGCCCTTGCCACCACGGCAGGCTACGGATTGGCGGGCATTACCCTCCAGCTTGCCAACGGCGGCTTTGACCTTGCCGCATGGAAACCTTTTGCCCTCCTGATTGTTGCCAGTGTGATTCTTGGTGCAGCCTTTTTGTCTATGGGTTATTTGATTAGCGCAAAAGTCAAAGAA
>NZ_JBQCXA010000901.1:0-569 GCF_051956855.1 Neisseria sp. P0021.S007
GCCTTGATAGCCCGTCCATTCAAGCATGGCGGCAGTCAGAAAACCGCCGTATGCCGCAGGCAGCATGAGCTCTAAGAAGATTTGGCGGTGCAAAATGACGGCACCGGGGCCGATGAAAAACACCAACGCGCCGAGTATGGCAAGCACCGCCGCACCGACGAAAAACGGCCGCATGGGGTGGGTAAAAAACTTATTCATAGTTTGGCTTGATTCTGCATGAAGATGCTTTCGGATATAGATTTATTGGGAGGACAGGGCTGTATTTTTGCCAAACAGGCAAGCCTTCGGCTTGCTTACCCTCTCCCTAGCCCTCTCCCACGGGGAGAGGGGATTAAACTGCCAAACCCGAACATTTTTAGGTTTACCTGACATCTGATTCTCAATTCTACGTTCTTTGATTTTCAGCAACCTGATCCCCTCTCCCCGTGGGAGAGGTTTAGGGAGAGGGCAACGAACCGCAAGGTTTGTCAGATACTCAAATGCCCGTATCATTCATATTATTGATATTATTGTTTGAATTGTATTATTTTCAATAATAATAAATAATCCTAAACCAATATAAATAACAG
>NZ_JBQCXA010000902.1:0-569 GCF_051956855.1 Neisseria sp. P0021.S007
CAGGGTACACAGGGCGATTTCGCCGTTCGGGTCGTTGATGTTGTCCAACGGTTTGGTCGGCAGGGCGATTTCCATGCACAGGTTGGACTGGTGCACGGGCGCGACGCGCGGGTCAAACGGACTGTGCGTGTTGCAGTGGTCAACGTTTTGGATATAGATGCGTCCCGTTCCGGCGCGTTCCTGCATCAGCGTGGAGAACAAATCGGTAGCCGACAAGGTGCGCTTGCGGATGTTTGGGTCTTGCTCGTATTTCGTGTAAAGACGCTCGAATTCGTCTTGGTCGGCAAAGAACGCGTCGTACAGGCCGGGGACTTCGTTGGGCGAGAACAGCGTGATGTTGCCGCCTTTAATCAGGCGTGTGTACAGCAGGCGGTTGATTTGCACGCCATAGTCCAATTGGCGGATACGGTTGTCTTCCACGCCGCGATTGTTTTTCAATACCAACAGGCTTTCGGCTTCGATGTGCCACAAGGGGTAGAACAAAGTTGCCGCGCCGCCGCGCACGCCGCCTTGCGAGCAGGATTTAACCGCCGCTTGGAACATTTTGAAAAACGGGATGCAGCCGGTAT
>NZ_JBQCXA010000903.1:0-569 GCF_051956855.1 Neisseria sp. P0021.S007
GTCTTATGACGGCAGCCGATTTTACGGTTGGCAAAAACAAGCTGACGGTTTGCCGACTGTCCAGACGGTATTGGAAAGCGCACTCAGCCAAATTGCAGGCGAAACCATTCGGACGATCGTTGCCGGACGAACCGATACAGGCGTACACGCGACTGCGCAAGTCGTCCATTTTGATACCGTAGTGGTCCGTCCCGAGCAGGCGTGGGTGCGGGGCGTCAATGCTTATCTTCCTGAAGGTGTGGCTGTATTGTTCGCGCAGCAGGTTGCCCCACATTTTCACGCCCGCTTTGATGCATACGGTAGAAGGTATCGTTACCTTTTGGAATCATCTCCCGTCCGCTCCCCGATATTGCAAGGAAAGATAGGGTGGACGCACCTCAAACTCGATCCTGAAAAAATGCAGCAGGCGGCATTATTATTAGAAGGCGAACATGATTTCTCCAGCTTTCGTGCTGCCGAATGCCAAGCAAAATCCCCCGTTAAAACCCTGTATAGTGCAAAAATCAGCGGTACACCGCAATTCTTAAAACTAGACTTACACGGCAATGCCTTTTTGCATCATATGGTGC
>NZ_JBQCXA010000904.1:0-569 GCF_051956855.1 Neisseria sp. P0021.S007
CTATGAAATCATCCCGCAGGGCAAACAAGGCTGGCTTGAAGAATCACGTTATCAAAAAACTCCCGCCGCCAAAGGCAGCAAAAACGAATACGCCTTTGTCAAAGTGCGCTACAAACTGCCCGGACAAGAAGACAGCCAGCTGATGCAGCAAGCCGTCCCCGTCGGCAGCAAACCGCTTGACCAAGCTGACAAAGACACCCTGCTCGCCCTTGCTGCCGCCTCCTACGCCCAAGCCTTGCGCGGCGGCGAATACAACGGCAAACTCAGTTGGAGAGACATCGAAAACATGGTACAAAAAGTCCAAGGCGATGACCCGTTCGGTCTGAAATCCGAATTTCTCCAACTGGTACGTACCGCCGCCGGACACGGAGGAACATCAGGTCCTTTAGTTAAAGAGTAAAATCTCAAAAGGTCGTCTGAAAACTTTTCAGACGACCTTTTATACACCCTGCCCCAACCCCAATCAGGAGCCGCTTCATGTTCACACTCAAAACCGACAACGACCGCCTGCTGCTCGCATCCCCCGATTTGCGTGCGGAAATTTATCTTTACGGCGGACTGCTCAACCG
>NZ_JBQCXA010000905.1:0-569 GCF_051956855.1 Neisseria sp. P0021.S007
TTCCAGTACCATAGTGGCAATATCTCTTTGTGCAATTTCCTGCCTGCGGCGTTCTACCAATTCTTCATCATAGGGTACGCTGGGAGTAATGCTTTGTTTGGAAAGTATTTGGTTTAAAGCTTTCTCAAGAGATTTTTTCTGTTGCTCGCTCATGCCTGAAGATTCTGCTTTAGACAAATTAGTCATCAGCCAGTTTTGCATAAAAGCGGAATCAAAATGCTCTTTGTCGTACATCATCAGATAAGCTTTTAAAGCATTGTAACCATTGATGCCGTCTGAGCCGCTGGTTGTACGCAGAAGTTCATCTAATTTGAAGCTGATTAAAGGCATCACGTTGTCTTGAAGGATTCTTCGGTAGGCAGATTCACCAACGTCTTCCATTTGCCCGCCTTGATAAAGGCCCATACGATAGCTGAGGGGAGGGGAAGACAGATCGGGAATCTCTCTACTGCTGGTTGTATCTTTGACATGTTCTGCAAATGTTACTGCTTTAAGCAGGTCGGGAGCTTCAGTGTATTTCTTCGCCTCTTGACCCAGTTTGGTTGCTTTATCGCCAACCTGCTCAAGAT
>NZ_JBQCXA010000906.1:0-568 GCF_051956855.1 Neisseria sp. P0021.S007
GAGGCAAAACCATAAGCACGTTGACCCAAATAGATTTGGTTGAAGTACAGCTCCAAAATCTTATCTTTGCTCAAAGACTGCTCGATTTTGTAGGCCAACAGGGCTTCGTTGAATTTACGGGTGAACGAACGCTCGCTGCTCAGGTAGAAGTTTTTGGCAACCTGCTGCGTAATCGTACTGGCACCGGATTGAACGCCGCCGGCCATGACGTTGCCGATTGCGGCACGCGCCACACCCCAAACGTCCACGCCCCAGTGGTCATAGAAGCGTTTGTCTTCGGCGGCAATCACGGCATCTTTCAAAATTTTCGGGAAGTCGCCGATTTTGGTAAATTCACGCCGTTGTTCGCCGTAAACGCCAATGACTTGGCCGTCTGAAGAATAAATCGTCAGCGGCATTTTTGGTTTGTAGTGTTGTAAAGAGTCCAAAGACGGCAGTTTTGGATAGGTTACCAAAATTGCAATTGCAATCAGACCTACACCAAAAAGAGCCAGTCCTAATAAGAGACCCATGCAGGTCGTTATAATCTTTTTAATCATGACTAGGTAATAATTTTGCCATTAATGGC
>NZ_JBQCXA010000907.1:0-568 GCF_051956855.1 Neisseria sp. P0021.S007
TTCAGGATGTTTGTAGCGGTTGTACATAAACAAATATTGTTCCGGAAAACGGCGTATCCAATACTCGGTATTTTCATTGATCACGCGCGCATCGTGCTCCTTATCGCCGTTCAACTCGCCGCGCAAAGGCTCGATGTGCAGGAAAAAGCCTTTGCCGTCAGGCAGACGCTCGCCGCAGAAAAACAAAGCCTTCACGCCTTTGACTTGCGCCAGCTTGCCTGCCAACGTCATGGTGTAGGCAGGTTTGCCGAAAAAGTCCACCCACACACCGTCGCCCCCTTCCTCTGGAGACGGCACATGGTCCGGCAACACAATGGTCGCTTCGCCGCCGCGCAGCGCTTTGATGATTTGTTTGACGCCCTGAATGCTGGTCGGTGCAGTCTTGCCTTTACCGCGCACGCGCCCTGCCTGCATTACCGCATCAAATGCCTTGATTTTCGGCGGCTTGTACATCGCCGTCAGAGGAAACGGCAGTTGCTGGCTGATGTAGCGGCCCGCCAAATCATAGCTGCCGATGTGCGGCGTGATAAACAGCAAACCTTCACCCGCGCTCAAGGCCGTCTGAACA
>NZ_JBQCXA010000908.1:0-568 GCF_051956855.1 Neisseria sp. P0021.S007
TCCCAAAGCCGTCATTATCGGCGTGATTGCACAATTCGCCATCATGCCGGCAACCGCCTATCTGCTGGCGAAACTGTTGAACCTGCCTGCCGAAATCGCAGTCGGTGTAATTTTGGTCGGCTGCTGCCCGGGCGGTACGGCTTCCAATGTAATGACTTATCTGGCGCGCGGTAATGTGGCTTTGTCGGTTGCCGTTACATCGGTTTCCACCCTGATTTCCCCATTGCTGACCCCCGCCATCTTTCTGATGCTTGCCGGTGAAATGCTGGAAATACAAGCGGGCAGTATGTTGATGTCCATCGTCAAAATGGTTTTGTTCCCCATCGTTTTGGGCTTGATTGTCCATAAAGTCTTGGGCAACAAAACTGAAAAATTGACCGACGCGCTGCCACTGGTTTCCGTTGCCGCCATCGTGCTGATTATCGGCGCGGTTGTCGGTGCCAGCAAAGGCAAGATTATTGAAAGCGGCCTGCTGATTTTTGCCGTTGTCGTACTCCACAACGGTATCGGCTATCTGCTCGGCTTCTTTGCCGCCAAATGGACCGGCCTGCCTTATGATGCACAAAAA
>NZ_JBQCXA010000909.1:0-568 GCF_051956855.1 Neisseria sp. P0021.S007
ACCTGATCTACAAACTATCAAAATCTTTGTAAAATGACCTTTTCTTAACCTCTCTACTTCACCATCACCCTTTCTTTCAAAGTCTTCAATACGTTCTTCACTGTATTAATCCGCACTTCGATATTTTCCATCTCTGCGGTAAATCGCAGCTTATCCGTGCCGGCAAGGCGGTATTTTTTGTCGTTTTGAATCAGCAGGATGATTTCGGTTGGATCGACATTGTTGTTTTTGCCAAAAGTTACCGTTACCGCTTCGCTGGTCGCATCAATGGCATCTATGCCTAATTCTTTTGCCGCAAGCCGCAGGTGGTGGCTTTCGATAAGGGTTTTGACGGGTTGTTCGGGCAGGCCGAAGCGGTCGACGAGTTCTTCGTGTATGGCGTTGATTTGCTGCACGGTTTCGCAGACGGCGAGGCGTTTGTAGAGGATGAGGCGCTCGTGGATGTCGGGGCAGTAGTCTTCAGGCAATAATGCCGGGCTGTGCAGTTTGATTTCAGTGGTGATGCCCAGCGGTGCGTCGAGGTCGGGCTGGCGGCCTTTTTTGAGGTCGCGCACGGCTTGTTTGAGCA
>NZ_JBQCXA010000910.1:0-568 GCF_051956855.1 Neisseria sp. P0021.S007
GTATTGCGCGAAATCGGCGTGGACACGGGTGGCTCGAACGTGCAATTTGCGCTGAACCCTGAAAACGGCGAGATGATTGTGATTGAGATGAACCCGCGCGTGAGCCGTTCTTCTGCGTTGGCCTCTAAAGCAACCGGCTTCCCGATTGCCAAAGTAGCAGCCAAACTGGCGGTCGGCTTTACGCTGGACGAGTTGCGCAACGACATTACCGGCGGCCGCACGCCTGCATCGTTCGAGCCTTCCATCGACTATGTGGTAACCAAAATCCCGCGTTTCGCATTTGAAAAATTCCCTGCCGCAGACGACCGCTTGACCACGCAGATGAAATCTGTGGGCGAGGTAATGGCGATGGGCCGTACCATTCAAGAAAGCTTCCAAAAAGCCTTGCGCGGTTTGGAAACCGGCTTGTGCGGCTTCAATCCGCGCAGCGAAGACAAAGCGGAAATCCGCCGCGAACTGGCCAACCCGGGCCCTGAGCGTATGCTGTTTGTAGCCGATGCGTTCCGTGCAGGCTTCACGCTGGAAAAAATCCACGAAATCTGCGCCATCGATCCTTGGTTCTTGGCAC
>NZ_JBQCXA010000911.1:0-567 GCF_051956855.1 Neisseria sp. P0021.S007
TTGTGGTTGTTGGGATTGAGGTAGTGCGCGGCATAGGTCTCAATCAGGGTTTCCTGAATGTGTTCGCTGACGTTGTGGGCAAGGCGGCGAATGATGCCGGAGAGGCTGTATCCGATGAGCGGGCGGATTTGGTCGGCTTCGGGAACGGGCAGGCCGCAATCGGCAAAGCTTTGCTGAAAGGTGTGAATGATGGGGTTGGTGGTGTCGGCAAGCGTGCCGTCCCAGTCGAAAATAATGAGTTTGGGTTTCATGGGTTTCCTTTCAGACGGCCTTTTCCTGATTTTCCAGCATTAAAACAAATTGCGCCAATTCCTGCGGCAGGGGAGCTTTTAGGATCAGTTTTTCGCCGGTCAGCGGATGGGCGAGGTGCAGCTCGGAAGCGTGCAGGAACATTCTTTTCAAACCGAGTTTTTGCAGGCGTTTGTTGGCCTGATAGTCGCCGTAGCGTTCGTCGCCGGCAATGGGACAGCCTTGCGATTGTAGGTGGACGCGGATTTGGTGGGTGCGGCCGGTTTTCAGAGTAGCTTCGACAAAGGTCAGGTCGGAAAGGCCGACTTGGTGCAAAAG
>NZ_JBQCXA010000912.1:0-567 GCF_051956855.1 Neisseria sp. P0021.S007
AAGTAAGGGATGGCGTAAGCTTCGGCTTTTTGGCGTGCGGTGTTGGCATCGCCGCTGTTGAGGATTTTCAGCACTTGAACGGAGTTTTCACGGACTTGGTTGACTGCGTCGGCAGGAGAGGCAAATGCCATGCTGATGCTCAATACGCCGATGCTCAATGCGCTGATGAAGGATGTTTTTTTCATGGGAGTGTCCTGAATATTGGGTTGATATGTGTTTATTGTTCGTTTTGACCGGCAGATTCACTGTCTGCGTTTTTCTCGGCAAAGCTGGTCATGAATTTGCCGATAAGGTTTTCCAAAACCATGGCGGAGCTGGTGACGGTAATGGTGTCGCCTGCCGCCAAAGAATCGGTATCGCCGCCTTGTTGCAGGCCGATGTATTGTTCGCCCAATAGGCCTGAAGTCAGGATTTGTGCGGAAACGTCGCTGCTGAACTGATATTGGCTGTCCAGATTGAGGGCGACTTTTGCCTGATAGGATTTAGGGTCGAGCTGAATGGAGGCAACACGGCCCACCAGTACGCCTGCGGATTTTACCGGAGCGTTGGTTTTCAAGCCGCCGATGT
>NZ_JBQCXA010000913.1:0-567 GCF_051956855.1 Neisseria sp. P0021.S007
TCTTTATTGATGACGACTTTTGCTACACCTTTCAAATCCGGTAGGGCGTACATGGTGTCCAAGAGGCAACGTTCGACGATAGAGCGCAGGCCGCGCGCACCGGTTTTACGTTCCATCGCCAGTTTGGCGATGCTGCGCAAGGCATCTTCTTCAAACTCAAGGCCGACATCTTCCATTGCAAACAAGGTTTGATATTGTTTGACTAAGGCGTTTTTCGGTTCGGTCAAAATGTTGACCAAAGCATCTTCGTCCAATTCTGCCAATGTGGCAATCACGGGCAGACGGCCGATAAGCTCGGGAATCAAACCGAATTTAATTAAGTCTTCAGGCTCGACTGTTTCAAACAGGGCTGAAATATCGGCGTTTTCATCTTTGCTGTGCACCGCCGCACCAAAGCCGATACCACCTTTTTCAGTACGTTGGCGGATGACTTTTTCCAAGCCGGCAAATGCACCGCCGCAGATAAAGAGGATGTTGGTGGTATCAACGTTGATGAATTCTTGGTTCGGATGTTTGCGGCCGCCTTGCGGAGGAACGCTCGCTACCGTGCCTTCAATCAGTTTCAGC
>NZ_JBQCXA010000914.1:0-567 GCF_051956855.1 Neisseria sp. P0021.S007
TTCCTTGCCTATCTGAATATTTGGGACAGCTTCCAGCGCGAGCGCGATAAAGGCTTGTCCAACAAGCAGCTGGTGCAGTGGTGTCGCCAATATTTCCTGTCACACCTGCGTATGCGCGAATGGCGCGAGCTGCATCACCAGCTTGCCCAAACCGCGATTGAAATGGGTTTGACCACTAAAGAAGCAGCGTTTCGACAACCTTCTACCCAAGAGCAATTAAGGCCGTCTGAAAGCCAAGGCGACCAAGATTTGGCGGCCAAACTCAAACAAAAACAACTGGATAAGAAACAACATCGCGCACAAATCCGTGCCGCCAAAGAAGCCGGCTACGAACAAATCCACCGCGCCCTGCTGACCGGCCTTATCGCCAACGTTGGCATGAAATCGCCCGACGGCAACGACTATACTGGCGCGCGCGGCAGCCGTTTCCACCTTTTCCCTGCATCAGCCCTGTTCAAAGCCAAGCCCAAATGGGTGATGGCGGCAGAATTGGTTGAAACCACGCGCCTTTACGCGCGCGACGTCGCCGTTATCCAGCCCGAATGGATCGAGCAGGAGGCGCCGCAC
>NZ_JBQCXA010000915.1:0-567 GCF_051956855.1 Neisseria sp. P0021.S007
GTACCACTTCTACTGGAGCGACGTGGCCAAAGTGGAAACGCCCAGCGATCGCACCGTCGTGTTCCGCTTCAAACAGCGCAACTCAGAATTGCACATGATTCTCGGCAGCCTGCCCGTCTTCTCGCATAAAAGCTATCCCAAAGGCCTGGCCGCCGCACCCAACAGCCTGCCGATCGGCTCCGGCCCCTACCGTTTTGCCAAAGCCGAAAACGGCCGCATCAGCGAGTTTGTCCGCGACAAAAACTACTGGGCGCAAAATCTGCCCGTACGCAAAGGCCGCTACAACTACGACCACATCCGCATCAAATACGTCAAAGACGAAGTTGTCCGCATCGAAGGACTGAAAGGCGGCCAATATGACTTCGTACAAGAAAACGTCGCCCGCAACTGGGCACGCGCCTACTCCGACGAAGTCCTCCAAAAACGCAATCTGTCCAAACACGAATGGATACAAAACAGCACGGCCGGCATGCAAGGCTTCGTCATCAATATGCGCCACAAGCACTTGGACAATGTTTACGTCCGCCGCGCCTTGATTGAAAGCTTCGACTACGAAGGCGTCAACCG
>NZ_JBQCXA010000916.1:0-567 GCF_051956855.1 Neisseria sp. P0021.S007
GGGCGGTAAAGCGGATTTTTATGCCATGCCAACATGAATAACGGCCGTCTGAAATTTTTCAGACGGCCTTGTGTGGAAATCTGGACGCATGGTCTGGAACGGGATTTGTGCTAAGTATGGCGTGCAAATCGCATAGACAAAAAAATAACCGCTTCAAGGCGGTGGGTGGTGGCCAGAGGCGGAATCGAACCGCCGACACACGGATTTTCAATCCGTTGCTCTACCAACTGAGCTATCTGGCCTTCGCGTGTTTCGTTGCGAGATGTGAATTAAACCAAATTTCGTTGTCTTGTGCAAGCGTTTGTAGGCTTTATTTTTTGGGTGGTAAATTAAGATTTTGTTTTGTATTGAATTATTTTTCGTTTTAATTAGCGGTTTTTTAGGTTTGCCGGTTTGATTTTCAGACGGCCTAAGATACAATCGACTTTTTTGCTTTGGATTTATGCCATGCTGTATGTGTTTGTTCGTGATATGTGGGATGTTTTGCGTTTGCGCTACCGTTCGCCGGAGACGTATTTGTATTCGCCTTTGGTAATGGCGGCGGTGTTGCTGCTGTTGGGTGTGGTG
>NZ_JBQCXA010000917.1:0-567 GCF_051956855.1 Neisseria sp. P0021.S007
GTGTGTTGGTGGACGCGCCCTGCTCCGGCTTGGGTACTTTACGCCGTAATCCCGACCTCAAATACCGCCAATCCGCCGAGACCGTGGCCAACCTTTTGGAACAGCAACACAGCATCCTCGATGCCGCCTCCAAATTGGTCAAACCGCAAGGCCGCTTGGTGTACGCCACCTGCAGCGTGTTGCCGGAAGAAAACGAGCTGCAAGTCGAACGTTTCCTGTCCGAACATCCCGAATTTGAACTCGTCAACTGCGCCGAACTGCTGCAAAGCCTGAAGGTCGATTTGGATACCGGAAAATACCTGCGCCTCAACTCCGGAGAACACCAAACCGACGGCTTCTTTGCCGCTGTATTGCAACGTAAGGATTAAGGTTGAAAAAGGCCGTCTGAAATCCTTTCAGACGGCCTTTTTGATAGATTTTTTACATTAAAATCATTAGAAACGATAGTCGCGCTCTGCAATAATATACTTTAAGGCATGTATCTCGACCTTTTATCAGAATATTGTGAAAAGCTGGAAAAAATGCTCTATGCTTTGTAAATGTATGTGTTCTCGTTCAAAATTCGCC
>NZ_JBQCXA010000918.1:0-567 GCF_051956855.1 Neisseria sp. P0021.S007
GTATGGATACGGTTTTGGCGGATGCGACGGGGCTGCCTGTCGGTATTGCCGACCAGCCTTTGAACTGTGTGGCTTATGGTGCAGGTAAAGCCCTAGATTATATCGGCAAATGGAATGCCGTTTTTGTGGATAACCCGTAAGGCAGGCTGAAATGGAACATTCTTCTTTACGGTTTGACGAGGCAAAGGGCCAAAAGCTGTTGCCTCGTTTTGTTGCGTATCTTTTATTGGGTGCCGGCATCATGGTGGCAGACGGCCGTTTCGATCTGATGCAGCCTGTGCGTACTGCGGCGGCGGAGATTCTTTATCCGGTGCAATGGTTGGCAAACCAGCCGGTCCGTCTCTATCAATATTTTTCCAACCAATCTCAATCGCAAATCGAGCTATTGGAGCAAAACCGTCTCCTTTTGGAGGAAAACGGTCGTCTGAAAATCCAGCTTCAACGCGACAAGGTCAACCTGAGCGAATTGCAGGAGCTGAAAAAGCTATACAGTTTGCAGCAAAAAGGTGTAAGTAATGTCATTGGTACGGAAGTGTTGTCCAGTGGCAAAGACCCATTGTCCGAGCG
>NZ_JBQCXA010000919.1:0-566 GCF_051956855.1 Neisseria sp. P0021.S007
GCCAGAGATAATGGATGAAAGCAGGTATCTACATTGTTGTCGGCAGTAACGACCAAAGTTGCACCATGCGTTCCTAACGCTCGCGCGGCATGAAAAACGGGAGCATTGTGTAGGTTGGCAATAAAGTCAAACGGCATCGCGGCGTGATGGTTCAGCACATTGTCTGCCATTTTTTCAAATACGGATGGCGAAGAAAACGGCGTACCGAGAAAAACAGCGCAATCAGGACAGATTTCGCATTGCTCTTTCAGTTGCCCTGCACCAAGCGCGGCAATCAAACTCAAACGGCTGAGGCGGCGGGTATCTATACCGCTTTGCTGCTTTAAGGTTTGTTTGAGGATTTTACCGCCGGTGCCAGCGTCAGTATCAAAACGCACAGCGGCGGTAATATGGATATTAGGATTTACGGTTGCCATTGCCATACCAAAGATGTGTTGCTGCCGCCAAAACCAAACTGATTGGCCAAACAGAAAAAGCCGCCTTTTTGTGAAGCTGCACATTCGGAAAAACAAATTTTCCGCCCCTGATAATCGTTGCTTCCGCCTTGTTTTAAAGCGGATAAAAGC
>NZ_JBQCXA010000920.1:0-566 GCF_051956855.1 Neisseria sp. P0021.S007
GACGTAGAACGAAGGGCCGTTGGAAAAAACGGCTTTGCGTCCTTTCAGACGACCTAAAACGCTTTCGGTTCCCTCCATGCCCTCCAATTTTGCCAAGATTTGCGCGATGGGATGGCTTTCGCGCAGAAACTCGCGTATGTCGATTTCGGGATGGTGGATTTGCAGGCCGGCAAGCGTCGCGCCGTACCGGTGCCAATAGTCCTGACGCAGGTCGGATGCCGCTTCTTCGGAAAGCTTAAGGCGTTGCGCCATGTAGTCGGTCATGGCGCGGTTGATGATATAGAAAATGCCGGCATCGGCGTTGTGCAGCGTGTTGTCGAGGTCAAAGAGCCAAACGGGAGAAAGGTTCATGTCGTGTGTTGGTGCGGATTTTGTTATGATGTTTCTTATTTTACCCGTACAAAGGTTAGAGAATGAAACTGAAATTATCCGCCCTCGCCCTCTTGCTGGCTTCGGCAAACTTATCCGCCCAAACCGAAGTGCGCCTTGCCGTACACAAATCCTTCAGCCTGCCCCAATCCGCCATCGCGCAGTTTGAAAAAGCCAACGACGCCAAAGTCTCCGTC
>NZ_JBQCXA010000921.1:0-566 GCF_051956855.1 Neisseria sp. P0021.S007
ATGGTATCCCATTCCATCCTTACTACACCGTTAAAGACATCTTGGGCGTCGTTGTATTCCTGATTGTCTTCTGTTCTGTGTTGTTCTTTGCACCTGAAGGCGGCGGCTACTTCCTCGAAGCGCCGAACTTTGATGCAGCGAATGCGCTGAAAACACCTCCGCACATTGCACCGGTATGGTACTTCACTCCGTTCTACGCAATTCTGCGTGCGATTCCTTCGATGGCAGGTACTCAGGTATGGGGTGTAATCGGCATGGGTGCAGCAGTTGTATTGATTGCCTTGTTGCCTTGGCTGGATAAGTCACCTGTAAAATCTGTTCGTTACCGCAACAACTCTTTCAAAGTAATGTTGGCGTTGTTTGTTGTATCTTTTATCGGCTTAGGCATTCTGGGTGCATTGGTAGCAGATGATACTCGTACAGCTTTTGCTCGTGCATTCAGTGCATTCTATTTCTTGTTCTTCATCGGTATGCCTTTGCATACAAACCCTAAATGGTTGGCTGAAAAAGCTGGTGGTATTAAATATTTAATTAGCCTGTTTGTTTATGCAGCTTTAATTATTTAT
>NZ_JBQCXA010000922.1:0-566 GCF_051956855.1 Neisseria sp. P0021.S007
TCATTATTTAACCTCAAAAATCTTATTCGGCAGATGGATATTTTTCAGATCCAACAGTCCCAACGGTCCCTTACCGGAATTGGTTCGCATATAGAAGCGCATCAATTTGTCTTTTTCCAATGGGAACTCGACCAGATAGGTACTTCCATCAATCGGTGTAACCCTAGATTTTTCAAGCATACGGATGAAACCGAAACGTCCGCTGATTTCCTGAGTTTTACGCATACCTTCTGCCTCGGTTTCCCAAGAAATACGCAAACCGGCATTGCTGACATCGCCCGGCCATTTAAATGGCTTCCATTCTGTCTGTTGGTTGAAATAATTCAATGATTGACCATCAACAACCAAGTCGAACTGAACAATTCCCTGAGTAGATGTCGGCTTAAGCTCAAAGCTGTAACCACCTTCTCCGTTAACGAAGAAATCCTCAGAAATCGCACTCAATTTATTCAACTGTTGCAACAGTCCAGAATTGACTTTCAATTCGCTTCCCGGCGCGACGATCCATTGATTGCCTTGTTTGGTCAAAACGCCTGCCAATTGAGTCGTTACAAACTGATTCAATG
>NZ_JBQCXA010000923.1:0-566 GCF_051956855.1 Neisseria sp. P0021.S007
TGTTGGGGCCGGTCAGGAGCATGAGGCGGTGTTTGTGGTCGAGGCGGGTGTGGTTGGCGGTGAAGTGGCGCACTTGTTGCTCGACGACGGGATGGCGACCGTTTTCGATATGGATGACGGGGTAGTCGGCGAACTCGGGGCAGACGAAGCCGCGTTCGGCGGCAATCGCGGCAAACGTAGAAAGTACGTCGAGGGCAGCAGCGGCTTTGGCGGCTTTTTGAAGCTGCGGCAAGGCCGTCTGAACTTCTTTCAGTAAGGCTTCAAACAGGCGTTTTTCCAATGCCAATGCTTGCTCTTGCGCGGTCAGAACTTTGTCTTCGAAGGTTTTGAGTTCGGGGGTGATGAAGCGTTCGGCGTTTTTGAGGGTCTGGCGGCGTTGGTAGTCGGCAGGGGCTTGTTCGGCCTGGACCTTGGATAGCTCGATGTAGAAGCCGTGGACGCGGTTGAACTCGACTTTGAGGGTGGAGAGACCGGTGCGTTCGCGTTCGCGCGCTTCGAGGTCGAGCAGGAATTCGTCGCCGTGGTTTTGGATGTGGCGCAACTCGTCGAGTTCTGCCGAATAGCCT
>NZ_JBQCXA010000924.1:0-566 GCF_051956855.1 Neisseria sp. P0021.S007
GCCTATTTGAGCAAGTCGTTGAGTGTAAATGCAATCAGCAACGCGGCAGGCACGCTGAGGATAGCACAAGTCGCCAGACAAAGTACGATGTTGGCAATCAGCCGCCAACCCTTCCAAGCAAAGCATTTGGCCGCAATCAGCAGGCAAGGCAGGGAAAACAGCAGCCATACCAACGCCCATGTCGGATTAGCCTTGGTCGGCGCAACCCAGCCGGACATCCGCGCCAGCATAAACACCGCCCACACCAGCATAGGCAATATAAATGCCGCCACGACCCACGCCGCGCCTACGCCGGTTTTGCCGTTTATATTCCAATCATATTTACCAAAAACCTTATTCGGCAACATAGTCATACTCCACAACTAAAGGGGCGTGATCCGAGAATTTTTCGTCTTTATAAACATGTGCGGAAACAGCTTTGGCGGCCAACTCCGGCGTAACCATCTGATAATCGATGCGCCACCCGACATCTTTCGCATACGCTTGTCCGCGGTTGCTCCACCATGTATAGCCCGGCACATCCGGATAAAGTGTGCGCCACATATCCGTCCAACCGAGCTTGTGGA
>NZ_JBQCXA010000925.1:0-566 GCF_051956855.1 Neisseria sp. P0021.S007
ATACGATGATGTAAACGTCTTCGTTGTCGGTGTGTTTGTGTTCGCCGATGGATGCACCCGGCGGCAGGGTCAGCCAGCCGATTTCCCTGAACGCGTCTTGGGCGGCGGTCTGGTGGCGGTTGAAGGCGAAGCGGCCGAGCAGCGGGCCTTTGCCTCCGGCTGCGTTTTCGCGGTTCCACTCCGCCAAATCGGCTTTTTTGTACACTTGGACGCTGCGGTCAGTCGGTTTGGCCTGTTCTGCGGCGTGAACGCTGACGCTCGTGCCGAGCAGAAAGGCGACGGACAATGCGGTAAATAGCGGTTTCATCATGGTTCTCCGTTTGTTGGGTTGTGTCAGAAGATGATGCGTTCCGTTTTCAGACGACCTGCGGGGTCGGTTGCTTTGCCCCGCAGGCGTCAAGGCTTATTTCACGTTGCGCAGATAGTTCAGCAACAGGGGAACGGGGCGACCGGTCGCGCCTTTTTCGCTGCCGGATTTCCATGCCGTACCCGCAATGTCGATGTGCGCCCACGGGTAGTCTTCGGTGAAGTAGGACAGGAAGGTGGCAGCGGTAATCGTGCCTGCG
>NZ_JBQCXA010000926.1:0-566 GCF_051956855.1 Neisseria sp. P0021.S007
CCCTTACCGCACTTGCTGCCTGCAAACCTGAAGCCAAAGCGCCGGAACAAAATCCCGCGACTGCTTCAGCCGCCTCTTCAACAGCATCCGCCCCAGCTGCAACGCCTGCTTCTTCTACTGAAACGACCTCGCTTAACGCTGCTGCCGCTCCCAAACCGCAAGGTCCGGGAACAGATATGCGTAAAGAGGACATCGGCGGCGATTTCACGCTGACCGACGGCGACGGCAAGCCGTTCAGCTTAAGCGACCTGAAAGGCAAAGTCGTGATCCTGTCCTTCGGCTATACACACTGCCCCGACGTTTGCCCGACCGAATTGCTGACTTACAGCGACACATTGAAACAATTGGGCGATCAGGCGAAAGATGTGAAAGTAGTGTTCGTCAGCATCGACCCCGAGCGCGACACGCCTGAAGTCATCAGCAAATACGTCAAGCAGTTCAATCCTGAATTTATCGGTCTGACTGCGACAGGCGACCAAAGCCTGCCGGTCATCAAACAGCAATACCGCGTGGTTTCCTCCAAAGTGGTTCAGAAGGAAGACAGCGAGAACTATCTGGTTGACCAC
>NZ_JBQCXA010000927.1:0-565 GCF_051956855.1 Neisseria sp. P0021.S007
ATATAATAATAAGAATGATTGTAGCAAAAGATGGTTTAAAACAAAATATTGTCGATATACAAGACAAATAATAAAGGCCGTCTGAAATCCCGATCGGTTTCAGACGGCCTTTATTCATTCACACGATGCCTTATTCTTCAGATGCGGCTTCTGCTTCTTCCTGAACAGACTCTTCGCTCAGCGTACCTTTGGTAGAAGGCGTTTGACCCATCATGCGCGGATCGTATTCAACCGCCATGCGCAATGCGCGGCCGAAGGCTTTGAAAACAGTCTCGGCTTGATGATGTGCATTACGACCTCTAAAATTATCGATGTGCAAGGTCATCATGCTGTGATTCACAAGGCCGTGGAAAAATTCTTCAAACAAATCAACATCAAAACAGCCGATCAGGGCGCGGGTAAAGTCGATGTTGTACACCAAGCCAGGGCGGCCGGAAAGGTCGATGACTACACGGCTCAACGCTTCATCCAACGGAACATAGGCATGACCATAACGGGTAATGCCGGCTTTATTGCCAAGTGCTTGTTTCAAGGCCTGACCCAATACGATACCGATGTCTTCAAC
>NZ_JBQCXA010000928.1:0-565 GCF_051956855.1 Neisseria sp. P0021.S007
CGCTGATATCGAATGGACGGCCGTCTGAATCAGCTCTGCGCAGGGAAAATTGCAGATCGTTTAAGGCAATATCTTGCTCTTTATTGTGATAGCGGATGCTGGCGTTATTGATGATGACGCGGTTGAGCTGGAAGCTTTCTTTCGATGTATGGTTTTGTTGCAGGCAGGCAGGCAGGTGGTTTTTGGGACCCAGCGTCAGCGACGGATTGGAAAGAATCCATTTTTCAAGAATGGGGGCATCTGACCATAGGCTGCTCCAGCCAAAGCCCATTTTAGACTCGGCAATATTCAGCGTCGGCGTATCAGGTTCGGAAGAGGAAAGGCTGAGGTCTTTTAAAATAAGCGTAGGGCGCGGCAGCCATTTTCTGCTGATGTTGGCATTGTATTTGACTTGGCAGCCATGGGCAGAAAAGTTTTTCTGTATGAATGCGTCGATGTTTTCTGTATTGAATATGCGGAACATTAAGGCACTCAATACCGCCGTGAGGCATAAAAGCACGGCAATGCTGAAAACCAGGGTTTTCAGCCAAAATTTTCCTGAGTGCAACATGGAATGAACAGACAA
>NZ_JBQCXA010000929.1:0-565 GCF_051956855.1 Neisseria sp. P0021.S007
GGTTTGGGCTGCGTGGAAACGGCGTTTTCAGACGACCCCTGAAGCGTTTGGACGGCAAACGGCAAAGATGCCGATTGAACATCTTTATCTAACTTTATCCTCCCTTATGTTTGCAAATGCCCGTAAATACAGCATAATTAAGGTTTTTAGAACACGATAAGGCTGATTTCATGAGCGACGGCGCATCCCTTTCCCGCCAGCTTCCCGACGAAGAGTCCACACTCAAGCTGGGCGGGAGTTGGGCAGAATCGCTGCGCGCGCCATTGGTCATCCATCTGCAAGGCGATTTGGGCGCGGGGAAAACCACGTTCACGCGCGGCATCCTGCGCGGACTCGGACACACCGGCGCGGTCAAAAGCCCGACCTACGCCATCGTCGAATCCTACCCGCTGGAAGCGTTCACGCTTCATCATTTCGACCTTTACCGCTTTGCCTCGCCCGAAGAATGGGAAGATGCCGGTCTGGACGACCTATTCTCCCCTGACGGCGTCTGCATCATCGAATGGCCGCAACAGGGCGGCGCGTTCACTCCGCCCGCAGACATCACCGTATCCCTGAATCACGC
>NZ_JBQCXA010000930.1:0-565 GCF_051956855.1 Neisseria sp. P0021.S007
AAACCCTGACGACGGACATGACGAACACAATACACGCAATCCCTTTTATACAGGTCCACGCCCATCAGACCGCACGCGCAGAGCCAGTTATGCCTATAAAGGCGTACACGAAAACGTCAGCACCGACCAGCATCCGCCAAACGAAAAAATCAACGACCACCTTCCTGCCCAACATCAGCTGGACAACTTGATGACGGCGATTTACCACCGTCTCTCCTTACTCGATCAAAATATCGACGAGGCCGGTGCGGCGTTTGAATCGCAAGGCAAACAAATCGCATTGAGCATCAATCAGGGCGACAGCAGATTCAACAGCCTCTGCCAAAAAAACCGCCCCCTATCCGACCTCAGCCGTTCGTTTTACCAAGATGCCTGTCATGGTCATGCCATTGTTTATGCGGATGAAATTTTCAACCGCAAACTCCGGCCTTACATCACCTATCCGCAAGGCAACTTCGCTTCGCCGGTTTTCCACGGCGAACGTCCCGACCCTATGCCGCATTATGAAATGACCGGCAATCCGGTCAGCATCGCGTTCTCAGAACAATCGCCTCCGGTCAAAATG
>NZ_JBQCXA010000931.1:0-565 GCF_051956855.1 Neisseria sp. P0021.S007
TACTCAAACTGTCAACAATCTCCCCACATCAAGCTCAATAAAACTGTTTTTTTATTTCTTTAAAATCAAACGATAATCTATTTTCACTCCTTAAACGTTAAAAGATGAAAGATTTTGTCTTGCTTGTACAGTCGGATTGCGTTATCGTTTCTACTCTTTTTCACAAACTCTGTGTTTCTTCCCAATTGATTGGATAGTCTGACTGTCATCGTATTCCCTCAGTGCGCGTACCCTAAATCGCTGCTTGGTGGAATTGCATTACAGGTGCTGTGGTGAGGCGGATTGTTCCTATTGGTTTGAGGCCATATAAAAGAGGTCAATATGCAATTATCAGGCGCACAAATCATCGTGCAAAGTCTCAAAGCCGAAGGTGTCGAGTATGTATTCGGCTATCCGGGCGGCGCGGTTATCGAAATCTACGATGCCCTTTTCCAACTCAATAAATTCAAGCACATCCTGGTTCGCCACGAGCAGGCAGCCGTACACGCGGCAGATGCCTATGCCCGTGTCAGCGGCAAAGTCGGCGTTGCCTTGGTGACTTCCGGCCCAGGCGTGACCAATGCGC
>NZ_JBQCXA010000932.1:0-565 GCF_051956855.1 Neisseria sp. P0021.S007
TATACAGCCCGCCCTGCACCGCATTGCCGCTGCCTAAAGCATACAATGAGGCACTGTACACCAAGCCGCAAGGCAGCCAGCCCCACAACATGCCTACGCCGAAACAAGCCGGAACGGATTTAATCGGCAGCAGTCGGTTCAGTATCGGATTCAAACGTTTCCATATCGGTCTGCCTATGCGCTCAATTTGCGTAGCCGCCGTAGAAAGCCCCGCCAGATACAGTCCCAACAGCAACAGCAACACATTCGCCGCAACATACAGGCCGTTTTGCAGCCAGCGCGTATCATCCAAAGAAATACCGATTTGTCCGACTAATCCGACGATCAAACCAATCAATACATAGCTGCTGATGCGTCCCAAATTCAATAGGACAATCAGCCCCAGTCGATTAAGATGCGGCGGAAGCTGCAACGCAAACGCACTACTCAACCCGCCACACATTCCGACACAATGCGTACCGCTGAAAAAGCCGAGTAGAAACAGAGTGAAAAAGGTGATGTCGTAATTCATTATTGGAAAAGCGATGTGTCGATAGAAGTATGATTTATCAGGGGAACGGAGAGC
>NZ_JBQCXA010000933.1:0-565 GCF_051956855.1 Neisseria sp. P0021.S007
GCTCAACCACGACCTGCGCGATTTCGTCCTCAGCGGCGCAGAATTGCCGCCCGAACAGCAGGCAAAACTAGCACAACTGCAAACCGAAGGCGCGCAACTTTCCGCCAAATTCTCGCAAAACGTCTTAGACGCAACCGACGCCTTCGCCCTCTACTTCGACGACGCCGCACCGCTTGCCGGCATTCCCGAAGACTCGCTCGCCATGTTTGCCGCCGCCGCGCAAAGCGAAGGCAAAACAGGCTACAAAATCGGCCTGCAGATTCCGCACTACCTCGCCGTTATCCAATACGCCGACAACCGCGAATTGCGCGAACAAATCTACCGCGCCTACGTTACCCGTGCCAGCGAATTGTCTGACGAAGGCAAATTCGACAACACGGCCAACGTCGAACAAACGCTTGCAAACGCGCTGAAAACCGCCAAACTGCTCGGCTTCAAAACCTACGCCGAGCTGTCACTGGCAACCAAAATGGCGGATACGCCCGAACAGGTTCTAAACTTCCTGCACGACCTTGCCCGCCGCGCAAAACCATTTGCCGAAAAAGACTTTGCCGAAATCAAAGCC
>NZ_JBQCXA010000934.1:0-565 GCF_051956855.1 Neisseria sp. P0021.S007
ACATAGAGTTTCAGCAAGATTCTGTCCGATAACGCATTTTTGTAGACAGAATCCGTCTGAATTTTACAATTAACCTACCCGCAAACGACTTAAAATCTTATTTCAGACGACCTTTGACCTGACGCAAACTTATCCGCCATGCCCCTCATTTACGCCTACCTCGGACTCGCCGCCTCCGCCTTTACCTCCGCCACCATCCTGCCCGGCACGTCCGAAGCCGCCTTCGCCGCGTTTATCTACACCTATCCAGAACAGGCATACGGCGCGTGGTTGTGCGCCGGACTGGCAAACGGCTTGGGCAGCATGGTTTCCTATTGGATGGGGCGGCTGATTCCGTCCAAGAAAATGTCGTCTGAAAAGACCCTGCGCCTGCTCCGACGCTGGGGCACCCTGCCCCTTTTGTTTGCCTGGCTGCCCGTTAGCGGCGACGCGCTGCCCATTGCCGCAGGCTGGCTCAGGCTCAACCCCTACACCTCCGCACTCATGCTCCTGACCGGAAAAATCCTGCGCTACGGCATCATCCTCGCCGGTATCAAAGGCATGATGTAAACCATTTGCGCAAAAC
>NZ_JBQCXA010000935.1:0-564 GCF_051956855.1 Neisseria sp. P0021.S007
GTATAAATACCGGCTTGCGACAGGCAAATGGTTTGGGTTTGACATGGAATCAGGTTGATTTAGATAGGAAGGTCTGTTGGTATCATCCTGATGAAATGAAAGCTGGAAATGCACTGGGTGTTGCTTTGAATGATACTGCTGTTGAAGTATTAAAGCGGCAGATAGGCAAGCATAAGAAATTTGTTTTTGTGAATAAGTGGAATAAACCAATTAGCGGCATTAACAGCCGATATTGGAAGAAGACGTTAGAACTGGCAGAAATAGAAGACTTTATTTGGCACGATTTAAGGCACACTTGGGCAAGTTGGTTAGTTCAGCGTGGCGTACCATTGAGAGTGTTGCAAGAAATGGGTGGTTGGAAGACGTTAAGGATGGTGCAGAGATACGCACATTTGGCTCCTGGGCATCTTCATCAACATGCCCAAGTTTTGCATGAGCTTGTCACATTTGACACAAATGGCGCAAGTTAGACACAAATCAGGCACAAACAGAAAAGACAGCCTTACAAATAAGCTGTCAATTAGAAATTTAGAATCTTAGGTTTTTCAATAAATTCAGATATTT
>NZ_JBQCXA010000936.1:0-564 GCF_051956855.1 Neisseria sp. P0021.S007
ACGGTGGCCTTGCAGGAGCAGTTGGTTGACCGCGATTTACCGTTTCTGGTCGAAAAAAGCGGTTTGGAGCTGACCTTTACGCTTGCCAAGGGGCGCGGCCGTTATCTTTGCCCTTACAAACTCTATCAACTGACGCAAAACAACGCCCAGCAAAACCTGCTTGGTTTTGAAGCGCCGGAAGTGTTGTGGGACAGCAAACCCAAGCCGGAAGAATTGAACCTGCTGCGCGACATTGCCGATGAATTTTCCGCCCGCCGCTTTAATGGCGACCGCGACACTTGGCCGGAAAAAATCGATGACGCGATTTGGCTCAAAGTTACCAACGACCGCCACGGTTGCCTGAAATCCGCCTGTCCTAACCGTCCGGAATGCCCGTTTTACCTGGCGCGCGATGTTTTGGAAACCGTCGATGTCGTCGTTGCCAACCATGACCTTCTGCTTGCCGACATCAGCATGGGCGGCGGCGTGATTCTGCCTGCACCCGAAAACAGTTTCTATTGCATAGACGAAGCGCACCATCTGCCCAAAAAAGCCCTCAGCCGTTTTGCCGCCGAACATTCATGG
>NZ_JBQCXA010000937.1:0-564 GCF_051956855.1 Neisseria sp. P0021.S007
TTGTAGGAGTATTCATTTTCAGACGACCTCTAAACGATTCTTTCCAAGACAAACGCGCCGTAATCGTCGCCCAAAGGCAGCTCGAAATCCGTATGTAAAATTTGGCGTTCCACCTGCACGGTTTCGCCGGTTTGCGGATTGAAACCCTCTTTCAAGGTCGTCTGAAAATACACGCCGAAGCCGCGTTTCTGCCATGAGGGCAATTCGTTGAAATTGATATTGTGTTCAAACAGCAAATCATGTTTCTGCGCGCGCGTGAGACCGCTGACCGCTTCTGTGGCTCGGGATACGCTTTCTCCTTTCTTGCGCAGCATCCAATAGCAGTGGGCGTTGAGCGCGTTGCGGTATGAGTCTTCGTGCCGCCAACGGAAATAATCGACCACCAGTTTTTCGTTCGGCAAAACGCAAACTCTGGCATCAAAAGCGGCGGTCTGCCCGTGCGCCACAGAAAAGGCGGCGCTGGCCTCACCAGCCAATACCGAAATGATTTTGCGCGTTTTGCGTTTGAACGTATCGTCGTCTCGACGCAGCAATAGTGAAATTTCATCGCTTTCCGAATAGCCG
>NZ_JBQCXA010000938.1:0-564 GCF_051956855.1 Neisseria sp. P0021.S007
GCCTTAAACAGACTTTCATTCGCATAAATATTACCGACACCAACCACCACTGCATTATCCATCAGCGCTAATTTGACTGCACGCTTTTGGTTTTTCAATTTCTGATACAGGTAATTTGCATTAAAATCATCCGAGAGCGGCTCCGGCCCCAGTTTTTCCAACAGCGGATGATGCTCGGCAATACCCTCATACCACAACACCGCACCAAATTTACGCGGATCGTGATAACGCAATACGGTACCGTCATCAAATGCAAAATCTAAATGATCATGTTTATCCGGCGTGGCGATGCGCTCATCATCGGCGGTAAAAATCCGCAAACTGCCGGACATACCCAAATGCATAAGTAAAATACCCGTTTCAAAAGTAACAATCAAATACTTCGCACGCCGGTTGCATGCCAAAACTTTGCGCCCGGCCAAAATTTGCGCCAAGTTCGGATGGATAGGCCATCTAAATTTAAACTGGCGAATAATGACTTTTTCTATCTTTTTGCCATCAATATGCGGCGCGATTCCGCGTAAAGTCGTTTCCACCTCAGGTAATTCAGGCATCATTATTCTC
>NZ_JBQCXA010000939.1:0-564 GCF_051956855.1 Neisseria sp. P0021.S007
GCTTAAGGCAGCATCGGCAATTTCCGCATCAATGACGCCGTTGTTTTTCACATCGGCATAATCGCGTACACGTCGCAAAAGGCGGTTGGCAATGCGCGGCGTACCGCGGCTGCGCTTGGCCACTTCCATCGCACCCTCTTCACCCATTTCCAACTGCAACAATTGAGCAGAACGGGCAACAATAGTCGCCAAGTCTTTGTTTTGATAAAACTCCAATCGGGACACAATACCGAAACGGTCGCGCAACGGATTGGTCAACATACCGGCACGGGTCGTCGCCCCCACCAATGTAAACGGCGGCAAATCGATTTTGACCGAACGCGCAGCCGGTCCCTCTCCAATCATGATGTCCAACTGATAATCTTCGAGCGCAGGATAAAGGATTTCTTCAACCACGGGGCTTAAGCGGTGAATTTCATCGATAAACAGCACATCATGCGGCTCGAGGTTGGTCAATAAAGCAGCAAGGTCGCCGGCGCGCTCCAAAACCGGGCCGCTGGTTTGACGCAAATTAACGCCCAACTCTTTGGCGATAATATGCGCCAAAGTAGTTTTGCCCAAACC
>NZ_JBQCXA010000940.1:0-564 GCF_051956855.1 Neisseria sp. P0021.S007
GGCATAATCGGTTTTTATGTATTGCAGATTACCCACTTCATCAACCTTCCACCTAGAAAGGGTAAAACGTCGTCTGAATCGTTTTCAGACGACGTTTTTCTTCAGATGTTTTTAAGGTTCCGAGCGCCCCAAAACCATCGCGTCCCCGTAGCTGAAAAAACGGTATTCATGTTCGACCGCATGGCGGTACACCGCGCGGATGTGTTCCATGCCCGAAAACGCGCAGACGAGCATCAGGAGCGTGGATTTGGGCAGGTGGAAATTGGTAATCAGGCGGTCGATGACGCGGAAGCGGTAGCCCGGCGTGATGAAAATATCGGTGTCGCCCTGTCCCGCTTTCAGACAACCTGTCTCGCGCGCGGCGGATTCGAGGGCGCGCATGGAGGTGGTGCCGACTGCCCAAACTTTGTTTCCGCGTGCATGGGCGGCTTCGATGGCGGCGACGGTTTCGGGCGGTACGTCAAACCATTCGCTGTGCATTTTGTGTTCTTCGATTTTGTCCACGCGCACAGGCTGGAACGTTCCCGCACCGACGTGCAGGGTCACTTCCGCCGTTTCCACACC
>NZ_JBQCXA010000941.1:0-564 GCF_051956855.1 Neisseria sp. P0021.S007
TCATTACTCATTACGCGAATTATCATGAAAGCAATCATTGAACATATTGTGTTGGTTACCCGTCTCTTAGGGGCGCCTGTGTCAGAAGCCGCGCTGACGGCAGAGGTGGTGCGGGATAAAAAACTCAATGTCAACTATCATTCCCTCGTCGAAGTTTTGCGCAGCCACGGCTTCGAAAACACATTGTCCAAGCGCAATCTGGAAGACATTCCATCGCTTGCCGTTCCTGTGATGATCATTCTTCACAACGAAGAGGCTGCCGTCATTACCAATATCGAAGGTTCGGGTCGGAACAGGAAATATCATATCCGTCAGGTAGATGGCTTGGAGCAGCAGCTTGATCATGACCAGCTTTCCGGTCTGTATCTGGGTTACTGTTGGTTTATCAAGCCTAAAATGGCGGCGGACACCCGTTCCGAACTGCCCGAATATCACCTTCCCAAAGCATGGTTTTGGAAAGTCATTTGGCGTTTCCGCAGCTATTACTATCAAGTAATTTTGGCGACCGTCATCATCAACTTCCTCGCTTTGGTCAGCTCGTTGTATGTCATGAACGTGTACGAC
>NZ_JBQCXA010000942.1:0-563 GCF_051956855.1 Neisseria sp. P0021.S007
AACCAATGCAGGTTGGCCTGCGCGGATAAAGGCGATGTCTTGCGGACGGATATAGGCTTCGACCAGCAGTTTGTCATCAACCGGGACGATTTGCATGATGTCTTCGCCTGCGTTCACAACGCCGCCGATGGTGGTGACTTTTATGCCTTTGACGATGCCGCGCATAGGGGCGCGGATTTGCGAGCGTTCAACCGGGTCGGCACGCATGGCAACGTTTTCTTTGGATTGCGCCAGTTCGGATTCGGCTTGCAAGAGTTCGTTGTTGGCATCGGCTTTGTAGCGGTTGCGGCGTTCAGAGATTTGGGTGGCCAAGTCTGCGGAATCGCGGCGCATTCTTAAAAGTTCGACTTCGGAAACATAACCTTCGGAAACAAGAGGAGCAGTAATGGCAATCTCTCGATCAAGTGCGGCCTTGCTTTGGGATAGGCCGTTGATGGCATCCACCATGACTTGGCGGCGTGCTTTGTAGGCGGCGATTTCGCGACGGCGAAGCTCGGGACCCACGCTGTCAGGGAAGGAGAGCTTGGTTCCGTAGGCTTCAGCTTTAAGGCGGGCAATAGTGG
>NZ_JBQCXA010000943.1:0-562 GCF_051956855.1 Neisseria sp. P0021.S007
CTGTTGCATACGCGCCTGACAGCCATTAAATACGTCATCTTCTTCGGTTTGCTGGCTATTTCCCTGTATGATTTGGGTACTGCTGAAAAATTTGCAGAAGTTGAACCTTTCAAAACCGCAATTATTCTGAAGTTTATGCGCGAATGGTGGTTTGTATTGTTTGCTGCAGCTTTGCTGATTGCCGGATTGTTTATCGAACGTTTCTTCTGTCGTTATCTGTGTCCTTTGGGTGCGGGTATCGCATTGCCGGGTCGATTCCGTGTGTTTGACTGGCTGCGCCGCTATAAAATGTGTGGCAATCCTTGTCAGATTTGTACGCATGAATGTCCGGTACAGGCCATTGCACCAGAAGGCGATATCCATCCGAACGAATGTATCCAATGCCTGCATTGCCAGGTAATGTATCACCACGATACGCGTTGTCCTCAAGTAGTGGCAACGAATAAGAAAAAACAAAAACAAGCGGCAGCAAAATCTGAGCAGCACGATGCGGCAGCAACGAAAAATGCTCAAGAACAAGTTGTTCAGTTTGTTAAAAAAGAATCGGCAATTAGTGTTGATA
>NZ_JBQCXA010000944.1:0-562 GCF_051956855.1 Neisseria sp. P0021.S007
CGCTTGCAGCAAAGGCAGCCCGAAATGCTCGTTGATGTTTTTAAGGTCTGTTGTTTCTTTTCCAGTCAGATTGTGCTCAAGCCATTTCAGATTGTCCGGATTGTTTTTGATTTTTTCAAAATACGCCTGTTTGCGCTTCCAATTGCGCGACCACACCAGCAGCATGGTGAAAATACATAGAACGATTAAGAAAATATTAGTGAAAATAATCATATCCATCGTCGTCTCCGCTTGCTTGGAAGTATGAGGATTATAAGCGAATCAAACGGTTGCGGATATATTGGGGAATGAGGGAGGCGTGGTGTTGAATCAAGGTTTGATGACTTCGCGTCTTTTTTGTATCTAAAATCCGTTTTGTGAAAAAGGTCGTCTGAATTTGGACAACAGGATGATTTGGTGTTTTTGAATTTGGATTTCCATTTGCACCGTACAGTTAAATCATTAATAAAATAATGTGTTGTGTTAAAATCATGCTGAGTTGCTAATATGGGTTTGAAAGTATATCGCGTTGTTGGTAAACCATTTGAGAATGCGGCTCCGTACTTTCAGACGACCCCAAGAT
>NZ_JBQCXA010000945.1:0-562 GCF_051956855.1 Neisseria sp. P0021.S007
CCGTCTTGCCGAAGCGATAAACCCCTGTACGGGACCGATGGATAGGGTTAAAGCGTATTGAGTCATTTCAGTTTTCCTCTTTTTTATTTCGTAAAATAATTCAAAAACGCATCAATTGGATTACCACCACCGTTTTCACTTAACGGCTTAACTTGCCGTGCCTTACTTTCCTCCCACAGCGTTACTGGGTGTACAGTTCCCTTGTTTTGTTTTTTTAATTCGACAGAAACATTCAAAACCTTATCCAAAGGCAGGCTCAATGCGGCAGCCTGAAAACCTCCCTTGCCATCCCCAACAGGGCGAATAATTAAAGGGCTGGCCATACGTTCCTTGCATTTAGGCTGTAATGTTGTATCTGTTGGCTCATCACCGCCAACAAAATGAAAAATAATCGGCATACCGAATACGCCACGCGCAAATAAATCTCCGGCAGGATGTTCCGGCCTGTGCCGGTCAGAATGTGTTCGCGTTATACGACGAATTTCATCAGATTCCGCCCAACGGCTGCGACCGGCAGGTTTCGTCGTATCAGATGAGGGATGATTGCGTCCAATACCTACAC
>NZ_JBQCXA010000946.1:0-562 GCF_051956855.1 Neisseria sp. P0021.S007
GCCTTCAACCATTTTAGCGGCGATGTCGGCAGGTTTGCCGGAAGCGATAGCTTGTTCGGTGTAGATGTGGCGTTCTTTTTCGATGGTTTCGGCATCTACTTCGGCTTCGGTTACGCATTGCGGTTTGGCGGCAACGATGTGCATACCGATTTTACGCGCTACGTCTTCAGAGCCTTTGAACTCAACCAATACGCCTTCGGTAGCCAATGCACCGTGGATGTAGGCAACCAGTTGGTTGGCGGTATCGATAACTTGGAAGCGGCGGACAGACATGTTTTCGCCCAATTTGGCGATGATGGCTTTGCGTTCGGTCTCAACCAATTCGCTCAGTTCTTCAACGGTAGCCGGTTTTTTCTCGGCAGCGGTTTTCGCAACGAAGTTGGCGAATTCTACGAAGCCTGCGTCTTTGGCAACGAAGTCGGTTTCGCAGTTTACTTCAACCAATGCGCCGACATTGCCGTTGATGGCGTAAGCCAATACGCCTTCGGCAGCTGTACGGCCAGCCAGTTTGCCGGCTTTCGCGCCGGATTTGATGCGCAGGATTTCTTCGGCTTTTTCGAAG
>NZ_JBQCXA010000947.1:0-562 GCF_051956855.1 Neisseria sp. P0021.S007
CAAATACCGTGAGCCGGACATGAGCTTTGTGATTGACACTACCGATGCGGTAAAACCTTACCTGCGCGCCGGTCAAGTGCTGTCTTTAGAATCCACCACCTACCCCGGTACTACCGAAGAAGAATTGCTGCCACGTATGGAAGAAGGCGGCTTGAAAGTCGGTCAAGACGTGTTCTTAGTTTACTCTCCTGAGCGTGAAGACCCGGGTAACCCTAACTTTGAAACCCGTACCATTCCAAAAGTCATCGGCGGCCATACCCCTGCCTGTTTGGAAGTCGGCCTTGCGCTGTACCAACCTGCCATCGATAAAGTTGTTCCAGTAAGCTCCACCAAAGCTGCCGAGCTGACCAAACTCCTGGAAAACATCCACCGCGCCGTAAACATGGGCTTGGTGAACTAGATGAAAATCGTTGCCGACAAAATGGGCATCGACATTCACGAAGTCATCAATGCCGCTGCGACCAAACCGTTCGGCTTCGTTGCTTATTACCCAGGTCCAGGCTTGGGTGGCCACTGTATCCCTATCGACCCGTTCTACCTGACTTGGAAAGCACGCGAATAC
>NZ_JBQCXA010000948.1:0-562 GCF_051956855.1 Neisseria sp. P0021.S007
TTTTTTGTTTGGTTTGGGTTGTGTGTGGGTGCGTCGTCGGGGATGTTTGTGTCTTTGTTGTGGTTTTTGTTGTGTTGTTTTTGTTTGCTGTTTTGTGTATCGGTGGCGGGTGTTTGATGTTTGTGCTGATGATTGGTTTTGGTGTCGGTTGGGTGGGTGTGGTGGGTGTGTTGTTTGTGGTTGTGGTTGGTTTTGTTTTGGGGGGGTGTTGTGGTGTGTGTGTGGGTGTTGTGGGTGTGGTGGTTGTGGTTGTGTTGTTGTTGTTTTGTTTGGTTGTGGTGGTGTTGGTGTTGGTGTTGTTGTTTTTGGGTGGTTTTTTGGGTTTGTTGGGTGTGGTGGTTTTGGTTTTGGTGTTTTTGGTGGGTGGTGTTGTTTTGGTTGTGGTGGGTTTGGTGTGGGTGGTGGTGGGTGTTTGTTGGATTCTGGTTTTTTTTTGGGTTGGTTGCGTTGTCAGGGTGCGCAGGTTCTGTTGGTGTGTGGGGGTTTTGGTTGTGGTTTTTTGTGTGGGTGTGTTTTTTGGGTGTTGGGTGGTTGTGGTTTTTGTGTTGTTGTTGTTTTTGGC
>NZ_JBQCXA010000949.1:0-561 GCF_051956855.1 Neisseria sp. P0021.S007
GTTCATACCATGGTCGTGATGGTGCTCGTGACGAGGAGCATCATTGCGTTCATGATCAGGTGCAGCACAAGCACCCAAGGACAAAATAGCCGCTACGGCCAATACAGCTTTAAGTTTCATATTAATACTCCTGAAAAATGTGGAACTGAATAAACAGTAATTCCATGTTATAAACATCTTTATAGTCTAGCAAGGAAGCTTACTCTAATTTACCTGCAAGCCTCAAATGTAGCTTTTTCCAAAACTCCGTATTCTTTTCGCAAACATTCAAATTTCTTTCAGCCATGGTTTCACGCCGCCCTCTCTGCCCGCAGGTCGTCTGAAAACAAAAAAGACCGCCCACGAAAATCATCGCGAGCGGCAATCCATTGAGAGCATTACAAAATATGAAAACATTACCGCTGACGGGCTTTGAAACGGGGATTGCTTTTACAGATGACGTAAACTTTACCCTTGCGTCGAACGATTTGACAGTCACGATGGCGCTTCTTCGCCGTTTTCAATGAAGACAAAACCTGCATCATTTATCCTTTCTAAAAGAAGACATCATAGATTGGAACC
>NZ_JBQCXA010000950.1:0-561 GCF_051956855.1 Neisseria sp. P0021.S007
TTCCTGCCGTCGGCAAGAACGATGGTTTGAGTATCTTTGACCAAGGAGATTTCACGCCCTTCGACAAGGAGTTTGTCAGGATGGGCAAAGTCGGGCATAGGCTCGGCAATAAACGGACGTGCCTTAGGATCGGCAGCTTCGTCGGCGGCAATTTTCAGCGAATCCAAGATTTTGGTATGCGTTTCAGACGGCACGGAGCTATTTTGTTTGCCTGCGAATACGCCGAATACGCTTTTGTCGTTGCTGATAAACCGTCCGGCAAGCTCTTCTCCGTTATCGCCGAAAAAACCGCCCTCAAGCCGCTGATCGGCATCGGCATGGAAAAACAAATGCTCCTTACCGGCATGTTTTTCCGCTAAATCAGGATTGACCTTGGCACTGCCGATAAAGCGGTTGCCGTCCAATTTTGCAGTAATGTTGTAAATGATCAGCGGCTTTTTAGGTTCATCTGGATTATTCTTATTTTGTACATACTGATTTTTAATCAACTTACCTTCCAGGTTTTTTTTGTCGAAATTAACCGTATATTCGGCAGGATGTTTTTCCCTGTCGTCGGCATCC
>NZ_JBQCXA010000951.1:0-561 GCF_051956855.1 Neisseria sp. P0021.S007
GTCGTACATGGCATCATAGGTCGTCTGAAGCGAGGCGTAGTCGGCATGGAAGGAATAAGCGTCTTTCATGACGAACTCGCGCGCGCGCATCACGCCGAAGCGCGGGCGCACTTCGTCGCGGAATTTGGTTTGGATGTGGTAAAAGTTTTTCGGCAGCTGTTTGTAGCTGTTGATTTCTTTGCGCACGATGTCGGCGATGACTTCCTCACAGGTCGGACCCATGCAGAAATCGCGGTCGTGGCGGTCTTTCAGGCGCAGTAGTTCTTTACCGTAAAATTCCCAGCGGCCGGATTCCTGCCACAGCTCGGCAGGCTGCACCACTGGCATCAGCAACTCCACGCTGCCCGCGCGCGCCATTTCTTCACGCACGACGTTTTCGACTTTGCGTAACACGCGCAGCCCCATTGGCATCCAAGTATAAAGGCCGGACGCGTTGGCTTTAATCAGACCGGCGCGAATCATCAGCTTGTGGCTGGCGAGCGCGGCTTCGGCAGGGGCTTCTTTCAGGGTAGAAATGAAAAATTGGCTGGCTTTCATGGTGTGTTTTTCTGTGTAAAAAAG
>NZ_JBQCXA010000952.1:0-561 GCF_051956855.1 Neisseria sp. P0021.S007
GTTGAGCCGCGCGCAGGTGTATGTTTTGCAATCCTTGTCTTCAGACGACCTCAAGAAACTGATTGCCAAAGTATTGGCCTTGCCCGAATACCGAGATTTCACGATTGAAGCCGATGCGCAGGAGCTGCTCGTCAATACCGCCGACGGCGATGCGCGCAGATTGTTGAATCTGTTGGAACAACTTTTACGCGCCGCCGACACACGCCGTCTGAAAACCCTGACCGCCGAATTTCTTGCCGACAGCTTGGGCGCGCAAATCCGCCGTTTCGACAAAGGCGGCGAGAGTTTCTACAACCAAATCTCCGCCCTGCACAAATCCGTGCGCGGCTCGCATCCGAATGCCGCGCTGTATTGGTTCTGCCGTATGCTCGACGGCGGCACTGACCCGCGCTACCTCGCCCGCCGCATCGTGCGCATGGCGTGGGAGGACATCGGGCTTGCCGACCCGCGCGCCTTCCAAATCGCCAACGATGCCGCCGCCACCTTCGAACGCTTAGGCTCGCCCGAAGGCGAACTCGCGCCGGCGCAAGCCGTGCTGTACCTTGCCGCCGCCGCGAAATC
>NZ_JBQCXA010000953.1:0-561 GCF_051956855.1 Neisseria sp. P0021.S007
GCGCGGAACGTGCGCTTGCCCAAATGGAAAGTTTTATCCGTTCCCATAAATCGCTTGAACGCCGAGGCGGTCAGCGTCGGGGCGGTGGAGAGGCGTTCGCGTGCGGCGATGCCGGTCAGGATGCTGCCGTCTTCGGCGACGCTGATGACCGACGGTGTCAGAAAATGGCCGTGTTGGTTGGGAATCAGGCGGGTTTCGCCGTTGTGGAACTGGGCAATCAGGCTGTTGGTCGTGCCTAAGTCGATACCGATTTGCAGGGTCATGAATGTCTCGTTTCGGAGGGGTTTGAATGTGTTTCAGACGACCTTTCACATCATCCGCATGGGGTCGTCTGAAAGAGGGAAGATTGCAAAATCATAACATTTCTTCCATTTGTATGGAAAATCCGGCGGCGTTTCGGACTGGCGGATGGCGCGCTTTGTTGCCGTTTGGGGAAGGAAAATGGTTGGAATGGTTTTTATCGTAAGATGGGTTGTGTATTTGCCGACGTTTCTAATCCGACATTGCTCTTGGCAATATAAATAAAAATAATAATTATTCTCTAATTTGGGAAAATATGTT
>NZ_JBQCXA010000954.1:0-560 GCF_051956855.1 Neisseria sp. P0021.S007
CTGGAGGAAAATATCCGCTATGCAGGCTTCCTCGCCAGTGGCTACGCAGCTGAAGAAAAAGATGTAGCAGCCAACGAAACGGCGTTATATGTTTACGAAATGCTTGGTAAAGAAGTCGGTACAGGCGAGAAACGCGGAGATGATGCCGGTAAGGCTGGCAATTTGTTAGCGAAAATTAAAGTTGATGGCGGTGTAGGCGGGCTGTCCACGCCGACACTGCTCGATACCAATTTTGACGGTGTTGTTGATTTTGCCTTTGCAGGTGACAGAGGGGGTAATATGTACCGCTTCGACCTGCGTGGTGAAACACCGGATAAATGGACTCCAGTCAAAATTTTTACAGGGTCACCCACTAAGCCAATTACTTCAGCCCCTGCTGTTTCGCGCCGAAGTGCGAATAAATATGTTGTAATTTTCGGTACGGGCAGTGAAATTTATCAAAATGATTTGAGCAATAAGAAGATACAGTCTATTTATGGTATTTATGAAGATTTTACACCCAGTGAGAAAGATTCGGCACAGAGTAAGGATGTAACCCCTGCTTCTGAAAGTGATTTGCA
>NZ_JBQCXA010000955.1:0-560 GCF_051956855.1 Neisseria sp. P0021.S007
GCTGTATTTTCGTAGGCAATTCAAATCTTTGGCATAAATAAAGGTCTCAGGCCGTCTGAAAAATGAAACCGATGTTTCAGACGGCCTGAGACTTTTTCTGTTTCACACATTATAGGCACACCCATGAAAGCAATGATATTGGCCGCCGGTCGCGGCGAACGCATGCGCCCGCTGACCGACCACACGCCCAAACCCTTACTCGAAGTAGCAGGCACGCCGCTTATCGGCTGGCACTTGCGCCGCCTGCAACAAGCCGGTTTCACTGAAATCGTCATCAACCATGCCTGGCTTGGCCAACAAATCGAAGATACCTTGAAAGACGGTTCGGACTACGGCGTACGCATTGCCTATTCTCCAGAACTCGCCGGAGGCCTGGAAACCGCCGGTGGCATTGCCACCGCCCTGCCTCTTTTGGGCGACGAGCCGTTTTTGGTCGTCAATGGCGATGTGTTGACTGACATTGATTTCCAAGCTGCACGACTGGCTGCCCAGCGTATGCAGGAACACAACCTTCTCTCCCATTTATGGCTGGTGGACAATCCACCCCACCATCCCGAAGG
>NZ_JBQCXA010000956.1:0-559 GCF_051956855.1 Neisseria sp. P0021.S007
AACGTAGCCTGAACATTGACTTTCTGCTAGGCTACCTGAAACAGCTACTGCCGCGTCGCCCCGATTTAAAAGTCATCATCACCTCGGCAACCATAGACGCAGAACGCTTCTCCAAACACTTCAACGGCGCGCCCGTGCTGGAAGTGAGCGGGCGCACCTATCCCGTCGAAATCCTCTACCACCCGCTGACCAGCAAAGACGAAGACGACGCGGAAGTAGAGCTGACCGACGCGATTGTCGATGCGGCCGACGAGTTGGCACGCTACGGTGAAGGCGATATTTTGGTGTTCCTGCCGGGCGAGCGCGAAATCCGCGAAGCTGCCGAAGCTCTGCGCAAGTCCACACTGCGCCGCAACGACGAAATCCTGCCCCTGTTCGCACGCCTGTCGCACGCCGAGCAGCACAAAATCTTCCACCCCTCTGGCGCAAAACGCCGCATCGTGCTGGCAACCAACGTCGCCGAAACCTCGCTCACCGTGCCGGGCATCAAATACGTCATCGACACCGGCCTCGCGCGTGTCAAACGCTATTCCGCACGGGCGAAAGTGGAGCAGCTTCA
>NZ_JBQCXA010000957.1:0-559 GCF_051956855.1 Neisseria sp. P0021.S007
GCTTTTTTCGGTTGCAGATTTTCGTAGATTTCGGGCAGCGAACCGATAATCCAGTCGGGCTTGGTCGCTTTGTCTTGCGAGAGCAGGGTCATGTCGCCGTAGCCGAAGGTCACGCCGACGCTGAGGCAGCCGGCGGCTTTGGCGGCGATGATGTCGTTGCGGGAGTCGCCGACCATAATCATGTTGGCAGGATCAATGCCCAAGACTTCGGCGGCGTGTTGCAGCGGCAGAGGGCTGGGTTTCTTTTCGGGCAGGCTGTCGCCGCCGAGGATCAGGCTGAAGTAGTCGGCGAGTCCAAGCTGTTTCAAGAGTTCGGCGGCGAGGATTTCGTTTTTGTTGGTGATGACCACCAGCGGGATGCCCAGGGATTTGAGCAATGCCAGTCCGGCTTCGGTTTCGGAGTAGGGGCGGGTGAAGTCGCTCAAGTGGTCGCGGTAGTATTTCATGTAGAACACGAAGCCTTTTTCCCATAAATCGGGCGCGGCTTCTTGGTCGCGGTCGTTGGTGATGACGCGGTGGACGAGTTTGCCGATGCCGTCGCCGACGTAGCCTTCTATGG
>NZ_JBQCXA010000958.1:0-559 GCF_051956855.1 Neisseria sp. P0021.S007
CATTGAATTTTTTGCCCGCGAACAACGCCCTGTCGAACAACAACGCATTGAACAGCGCACCCGCTTCGACCTCGAAATGCTCTACGAAATGGGCTTCTGCAAAGGCATCGAAAACTACTCCCGCCACTTCTCCGGAAAAAAAGAAGGCGAACCGCCGCCCACGCTGATGGACTACCTGCCCGACAACGCTATCATGTTCATCGACGAAAGCCACGTTACCGTCACCCAAATCGGCGGCATGTACAAAGGCGACGCATCGCGCAAGCAAAACCTCGTGGACTACGGCTTCCGCCTGCCTTCCGCCCGAGACAACCGACCGCTCAAGTTCCACGAATTTGAAAAAGTCATGCCGCAAACCATTTTCGTTTCCGCCACCCCCGCCAAATACGAAGAAGAACACGCCGGACAAGTAGTCGAACAAGTCGTCCGCCCCACCGGGCTGGTCGATCCCCAAATCATCATCCGCCCCGTCGCCACCCAAGTTGATGACTTAATGAGCGAAATCAACGACCGCATCCAAAAAGGCGAACGCGTGCTCGTTACCACCCTCACCAAACGC
>NZ_JBQCXA010000959.1:0-559 GCF_051956855.1 Neisseria sp. P0021.S007
TCTCAGGCGTACAAATTCACGCCGCGCACGGCTATCTCATCAGCCAATTCCTCTCGCCGCACCACAACCGCCGCCAAGACCAATGGGGCGGCAGCTTGGAAAACCGTATGCGCTTCTTTTTGGAAATCTACACTGCTATTAGTGCCGCTGTGGGTAAAGATTTCTTGGTTGGCGTAAAACTCAATTCGGCGGATTTCCAAAAAGGCGGTTTTGATGAAAGCGAATCGGTGCAAGTGGTACAAAAACTGTCGAAAATGGGCATTGATTTTATTGAAGTTTCCGGTGGTAACTACGAAAGCCCGCAAATGCTCGCCGCCAAAGACAGCACCCGAAAACGCGAAGCCTTCTTCATCGATTACGCCGAAAAAGCCCGTGCAGTCAGCCAAGTTCCACTGATTATCACCGGCGGCTTCCGTTCGCAAACCGCCATGGAAGACGCACTCTCCAGCGGCCATTTGGATTTAGTCGGCGTCGCCCGCCCGTTTGCCTTATTCCCTGATTTGGCAAACAAAATGCAAAACGGCACTTACCAAACCGTACAAACCGACCGCATCAAAAC
>NZ_JBQCXA010000960.1:0-559 GCF_051956855.1 Neisseria sp. P0021.S007
CGCCAACTCACTTGGCTGCGCAAAATCCCATTGGCGCACAGCATCGACCCCTATACCGACGGCGACCACGTTCAGACGACCTTGGCACTCGTCCGCCGCCATTTCCAAATCTAAAAGCCATGACGACCCTGTTGACCACGCCGCCCGTCGCCCCGCAAACCTTAGCCGCCCTACAAACCCTCGGCATCCGCAGCGTAGAAGAACTGCGCGACACGGGTTCCGTCCAAGCTTTTCTGCTGCTCAAGGCCGCCGGACTGACCGTTACCCGCAGCACGCTTTGGCAACTCGAAGCCTTGTTGCTCGGTATCAAACCGCAAGAGCTGCCGCAAACGCAGAAAACCGCTTTGGAACAAGCCGTCAAAAACCATCCGCCCGTTGCCGTTTTCCCCACGTCGTCTGAAATGGAAACCTTCATGCGCGCTGCCTTAGTGCAGGCAGAACAGTCCGTCCGTATCGGCGAAATCCCTGTCGGCGCGGTCGTCGTCTCCAACAATCAAATCATCGCCGCCGCACACAACACCTGCGTCAGCGACCACGACATCAGCCGCCACGCCGAAAT
>NZ_JBQCXA010000961.1:0-559 GCF_051956855.1 Neisseria sp. P0021.S007
TGTAGCTTTGGGTGTGTATGGGAGATAGATGTGGTGGTTGGGGTGTTTTTGTGTTTTGAGGTTGTGGGTTTGTTGGGGGTGGTTTCGGTGAGGAGTGTTTTGTTGGTGGTTGGGTGGTTTGGTGGGGTGGGTTTTGTTTGTGTGTTTTGGGGTGTGGGTTTTTTTGGGTTTGGTGGTTGTGGTGGGGGGCTGGTTGGTGCGGAGGGGTGGTGTTTGTGTGGGTTGTGGTTGGGTGGGGGGGTTGGGGTGGTGGGTGGGGTGGTGGTGTTGGGTGGTTTGTGTGTGGGTGGTGGTGGTGTGGTGTGTGGTGGTGGTGGTGGGTTTGTGGTTTGGTGGTTTGTGGGGTTTTTTGGGGGGGGGGGGTTTGGTGGTGGGGTTGGTGTGGTGTGGGGGTGTGGTGGGGGTTGTGTGTTGTGTGGGTGGTGGGGGGGGTTGTTTGGGTGGTGTGTTGTTGGTGTTGGTTGGGTTGTTGGGTTGGGGGGGTGGTTGGGGTTGGTGGTTGGTGTTTTGTTTTGTGGTGTGGGGGGTGTTGGTGTTGTGTTGTGTGTTGGTGGTGTGG
>NZ_JBQCXA010000962.1:0-558 GCF_051956855.1 Neisseria sp. P0021.S007
TTGCAAGGCTTCATCGCCGGGCCATTGATTCCCTTGTCCCAAAGCCTGTTGATGGCTTCTTATCCGCCTGAAAAACGAACATTGGCGCTGGCCTTATGGGCGATGACCGTCGTTGTTGCCCCTGTGTTGGGGCCGATTTTAGGCGGTTGGATTTCAGACAATTGGCATTGGGGATGGATTTTCTTTATCAATATCCCGATCGGGATTTTGTCTGCAACTATTGCTTGGAAGCAGCTTCGACACAGGGAAACTGAAATCGTCAGGGCGCCAATCGATTATGTCGGGCTGGTGTTGATGATTGTCGGTGTCGGCGCATTGCAAATGATGCTTGATAGAGGTAAGGAATTGGACTGGTTTGCCTCGGGAGAGATTATCGTTTTGGGCGTTACCGCTTTGGTGTTCCTGACCTATTTTATTGTTTGGGAGCTGGGCGAGAAATACCCGATTGTCGATTTGTCATTGTTTAGAAATAGAAACTTTACGATAGGCGTTGTTGCGACATCCTTGGGCTTTATGGTGTATATGGGTACATTGACCTTGCTGCCTTTGGTGTTGCAA
>NZ_JBQCXA010000963.1:0-558 GCF_051956855.1 Neisseria sp. P0021.S007
GGGCGATGGGCAGCAAACCGATGCTGCCGATAAGGATCAAGACAACGCTGCGGCCGTGGTGTCTGCCGAGAAAGTTGAAACCGGCAAAACCGCAGGCGGTCAGTCCGATGGCGGTAAATACCACGCCGGCAAAACGTGCGGCATCATAGGCATCGGCCGCCCAAGGCGAAAACAGAGTTTGGAATGCGGTTGCCGCCCATAAAAAAGCAGGGGAGATGGTGAAATCGGGTTGGCCGAAGATTTGTGCAATCAGCAGGCTGCCGCCGTTTTTCATGGATTCAGAGGCGGTAAAGAGGGAGGGTTCGGCAGGGTTCCACAAGTCATGCGAGAACACGCCCGGCCACAGCCAGGCAAAAGCCATCAGCAGCAGTAGCCATGGTTTTTCATGGGTTTTTTGGGGGCGGCGCGGATCGGGCGGTGTGTAAGTCAGCATGGAAGGTCAAAAAACGGTTGGTTTGAATAGCAATGGTACAGGGTTTGACGGGTTTGCGCGATATGCCGGACTGGAGAGCTTTGTAAAATAATGCGTACGGCTCGTTTTTATCGGGTGTTTGGTTG
>NZ_JBQCXA010000964.1:0-558 GCF_051956855.1 Neisseria sp. P0021.S007
AACTGGCACAGCACGCTTTACTACTTTATAGCTTATAATGCAGTTATTACAAAAGGTAAGATATGAATGATCGCCAGATTGATCAGGCCTTGGTAGAGCGCGCACAGAAGGGCGAACAAAAAGCATTCGAGATGCTGATGTCCAAATATCAGCGTCGGCTCATCCGATTGATTTCCCGTTTTGTCAAAGACGAACACGAAGTCAACGATGTGGCGCAAGAGGCAATGATTAGGGCTTATCGGGCCTTGCCGAACTTCCGAGGCGAGAGTGCTTTTTATACTTGGTTGTACCGGATTGCCATCAATACCGCCAAGAACTTCTTAGTAACATCAGGAAAGCAGCCGTTCGTCAGTGCAGAGGCTGCTAACGAAGACGGGGATATCCTGGATTTATCGGATCAGATTGCGGATTACCATACGCCGGAAGCTGAAATGATCAATCGGGAAATCCTCCAAACAGTCGAATCAACGATTTCGCATTTGCCCGAAGACTTACGCAAAGCCATTACCTTGAGGGAAATGGACGGTTTGTCTTACGAGGAAATAGCCAAAATTATGG
>NZ_JBQCXA010000965.1:0-557 GCF_051956855.1 Neisseria sp. P0021.S007
GTCTAAATACCGCATCAACCCAGGCAATGTCGGCAAAGGCGCAAAAGGCGATGAGAAATTTGCCTTTATGATTCGTACAGCGGCAAAAAACAATAAAGCCGTACGCATCGGAGTGAACTGGGGTTCGCTTGATCAAAGCCTTGCCAAGCGCATGATGGATGCCAACCTAGCTTCTGCTACACCGAAGCCGCCTGAAGAAATCATGAAAGAGGCTTTGATTGTTTCGGCGCTGGAATCGGCAGAAAAAGCCGTGGCTTTGGGCTTACCTGAAGACAAAATCATTTTGTCGTGCAAAGTCAGCGCCGTACAAGACTTGATTCAGGTTTACCGGGAATTAGGCAGCCGTTGCCGTTACCCGCTCCATCTCGGTCTGACTGAGGCTGGCATGGGCAGCAAGGGCATTGTGGCTTCCACCGCAGCTCTGGCCGTATTATTGCAAGAAGGCATCGGCGACACCATTCGAATCTCCCTAACCCCCGAGCCCGGCAGTTCGCGCACTCAGGAAGTCATTGTCGGTCAGGAAATCCTGCAAACCATGGGCTTGCGTTCCTTCACAC
>NZ_JBQCXA010000966.1:0-557 GCF_051956855.1 Neisseria sp. P0021.S007
CAACATACGCTGCATCGGAGAAATGTGTGGAACAATATATTCGGCCATAAACTCGCGATGAAACTCAGCCAATTCTTCCTTGCTGAAACGGGCTAAAGGCGCGAGATGGAATTTGAGGAAGGCATCGATATCAAGACAACCGTTTTGATAGTCTTGGTAGAACTTTTCATTTTGCGCCTCGGTTTCAGCCGCATCGACTATGCCTTTTTTAATCAGGTATTGCGGCCAAGAGTGATCCGAATCGGTATTGATTAAGGTATTGTCGAGGTCGAAAATGGCAAGGTTTTTCATTGGGTTTCCTGTTGTTTTAAAAGCTGGCGCAAAAGCGGCAAAGTAATGCGCTTGCCCATCATAACGGCGTAATTGTCGAGGGTATCGAGCATTTGCATCAGGCTGTCCATATCGCGCCGCCAATGGTTCAGCAGGTATTCGAAAATTTCTGGATCGATGGTTACCTGACGGATAGCCGCCATGCTGACGAGCGCATCGATTTTTTCCCGGTCGGTCAACGGTTTGACTTCGTCAACCAAGCAATACGCCATGCGTGTGCGCAGGTC
>NZ_JBQCXA010000967.1:0-557 GCF_051956855.1 Neisseria sp. P0021.S007
GGTTTCTACGCCATCACGCAGTTTTTCCAAGGGCCGGATAATCCATGAATAATGCCAAACAATCATCAAGCCTGCAGCCACAACAATCATCAGCATCATGGCCATTTGGAAGCGGCGCAGCCACAAGGTATTTTGCTCGTTGGCATTTTCCATCGCCTGTAAAAATAGCTCGATGTTGCCGGCAAAACGGTACAGGCCGATTTGGGTCGGACGCTCGTAATGTTGCAAAGACGGCTTGATGTTGGATTCCCAATCAATCAACAGCATCGATTGAATCAAGTCATAAGCCAACGGCGTTTGAGATGGAATCAGCGGATGAATGGCATCACTTTGCGTCACATTGGCCAGCGTACGCTCAAATTCTTTGATTTGGTTGTCAATTTGCGCATTGGGTGTACGGACGCTTGCCATATAAGCCAAACGATACACCTGCATTTTCAAACTGCCTGCATCTTCAATCGTTTTGGCCGCGCTTTCCAAACGCCAAGAAAGCAGCAGGGTAAAGACAATCGACAAAAACGCCGAACTGACCCATAAAAAAGTCAGCAGCTTTAAAC
>NZ_JBQCXA010000968.1:0-557 GCF_051956855.1 Neisseria sp. P0021.S007
GACATCATCTGTGTACTTGCGTAGTGCTATCACTGAAATGAACACTCGCAACAACAATACGGGAGCGAACAGTAAGTATGTAGATTCTATACAAGGCGACCCGACAAGCGGCGTGATTACCATTACTTATAATGCCGCAGCCGTAGGTTTGGATGCCAATGCCAATACCTTGACCTTGACACCTTTTGTCCCTAGAGCAACAGGTGGATACGATACCCTGCAGCAAGCCTTTACATCCGCCAATATGGGCGTGGTGCAATGGGCATGTTCATCCGATACCCATGCAACTGCAGACCATTATGGCCTGACTCCCGTCACCCCAGGAACGCTGCCTGCTCGATTTGCACCATCCGAATGCCGCTAAGCGCATTGCTTGGGTAGTGTGTAGGTTGGGTCGAGACCCAACAACAAGCCGTAGCCCGCATGAAACCTCAAATTCCGCCGTAGCGTGGGTGCGGTAATCATGCTGTTTCTGCTTTTCAAACGACCTCGATCCTTTTTCGAGGTCGTCTGAACTATTTATTCTTTAACAATCTGAGCCAAAAGCTCCTACGAAT
>NZ_JBQCXA010000969.1:0-557 GCF_051956855.1 Neisseria sp. P0021.S007
AGGTACAAGTACCCGGGCTGTGGTAAGAGCCCATTTCGCTTTCAAGCAAGGCATCGCGGCCAACTTTGCCTTCGGCGAAAAGCTGGCGGGTACGGGCTTTTTCTTTATTGCCGATACCGCTGGACATCGGGCCTGCGGGGACGAAGATGCCTGGAATATGGCCGAAAGACAACGCACCGATCATCAGGCCGGGAACAATTTTGTCGCACACGCCCATAAACAGGCTGCCGTCAAACATTTGATGCGACAGACCGATAGCGGTACTCATGGCAATCACGTCGCGGGAGAACAGCGACAATTCCATACCGGCATAACCTTGCGTGATGCCGTCGCACATGGCGGGCGTGCCGCCGGCGACTTGGGCGGTTGCGCCGTTTTTCTGTGCTTCGTCTTTGATTTGGTCAGGGAAGTCTTTAAACGGCTGGTGTGCGGAAACCATGTCGTTGTAGGCAGTGATGATGCCTAAGTTGGGGACGGTTTCCTGAAGCATTTCGATTTTGATGCTTTTAGGCATGGCGGCATAGCCGTGAGCCAGATTGCTGCAGCCGAGTTGGTTG
>NZ_JBQCXA010000970.1:0-557 GCF_051956855.1 Neisseria sp. P0021.S007
GTCAACGACGGCATGGCAACCCTGTCCAAACCGCACACCATCCTCGACAAGCCCAAAGCCCTGCCGTTGAAAGTATCACAAGGCGAAATCAAGTTCGAACACGTCGATTTCTCCTACGAAGCCGGCAAACCGCTGCTCAACGGCTTCAACCTCACCATCCGCCCGGGCGAAAAAGTCGGCTTGATCGGACGCAGCGGCGCGGGCAAATCCACCATCGTCAACCTGCTTTTGCGCTTCTACGAACCGCAAAGCGGCACGATTTCGATTGACGGGCAAAACGTCGACAGCGTAACCCAAGAAAGTCTGCGCGCCCAAATCGGTTTGGTGACGCAAGACACCTCGCTGCTGCACCGTTCCGTGCGCGACAACATCGTTTACGGCCGTCCCGATGCGACTGATGCCGAAATGATTTCCGCCGCCGAACGCGCCGAAGCCGCCGATTTTATCCCCAACCTTTCCGACGCCAAAGGGCGGCGCGGCTATGATGCCCACGTCGGCGAACGCGGCGTGAAACTCTCCGGCGGACAACGCCAACGCATCGCCATCGCCCGCGTCAT
>NZ_JBQCXA010000971.1:0-557 GCF_051956855.1 Neisseria sp. P0021.S007
CGGACAACGGGCTATTGCCGTGGGTGAATCGGCTTTAGGTTCGGGCTCTTACGGCATTGCCATCGGTGGTAAAGCGAATGCGTTAGGTGCTTCCTCCATCGCGATTGGCGGCAGTCAGGCGGCGGATAAAGGGCCGACTGCAACCGGCAATTTCTCAACTGCTATCGGTTATGGTGCCAAGACCGTCAATCATGATACCACTGCCGTCGGTAAAAACAGCACGGCAAACGGTCTGCGCGCCACAGCCTTCGGTGTAGATAGCAATGCAGGTGCTGAAAACGCCTTGGCTGCTGGTCCGCAAACCACCGCTTCTGCCAAAGGTGCGATTGCTGTCGGTTTTGCCACTCAGGCAACCGGTTTGAGCAGCATTGCAGTCGGTAAGGAAGCCATTGCCACTACAGAGACTTCTACTTCACTTGGTCAAAACAGCCAAGCCACCGCCAACAACGCCGTTGCCATCGGTAACAAAGCCGTAGCGGCAGGTACGGGCAATATCGTAGTGGGTACGAACGCAGGTGTTTACGACGCTGCCGTTTCCGCAGGGCGCACAGTCGGTG
>NZ_JBQCXA010000972.1:0-557 GCF_051956855.1 Neisseria sp. P0021.S007
GTATATACACCTTCCACCGAACTGGTTCATGTAGTTCATAATCTTTGCCTGTTAGGAAATGTAGTTCTCCGTATCATAGGAGATAATACTGATTTGAATAATATAGAAAAAATAGAACTTAATTTTGAGAAGTTTGATAAGTATTTTTTTTATATCGGAAGATATGGAAATAATGTTTATAAATAAATAAACCAATTTCCAACCAAGCCTGCTATCGGTTTGGTTGGAAGTAAGAGGAGGTAAGGTAGTGTTTCCTGTTATTTTCTTTTCGACATTGGGCTGTATTTTAGTATGGATAAAAGATATGCCTAAAATAAAATCAAAAAAAATTTTGGGAATATCCTTATATATTATAGGAATAATAAATGTAATAATCGGCTATGTATTAATTAAAAATATATTAGTTTCTGTTTCGGATGAAATTGGAATAAAATATCTTGCAATATATTTATCAAATATTTTTTTTGGACAATCCTGATGATGGTATTCGTAAAAAGACTGTCTAAGAAGCGGTAAGGGCAGTAGGTCATGGTGCAACATGGTTTGCCCCTAATACC
>NZ_JBQCXA010000973.1:0-556 GCF_051956855.1 Neisseria sp. P0021.S007
ATTATATCGTCTATTTACAAGGAAATTTTGATGAAAGTCCTGTTTATCGCCGATCCAATGGCAAGTTTTAAAACCTATAAAGACACTACTTACGCCATGATGCGTGAAATGGCAAAGCGCGGTTGGCAGCTTTTTCATACCTTGAGCGGAGAATTGTCCGTCCGTGAAGGCTTGGTGGTGGCTCAGGCGGCGGCATTTGAGTTTGTCGGCGCGAAGAACGATGACGATCATGAATGGTTTAAAGCAGAGGCAAAAGTTCAGACGGCCTTGAAAGATTTCGATGCGGTCATTATGCGCACTGATCCGCCGTTTGATATGCAATATCTGTACGCAACCCAGTTTTTGACGTTGGCACAGCAGCAGGGTGCAAAAGTATTTAACAGCGGACAAGCAATGCGCGATTTCAATGAGAAATTGGCGATTTTGAACTTCAGCCAGTTTACCGCGCCCACTTTGGTTACCACACGTTCCGCCGATGTCCGTGCCTTTTTGAAAGAACACGGCGACATCATCATCAAACCGTTGGACGGCATGGGCGGTATGGGCATTTTCCGCC
>NZ_JBQCXA010000974.1:0-556 GCF_051956855.1 Neisseria sp. P0021.S007
GATTAGAACGGACGTACTTCCAAACCGAACATACGGCGCGCGGTGTTCAGCGTTTGGCAGCTGAAGCCCCACTCGTTGTCGTACCATGCGAACACTTTAACCATTTTGCCTGCGGTGACTTTAGTCAGCGTAGAGTCGAATGTGCTGGCTTGGGTAGTGTGGTTGAAGTCCATAGAAACCAGCGGCAGGGTATTGTAGGCCAATACGCCTTTCAGACGGCCTTCTTCGGAAGCGGCTTTCATCAGCGCGTTGATTTCTTCGGCGGAAGTGTCGCGGCCTGCTTGGAAGCTCAGGTCAACCAGGGAAACGTTGACGGTCGGTACGCGGATGGCGAGGCCGTCGAGTTTGCCTTTCAGGTCCGGCAATACCAAACCGCCGGCTTTTGCAGCGCCGGTTTTGGTCGGAATCATGTTTTCCACACCGCTACGCGCACGGCGCAGGTCTTTGTGGCGTACGTCGGTTACGGTTTGGTCGTTGGTCAGCGCATGGATGGTGGTCATCACGCCGTTTACGATACCGATGTTTTCGTTCAATACTTTGGCCACAGGTGCCAGGC
>NZ_JBQCXA010000975.1:0-556 GCF_051956855.1 Neisseria sp. P0021.S007
ATTTTATTGGCTTCATCATCTTATTCATTGGCAGAGAATGCTGATGGCGGTCGTGATGCGGCGGCTTTGGCCACCACCAACGATTATGTCAATTCCGGCAGCATTATTCGCAAAGATGACGATAAAATCAGCATTTTCAATGATTTGTTGACTGTGAACGGCGGTTTGCGCGTACGTGCGGATACCAAAGACATCAATGCCAACAACAGCAGCGTTAATCCGACGCCTGAAGACACCAATGCCAACTTCAACGCAGAATTTTGGTTACGCGCAAAACTGTACAAAGATTGGAAATTGGTAGCGCAAATCGAGCCGAATATCGATTTGGAAACCGGTAAATTTAACGGCGATCATGATGTGCCGGTCAATAAACTGTATGCCGAAGGGACTGTATACAACAACATCAAAGCGCGTGTCGGTAAATTTGGCGCATTCTCTTCATACGGCCGCGTATGGGATACCGAAGTCACCGGCGGCGAAATCTTCTTTGACAATAAAACCCTGCCGACCAAAATCTATGCGGGCCGCCGTACCGGCAATCTGAACGACAACGCAT
>NZ_JBQCXA010000976.1:0-556 GCF_051956855.1 Neisseria sp. P0021.S007
CGTATTGATGGAATGCGTTCCTGCAGAGTTGGCGAAAAAAGTAACCTAGACAGTTTCTTGCCCAACCATCGGTATTGGCGCAGGCGTGGATTGCGACGGTCAGGTTTTGGTGATGCACGATATGCTCGGCATTTTCCCCGGTAAAACCGCCAAATTCGTGAAAAACTTTATGCAGGGTAAAGACAGCGTTCAAGCTGCGGTCAAAGCCTATGTGGATGAAGTCAAAGCAAAAACGTTCCCGTCTGTCGAACATACGTTTGCCGGATAAAATAAAAACCAGGCCGTCTGAAACTTATTTCAGACGGCCTTTTTAATGAATAAAAGCGTATAATCGGCGCGTGATTTCCGTTGATGAAACAGCGGAAAAGATAAAGGATTTTTCAAACCATGCAAATCATTCATACGATTAAAGAATTGCGCGAGTGGCGCAAAACTGCCGGAAAAGTGGCATTTGTACCGACTATGGGCAATCTGCACGAAGGCCATCTTGCGCTGGTGCGCGAAGCGAAAAAACGTGCCGATAACGTTGTGGTCAGTATTTTTGTCAACCGCCTGC
>NZ_JBQCXA010000977.1:0-556 GCF_051956855.1 Neisseria sp. P0021.S007
ATAGTTATTCGGCTTCATCAGGGATTTATAGAACTATGCAGATTAAGGGTGCGTTATGGCCACACACAATGCAACACATCAAATGAAAACCTTGTGTTCCACATGTTCTTTACGCGAGCTGTGTTTGCCTGTCGGACCGATGCCTAACGAATTTTCACAATTGGACGCGGTTATTCGTCAAAGCCGCCGTCTGAAAAAAGGTGAATACCTGTTCCGTGCCGGCGAGCCGTTTACCTCTTTGTTTGCCATCCGTGCGGGCTTCTTTAAGACAACAGTCGCCAGCCAAGATGGACGAGATCAGGTAACCGGCTTTTTTATGTCGGGCGAGCTGATCGGTATGGATGGGATTTGTTCCCATATTCACAGCTGTGATGCTGTGGCTTTGGAAGACAGCGAGGTATGTGAGCTTCCGTTTACACATATTGAAGAACTCGGTCAGGATATTCCCAGCCTCCGCTCCCACTTTTTCCGCTTGATGAGCCGCGAAATTGTCCGAGATCAGGGCGTTATGCTGCTTTTGGGCAATATGCGCGCTGAAGAGCGATTGGCAGCATTC
>NZ_JBQCXA010000978.1:0-556 GCF_051956855.1 Neisseria sp. P0021.S007
GGCTGGGCGGCACGGCGCATCAGATTGCTATTGGCTGGGATACGCCCGGACTGGTCGCCAAAGTAGACACCCAAACCTTTAACGTCGGCGTCCCGACAGGTGCAATCGCCTATTTTGCCCATACCACCGTCCCCTTTGGCTGGCTAAAAGCAAACGGCGCGGCAGTGTCGCGCACCGTCTATGCCAACTTATTCGCCCTCATCGGCACCACTTATGGCGCAGGCGACGGACGAACTACCTTTAATCTCCCGGATTTGCGCGGTGAATTTATCAGGAGTTGGGATGACGGGCGAACTGTCGACAACGGACGTGTCATAGGCTCATGGCAGGCAGATGAATTCCGAAGTCACAGCCACGGCATCGGTGTCAAAAGCATGTCCGACACCGACAGGGGTAGCAATACGTCAACCGTATCGATTGACACTGTCGGCCAAACCGACCCGGCTGGCGGCATTGAAACCCGCCCTAGAAATATCGCCCTGCTGGCATGCATCAAGGCATAAGGTGCCTTAAACCGTTTAGAAAGGTAAAAAAAATGACCCAAAACATCCAATGG
>NZ_JBQCXA010000979.1:0-556 GCF_051956855.1 Neisseria sp. P0021.S007
GAGTAATCGGGATTGATTTCGTATGTACCGGCAATGCCTGAAACGATGTCGCTTTTACCTGTCAGATAGCTGTAATCGCCCGTCAGCTTCCAGCCGTTGGCAAATTCATGGCTGAGAGAAGTGAATACTTCGGCACTGTCGTCTTTGCCGTATGCCCAGCGTGCGGACGAATTGTTGCGCGGTGAAGATTCAAACGGCTTGAATCCGTCGTTGCGGTTTCCTGCCACAGTCAGATAGCTGAAACGCGAACTGCCCTTATTGCGGAAACGATGCAGCTCCGTACCGACGCGCCATTGGGTTTGCGGCGTGAGATCGTAAGACAGAATGCCGTAGAAAGTGTGATTGTGACGCGATGTGTTCGGCAGGTAATCGCCGCCGTGGTCGCTGACCAAAATGGAGCGTCCGCGCAAGGTATTGTCTGCATTTAAAGGATGATTGGCATCAAGGACGAAGCGGTAGTGGTTCCAAGAACCGACTCCAGCTTCCACGCTGACGGCAGGTTTGGCAGTCGGTTTTTTGCGTTCCAAAGCAACCGTACCGCCCGACTCGCCCATAC
>NZ_JBQCXA010000980.1:0-556 GCF_051956855.1 Neisseria sp. P0021.S007
GGCAGCTTTGCGATTTACCATATCAAACTCGCCAACGGCCGTGTCGTCAAAAGCCAAGTTCCCGCACCTTATTGGTATGTGCGCAACATTACACCGCCGACTTGGGACGAAACTGTCTATATCAGCTGGCCTGAAAACCAACCTACGCCTCTGTACAGTTAATTTGAGGGAAATGCAATGGACCTTAAAAAACTGAAAAACAAACTGTTCCGCCGTCCTGGACAGCGTGCAGTGATTGCCGTGCCGTATATTTGGCTTTTGATTCTGTTTCTGATTCCGTTCGCCATCGTATTGAAAATCAGCTTTGCCGAACAAGAAATCGCTATTCCGCCATTTACGCCGTTGACGACGATTGATGAAGACTTAGGCCGTCTGAACATTGCCATCAGCTATCAGAACTACGCCGACATCTTCCAAAACTTTTGGAATACGCTCAATCCGTTTGGCGACAGTGAAAACAGCAATATCTATCTGATGACCTACTGGTCTTCGATTAAGACTGCGCTGACAACGACCATCATCTGCCTGTTGATTGGTTATCCGACCGCTTATGCCA
>NZ_JBQCXA010000981.1:0-555 GCF_051956855.1 Neisseria sp. P0021.S007
TTGTGGCACTACAGACGGCTTTGTCATGAAGGCAGTTGTGCAAGGCGGTGATGTGATTGAAGCATTGCGCGATCGTATTTTGGGTCGTGTTACCGCGTCTGACGTTGTCGATCCGTCAAGTGGCGAAACCTTGGTTGAAGCCGGTACGTTGTTGACTGAAAAACTGGTGGATATGATTGACCAATCCGGTGTCGATGAAGTCAAGGTCCGTACCCCGATTACTTGTAAAACCCGCCATGGCTTGTGCGCGCACTGTTACGGTCGCGACTTGGCACGCGGTAAACTGGTTAATGCCGGTGAAGCAGTCGGCGTCATTGCGGCTCAGTCTATCGGTGAACCGGGTACCCAGTTGACCATGCGTACGTTCCACATCGGTGGTGCGGCATCCCGTGCGGCAGCAGCCAGTCAAGTTGAAGCCAAATCCAACGGTACGGCACGATTCAGCAGCCAAATGCGTTATGTTGCCAATAACAAAGGCGAATTGGTTGTCATCGGCCGCTCTTGCGAAGTCGTTATTCATGATGACATCGGTCGTGAGCGCGAACGCCACAAAGT
>NZ_JBQCXA010000982.1:0-555 GCF_051956855.1 Neisseria sp. P0021.S007
GTTTATCATGGCGCAAACGACATCCGTTTCGAAGAAAAGCCCCGCCCTCAAATTATCGATCCGACTGATGCAGTCGTCAAAATCGTTAAAACCACGATTTGCGGTACTGACTTGGGTATTTGGAAAGGTAAAAACCCTGAAGTTGCCGACGGTCGTATTCTCGGTAATGAGGGTATCGGTATTGTAGAAGAAGTCGGCGATGCTGTAAAAAACATCAAAGTCGGTGATAAAGTCATTATTTCATGTGTCAGCAAATGCTGTACTTGCGACAACTGTAAAATCCAACTCTATTCACACTGCCGTAACGGCGGCTGGATTTTGGGCTACATGATCGACGGTACACAAGCCGAATGCGTCCGCACGCCTTATGCCGACAACAGCCTTGTTCCGCTGCCCGAAAACGTCAATGAAGAAGTCGCCCTGCTGTTGAGCGATGCCTTGCCGACTGCCCACGAAATCGGCGTGCAATACGGCGATGTCAAACCCGGCGACACCGTATTCATCGCAGGCGCAGGCCCTGTCGGCATGTCCGCCCTGTTGACCACCCAACTGTAC
>NZ_JBQCXA010000983.1:0-555 GCF_051956855.1 Neisseria sp. P0021.S007
TTCATGCCAACCTAAATTGCAGGCTGCCCAAGATAATGCGCAATACGCGGCGCAACGGCTCGGCAGCACCCCACAAGAGTTGGGCGTCGGCAGTGAATGCGCTGATGTCTTCGCCACCCATCTCCAGTTTGCGGATACGGCCGACAGGAACAGACAGCGTGCCGGTAACTTTGGCGGGCGTCAGCTCGTGGATGCTGGCTTCTTTTTCGTTGGGGATAACTTTCACCCAGTCGTTCGCGCCTGCCAAAATCGCTTCGATTTCGGAAACAGGCAGGTCTTTTTTCAGCTTCAGGGTGAGGGCTTGGCTGTGGCAGCGCATAGAGCCGATGCGTACGCACAAGCCGTCGATTACGGTCGGATTGTCGCTGCGACCGAGGATTTTGTTGGTTTCTACGCCGCCCTTCCATTCTTCTTTTGACTGGCCGTTGCCCAAGTCCACGTCAATCCACGGAATCAGGCTGCCGGCGAGCGGTACGCCGAAGTTGGCTTTCGGATAGTCTTCGCTGCGCAGGAAATCGGACACTTTGCGGTCGATGTCGAGAATCGCGCTGGAAG
>NZ_JBQCXA010000984.1:0-555 GCF_051956855.1 Neisseria sp. P0021.S007
CGATTTCATCTTCAACCACACTTCCAACGAACACGAATGGGCGAAAGGCTGCGCCGCCGGCAATCCGCTTTTCGACAATTTCTACCACATCTTCCCCGACCGCTGGATGCCCGACCAATACGACCGCACCCTGCGCGAAATCTTCCCCGATCAGCATCCGGGCGGCTTCTCCCAATTAGAAGACGGACGCTGGGTATGGACGACGTTCAATTCCTTCCAATGGGATTTGAATTACAGCAATCCTTGGGTATTCCGCGCCATGGCGGGCGAAATGATGTTCCTCGCCAATTTGGGCGTTGACATCCTGCGTATGGACGCCGTTGCCTTCATTTGGAAACAAATGGGCACTTGCTGCGAAAACCTGCCACAAGCCCATGCCTTAATCCGCGCATTCAACGCCGTCATGCGCATCGCTGCACCTGCCGTGTTCTTCAAATCCGAAGCTATCGTCCACCCCGACCAAGTCGTCCAATACATCGGACAAGACGAATGCCAAATCGGCTACAACCCGCTGCAAATGGCATTGTTGTGGAACACCCTCGCCACCCGCGAGGT
>NZ_JBQCXA010000985.1:0-555 GCF_051956855.1 Neisseria sp. P0021.S007
GCATTTGGCTCTGGCTCTAACGCTGCGGCTCCCGCCTCTACTGCGATCGGACAAGGCACTCAAGCAACCGGCGCTTACACTGTTGCAGTAGGTCAAAAAGCTCAAGCCAAGGGTATTTCTTCAGCTGCTGTAGGTTCTGCTTCTGTTGCCGAAGGTAACTATTCTATTGCTACAGGTGCTGCCTCCCAAGCTACCGGAAACGCCAGCGTAGCTTCTGGCCTCCAGGCTCAAGCTAAAGGCGGTTCTTCTGTCGCTATCGGTCGCGGAGCGATTGCAAGTGATGAATACTCTGTTGCTTTAGGCGCAGGTTCTACTACTTCTGCTGCAGTAGGTACAAATACCGCTACTGTAAACGGTGTAACTTACAGCGGCTTTGCCGGCACCACTCCTACATCCACAGTGAGTGTAGGTTCAACAGGCAACGAACGTACTATCACTAATGTTGCAGCTGGTCGCATCACACCTACCAGCACAGATGCTATCAACGGCAGCCAACTGTACCAAGTAGCCGCACAAACAAACGGTAACAGCATTGTTATCAATAATCTTCAAGAT
>NZ_JBQCXA010000986.1:0-555 GCF_051956855.1 Neisseria sp. P0021.S007
CGATACGCCAGCGGTTGCGGATGATGGCTTTGAAGCGGTTGGCAAGCTGGTCGTGTTCGTGTTGTTCGCCGCTGTAAAACGCCACGCTTTCGGCGTGGTCGCGCACGCGGATGAGGGAATAACGGTAGTCGCCGTTGAGTTTTTCGTTTTCATAGTTGTAACGAATCAACGGGTTGCCTATCCACATGGCGATAAAGGTCGCCAAAATCACAAACATATAGACAAACCAAACGATGCCGTGCGGAATGTCGAAACCGAACACGGTCAGGATGCCCGCCAAGCCCCACAAAACAACGGCAAATTCCAGCGAGGTAACGACCGAATTGACCATGCCGCGCACAAATTCTATGGTCGAGGCGATGAAATCCTGCGCGTCTTGTTGGATACGCTGGTCGATATTGTCCGGCGCATGGCGGCGCATTTGCAGGCGGTAGTAGTTTTTATCGGCAAGCCAGCGCGTTGTCAGCACTTCGTTGAGCCGCTCCGACCATTTAATCGCCAAGCCTTGATCGAGAAAGTCGTTGACGACGTTGTTAAACGCCCGTACCAGCACCA
>NZ_JBQCXA010000987.1:0-555 GCF_051956855.1 Neisseria sp. P0021.S007
CCTTTGATGGTGGCGACTCCGGGCTGTACTTTGTGTGTTGTGATTTCAGTGTCAATGCGGAGATGGATATGCGCGTCGCCTGTGATGCCGATGACGGCTTCTTGCAGGCTGTTGGCGATGTCGGCGGCAATATGCCCGACAGGGAAGCCGAATTTCAGTCCGATATGGAGACCGTCGGTGCGTTCTTCCAACAGTTTGACGGCTTTTTCGCTACCAAGTGTGCGTGTGGTGTTGGGAATTTGTACTGCTTCCAGTGCAGTTTGAATGGTTGCGATATTCATGGCGTATCTCTGGTTGATAGGTAACGATAATTGAATCAAGGATGATTCATATTTGGTGTGTGGATGCAAGAAATACAATAGGTGTGGAATAAAAAATACGATCCATATTTCAGGATGAATGCGCGGATGCTGTAATAAATTTTCTTCCAAAAGAAACTGTATCTAAAGTCATCATAATCGATATCAAAATATTATTTGAAATATAGAGTTTTTATGTAATAAATTGTCGATAGGAATATAGTACTTTGTGTAATTATATTTCCAGACTTTATAT
>NZ_JBQCXA010000988.1:0-555 GCF_051956855.1 Neisseria sp. P0021.S007
CCGTTTGACAGCGGCGTGGAAGAATTGAGCCGCGCCATTGCCGAAGTTTGCGAACGCTATCAAGCGATGGACGATGGCGCAGTCATTGAATTGCCGAAAAGCCATATTCGGACTTTTGCAGAACAAAAAGACGAATTGGCAGGCCTATATCAAGAAATACTGTCGAACCAAGCAGATTGATGTTTTCAGACGACCCTTTCGATGGCGACAAAGGGTCGTCTGAAAACACAAACCCCATTGATTAACCGCATTACACCCGAATCATGAATAAAACCATCATCCTTGCCGTTCCCTATATGTACGAACTCGACAAGTGCATCGAAAAAAACCTGCGTTTTTTGGGGTTCGACGTCGTCAACCTGTGTTACGACGACAGGGATTCTTTTTATCCCAATATGGTGAGTAGGGTGAAAAACCTGTATTACAAATATATTGCCAAAGACGGCGACTACAAAAAAGTTTTGAAATACAGCCGCTATCGGGATGACATTGCGCGTAAGCTGGGTTCGTTAAACGGAAAAAAAGCGGATTACGCCTTGTGTATCCGTGCCAACA
>NZ_JBQCXA010000989.1:0-554 GCF_051956855.1 Neisseria sp. P0021.S007
TTCCCATCGTTCTATCCGCAGGTTTACTTCCGAACCGATTGCCGATGAAATCCTCGATACGCTGGTTCGTGCCGGGCAGCAGGCTTCGACTTCCAACAACCTGCAATGCGTTTCCATCATCCGCGTATCGGATCTTGCGCTGAGGCAGGGGATACATGAAGCGGCTGGAAGCGCACCTTATATTGTCCATTGTGCGGAATTTTTACTGTTTTGCATCGATTTTTCCAAACACAAGGCAATGTTTCCCAATGCGCAAATTGATTGGGCGGAGGTAACCCTGATTGGTGCGGTCGATGCAGGCATTATGGCGCAAAACGTATTGCTTGCCGCCGAATCGCTTGGGCTGGGCGGCGTGTATATCGGCGCGTTGCGCAATAATGCGCAAAAAGTGTCGGACGTATTGAATCTGCCGGATTATTGCGTGCCTTTGGTGGGGTTGTGCCTCGGTTATCCCGATCAAGACCCGCCGCTCAAACCGCGCCTACCTAAGGAAATGGTGTATGCCGAAAACGCCTGTCCGAGCCTGAATGCCGATGCCGTTGAAGCCTATAATC
>NZ_JBQCXA010000990.1:0-554 GCF_051956855.1 Neisseria sp. P0021.S007
TCATCATTGCTCGCATACGGACTATTTGGCATCGTTACCTTATTTGCCATCCTGATCCTTTTGCTCGACCGCAATCTGCACAAACGCCGTTTTTCCGCATTGGTCAGCTTCTTGCCGCCATTATTGAGTTTGGAAAAACTTATGTTCCAAGGTATGTGGGCAGGTTTCGTTTTATTGACCTATTCTGTAATCAGCGGTACGTTTTTTGCAGAAACCATTTTCGGCAAGCCGATGACCTTCACGCATAAAACCATCTTCAGTATTATGTCGTGGCTGATTTATGGCGCATTATTGTTGAAACACAGCATGACCGCATGGCGCGGCAAAAAAGCCGCCGTTTGGACTATTGTCGGATTTGTCAGTCTGATTTTTGCCTATGTGGGCAGTAAATTTGTCCTAGAAATTGTCCTTCAACGTATTGGATAAATAGAAATCATAAAAAAGGCCGTCTGAAAGAGCATATCAGACGGCCTTTGTTTTGTATTTTTTTGTATGTATGGATAGTGTAGAAAGGTTGCTGGAGTTTTTTTATAAAATAAAAACCCTGTTAAAAC
>NZ_JBQCXA010000991.1:0-554 GCF_051956855.1 Neisseria sp. P0021.S007
AGGCACAATAGACGACTTGCGTGATGTCATTGCCGCCTTGCACGAAGCAGGTATTTCCGCCGTTGTAGATTTCATCTTCAATCACACTTCTAACGAACACGAATGGGCAAAAGGCTGCGCCGCCGGTGATCCGCTCTACGACAACTTCTACTACATCTTCCCCGACCGCTGGATGCCCGACCAATACGACCGCACTCTGCGTGAAATCTTCCCCGACCAACACCCGGGCGGCTTCTCCCAACTGGAAGACGGACGCTGGGTATGGACAACATTCAACTCCTTCCAGTGGGACTTGAATTACAGCAACCCATGGGTATTCCGCGCTATGGCAGGCGAAATGATATTCCTTGCCAACTTGGGCGTTGATATTCTGCGCATGGATGCCGTTGCCTTTATTTGGAAGCAAATGGGCACAAGCTGCGAAAACCTGCCTCAGGCACACGCCCTGATTCGCGCGTTTAACTCCGTAATGCGTATCGCAGCGCCAGCCGTGTTCTTCAAATCCGAAGCCATCGTCCATCCTGACCAAGTTGTCCAATACATCAGCCAAGACG
>NZ_JBQCXA010000992.1:0-554 GCF_051956855.1 Neisseria sp. P0021.S007
GCTTCATCGTCGCCGGCGTCTTTTTGCGCCACTTGCGCTTTGAAGCGTTCGGCTTGGTCTTCCGGATCGTTCAACTCAGAGTAACCGTTTGCCAGTTCGCGGCCGACAACGAAAAGCTCGAAGCGCTCGGTCAAACCCGGTTTGCTGTCGGATGCGCGTGCCAATGGCGACACTTCGACAGGGTAGTCGATGATGAAAGTCGGGTTCCACAGTTTGCCCTCGGCGCAACCTTCAAACAGGGCAAGTTGCAGGCTGCCGATACCCGGAGACGGAGGCAGGCTTTCGCCGTGTTTGACGATTTCTTTTTTCAGCCATTCTTCATCGTTCAACTGCTCATCGGTGTAGTGCGGATTGTATTTCTTGATGGCACCGAGAATGGTCAGGCGTTCAAACGGGCTTTCCAAATCGACTTCTTTGCCGTTGTAGCTGATTTTTGCCGTACCGTTTACCGCGCGGGAAGCGTTGCGGATGATGTCTTCCGCCATTTGCATCATGCGTTCGTAGTCGTAGAAGGCTTCGTAGAATTCGATCATGGTGAATTCAGGGTTGTGGCG
>NZ_JBQCXA010000993.1:0-554 GCF_051956855.1 Neisseria sp. P0021.S007
GCGGCGAGGTTGTCGCCTTTGAAGCCGATGCGGATGTATTGGTAGCCGGCGTTGTTTTTCTTAGGCGTAGCCAAAACGTAGTCGATACCGTTAGCAGAACCGTCTTCTTTTAGCGTGTAGCTGCTGTCCAATGCCGTTTTGTTGGAGAGGATGGCGGCAGGGCTGTCGCCGATGGTTTGGTCTTGTGAGGACTTGGTTACTTGCGCCAAATCTACGTCATAGAGCCAAATGGTTTTGCCGTCGCCAACGATGGTTTGTTTATAGGGTTTGGTGTATTCCCATTTGAACAAGCCAGGGCGCAGGATTTTGAATGTACCGTATGTAGTTTGGGTTTTCTTTTTGCTGTGAACGGTTTGGCTGAAGTTGCCACTGATACCGTCGGCGTCATTATTGAATTTTTTCAGGGCGTCCACTGCGCCGGCTTGTGCAAAGCCGATGGCTGAAGAAAGCAGCGCGGCAGCGGTCAGGGTGAACAGTCGGGTAGTTTTCATGTTTTGGTTCCTTGTTCGGAGAGATGGGTTCAGTATAGACGTTATGGTGTAACAGGCAAGGGG
>NZ_JBQCXA010000994.1:0-554 GCF_051956855.1 Neisseria sp. P0021.S007
GCCTGAAGACTAATTTAAACGGTTAAATCCACTCTTCGTTTTGCAAATGATTTCACTACGGCTTCATACCATTGTTTAATGGTTTGAGTGGTTTCCACATCATCATTGGCGCAGCGGTTTAGTGTACCGCGCGGCTGTTTTAATATTTTTGGGTCAATCGCCCAATCCAATACGCGGATAGGACGGCGGTTCACAATCCATGCAGTTTCCGGATTTGCATCATCGGTAACCTTATATGCTCCGCCGGTAACTTGAACAAGCGCAATCAATTCTTGACCGCGTTTTAGCGCAACAATGTCATTAACCTGAATTTCATTGATAAATGCGGCAATTTGACCTTCTCCGCCTTTCCACTGTCCCAAACCGATGATTTTTTTGTGTTCTAAAATCCAATCAATGTTTTCAGAAAATTCCATTTCGCCAGTTGGATGCATCTGCATATGCCAAAAATTCATTTCTAATATTCCTCGTATTTGTTTGCCCAGCTTTCAGGCAGCCTGAAAAGTGCAGGCTGTTTTTTTTACGGCTTACCTGTCCACTTCCCCGAATACGAT
>NZ_JBQCXA010000995.1:0-553 GCF_051956855.1 Neisseria sp. P0021.S007
AATAAGTTTTGACGGCATCAACGACGGTATCGTAATCTTTACAAGGTAAAACTTCAGCCTTCTCAATCACTTGCGGTGCAGTTTCAAGCGCAAAACGGGCATTCGTACCGCCGATATCGGCGACCAGGCGGGGATAAGCTTCAGTGTGCATAGTAGACATGGCAGTTAATTCCTTGGTGATTGAGAATCAGGCTGGTCGGATATTCGGTATCAGCCCTTGTGGCAGCTTTATCAAATACTGCTTTTTTCTCTGCGCCTTGAATGGCCAAAAATACATTCGGCGTCTTGGCAATCGCACCCAAAGTCATGCTCACACGCTCATGCGGCGCGGTAACCGGCGTAGTATGAATCAATGTCGGGTCATCAGCTTCATTGATTGCGGCCTGTAATTGAGGCGCTTGAGGGAACAACGACGCTGTATGCCCGTCTCCTCCCATGCCCAACACCAGCACGTCAGGTTGCTTGTAATGTTTCAATGCATAAGCAACGACAACTTCAGGTTGTAATTCAGTTTCAGACTTTCCGTCTTCAACAACAGGAATCCATGTGGCAA
>NZ_JBQCXA010000996.1:0-553 GCF_051956855.1 Neisseria sp. P0021.S007
GTGATATAGCAAAACAAGTTCTAAAATATGCTGCTTATTTATATATTAAAAACAAGGAGAAACTGATGTCTAAGGTTGCGGTACTCGGTGGCGGTCTGTCGGGCCGTCTGATGGCGTTCCAACTGGCAGAGCAGGGCATTTCGGTCGAGTTGTTTGAGAAAGGCGAACGCAACGGCGCGCAAGCCGCCGCTTATGTTGCCGCGGCCATGTTGGCGCCTTCTGCCGAAGCGGTGGAGGCAACGCCCGAAGTCATCCGTTTGGGCAAACAAAGCATTGCACTTTGGCGCGCGATTGTCTGCCGTCTGAATACGCCGGTGATGATGCAGGAAAACGGCAGCCTGATTGTTTGGCACACGCAGGACAAGCCGCTTTCTGCCGAGTTTGCCCGTCATTTGAAGCGCGGCGGCGTGGCGGAACATGAAACCATACGTTGGAACGCGGATGAAATCGCAGCAAACGAGCCGCAACTGGCAGGGCGGTTTTCAGACGGCCTGTATCTGCCTACGGAAGGGCAGCTGGACGGACGGCAAGTATTGAATGCGCTTGCCGATGC
>NZ_JBQCXA010000997.1:0-553 GCF_051956855.1 Neisseria sp. P0021.S007
CCTCGGTCGAGTCGCACAAGGAATAACGGCCGCTCAACAAATTATAGGTCATGCCCTTGCTGCCGACGGTATCCAATCCGGCTTGGCGGCACATGCGCGCGAGTTCTGCCGGCGTGATGAATTTTTTCCAGTCGTGCGTGCCTTTGGGGACGAATTTCAACAGATATTCTGCGCCGACAATCAGATGCAGATAAGATTTGGGATTGCGGTTGATGGTGGAGAAAAACACCATGCCGTCGGGTTTGACCAGTTTCGCGCAGGCTTGAACGATGGCAGACGGATCGGGAACGTGTTCCATCATTTCCATACACGTTACCACGTCAAAGCTGTGCGGCTCTTCGGCAGCGAGGTCTTCGACGCGGATGCAGCGGTAATCAATATTGGCAACGTGTTGGCTGGCCGCATGGGCAGCGGCGGTTTGCAGGGATTTTTCCGCCATATCGATGCCGGTAACGTGTTCTGCGCCGCGTTTGGCCATGCTTTCCGACAAAATACCGCCGCCGCAACCTACATCCAGCACGCGTTTGCCTGCCAATCCGGCATAGCCGTCGAT
>NZ_JBQCXA010000998.1:0-553 GCF_051956855.1 Neisseria sp. P0021.S007
GATATATGGTACGCGGGCAGATTGCCTATAAAAGCCATCCAAGGGTTCTGTCCAAACACCATTACCGTTTTCAATCAGAAAATCGGCAGAAGGGGAAACGCTGCCGATTTTCTCAAAGTGGCCAGCTTCAGTTTGGCCTTTATACAGGCAATTGCTGTTACGACAGAATCCGTCTTACCTCTTTATTCATCGAACTTTTTTGTTGCACGCTTGTGCGGTGGGAAAGGACGATATTTGATACAAGGAAATACGCTGATTATGTCACATAAACTTGCCCCTCTTGGCCGTACCCATATCCGTCAAGGCTCCTCAACTCCTGAAACCACTTCCGAATCATCTTCTCCTCTAAAAGAATGGATACACACCCAAAATTTTGGGGGAAGTCCGTCTGTTTTTCCTGAACCCAAGCAATTAAGCGGTAAAAATACTGTAACGAGAGATGCGGTTCATGTGGCTGAGGCGGCAAGATTGAACAGTACCTCATCATCTTCAGACGGCGTTGTAACAAAAATGCGTGTCGTACGGGCCAGTGTTGCTTCTGCAAGTAGCGTTT
>NZ_JBQCXA010000999.1:0-553 GCF_051956855.1 Neisseria sp. P0021.S007
GTAGAGGGCGAGCAAATCCATCAGGTCGCAATGGCGGGTGTGGTAGCGGCTGATGTAGTTGTTCCACTTAAAGTCGCGGCTGTCGCCAAAATCGCCGTCGCCCATGTCCCAATAGCGGGCGGCGCTGATGCCGTGTATCAGGGCGCGGTAGTGGAGGACGGGCAGATCGAAACCGCCGCCGTTCCAGCTGACAAGTTGCGGCGTATAGTTTTCGATGACCTCGAAGAACTTGGCAATCATGACTTCTTCGCTGTCTTCGGGAGCGCCGATGGTACTGACGCGGATTTTGTCTTGCCCCCAGCGCATACAGCAGGAGATGGCGACGACTTGGTGCAGATGGTGTTGCATAAAGTCGCTGCCGGTTTTGGCACGGCGTTGCTGCTGGGCAAACAGGACGACTTCGTTGTCGGGCAAATCGGCTGGCAAATCGTAAAGCTGGCGGATGCCGTGTACGTCGGGAATGGTTTCAATGTCGAAGGCGAGTATCGGAGTCATGGCGTGATCGGGTTGGATAAGGGATGATGTCATTGTGGCATGACGGCGCAGATAAAAA
>NZ_JBQCXA010001000.1:0-552 GCF_051956855.1 Neisseria sp. P0021.S007
GTATATGGCGGGCGCGCAGTTGGGGATGGCCGTATTTTTCGACAAAAAGTTGCGGGCCGCCGAGCCAGCCGCTAAAAAATTCGTAGAGCTTTTCGCGTATCAGGGTCATGTCTTCGCCGTGCATTTGGCGCAAGGCTTGGTATTGCGGCTCAAGTTCCATCAAGTCGTAGAAACGGTCGGTCAGGGTGCGGATGCCGGTTGCACCGCCAAAAGATTGGTACATGCTTGGGGACTTTCTGTGTGGATTATTGCGGGATTTATTTTGAGACGTAGGATTCAGGCAAGCATGCTTACCTTACATAATGGCCGTCTGAAATTTTCAGACGGCCTTTGGAGATTTAGCGGATTTTGAGGGTACTCAAACCAATCAGCACCAAGACGATGGTAATAATCCAGAAACGGACGACGACTTGGGTTTCTTTCCAGCCTTTTTGTTCGTAGTGGTGATGGATGGGTGCCATCAGGAAGATGCGTTTTTTGGTTCGTTTGTACCAACCGACTTGCAACATAACGGAAATGGCTTCAACAACAAACAGGCCACCCATGATGACG
>NZ_JBQCXA010001001.1:0-551 GCF_051956855.1 Neisseria sp. P0021.S007
GGATCAAACCATGCAAAAACTTTCAGCCGAACAACAAACCATGTTGCGCCAATCATTAGAAAAAAATCCCGGCCAAGTGCTGGAAATGCTGGCCGCGCAAAACCAATGCAGTTTTGAAGACGTTATCCGCTGCCTGCCTGAAGAGAACGTGCGCCAAACCGAAGGCAGCCGCATTGTCGAAATTCTCCAAGCCATCGCCGCATGGGATGAATCCGTTACCTTCATCGCCCACACCCCCGATGCCATCGTCGAAGTCAGCGGCAAACTGCCTAACGGCAAAGTCGGCCGCGGTTTCTACAACTTTGATCATCCCGAAACTGACGGCGGCGTACACGGTCATATCTATTACGAAAACTGCGCCTCCATCTACCTTTTGGAACGCCCGTTCATGGGCAAAGCCACTTGCTCGCTCAACTTTATCAACCGCAATGGTGGCGCCATGTTTAAAATTTTTGTCGGTCGCGATGAAGCAGGCGAGTTGAAACAACATCAAATCGAAGCCATGCGCAAACTGTTTGATGCCGCTTAAACGGTTTCAGACGGCCTGATAA
>NZ_JBQCXA010001002.1:0-551 GCF_051956855.1 Neisseria sp. P0021.S007
GTGGAACAACAAATATATTGAAAGTGTACAGCTGACCATCGCCGAGCAGTTGGGCGTGGAAGAACGCGGCGAGTTTTACGACATTACCGGCGCGTTGCGCGATATGGTGCAAAACCACTTGATGCAAATGCTTTGTATGACTGCCATGGAAGCACCGGCGAGCTTGGATGCGGATGCCGTACGCGACGAGAAAGTAAAAGTCATTAAATCGCTGAAACCGCTGACCATCGAATCCGTCAACGAAAATGTTATTCGCGGCCAATATGTTGCAGCAAACGGCATGAACGGCTATCTGGAAGAAGTCGATGTACCGAAAGACAGCTTCACTGAAACCTATGTTGCCATCAAAGCCGAAATTGAAAACGAGCGTTGGAAAGGCGTACCTTTCTACCTACGTACCGGCAAACGCATGGCAGGAAAAGTGGCGGAAATCGTGTTGAACTTCCATCCGCTGCAAAACCATATTTTTGACAACAGCCAACCTGCGCCGAATCGTTTGGTTATTGAACTACAACCGACCGAATCCGTCCGCCTTTACACTCAAGTAAAAA
>NZ_JBQCXA010001003.1:0-551 GCF_051956855.1 Neisseria sp. P0021.S007
CTGTCGTTGCTGCGGCTGGTACCGGTAAAGTCCTCGTTCGAACCGCTGCTTAAAATATCGTCGATATAATCAGGCGCGCCGAATTGTTTCAGGTATTCCACTACGCGGTGTACTTCATTATCAGATGCGAACGCTCCGTGTACGCGTTGCGGATAGCCGGTGCCGGGCGGCAGGAACAGCATATCGCCTTGGCCGAGCAAGTTTTCTGCACCCATTTGGTCAAGAATCGTGCGGCTGTCGATTTTGCTGGACACTTGGAATGCAATGCGTGTCGGAATATTGGCTTTAATCAGGCCGGTAATGACATCCACGCTTGGGCGTTGGGTGGCAAGAATCAAATGGATACCGGCTGCACGCGCTTTTTGGGCAAGACGGGCAATCAGTTCTTCAATTTTCTTGCCTGCGGTCATCATCAAGTCGGCAAACTCATCTACCACGACCACGATAAACGGCAGTTTTTCCAATGGCTCAGGATTTTCAGGCGTGAGGCTGAACGGGCTGCCGATTTTTTCGCCACGCGCGGCGGCTTCGGCAATTTTTTGGTTGAAACC
>NZ_JBQCXA010001004.1:0-551 GCF_051956855.1 Neisseria sp. P0021.S007
CCTCACTGGCAAACACCCACCCCTTCATGCGTGAAATGTGGGGCGAATACTGGCTGTTTGCACACAACGGCCATTTGATGGATTTCTACCCCGAGCAAGGCGAGTATTACCATGCCGTCGGCACCACCGATTCCGAACGCGCCTTCTGCTACATCCTCAACCGCCTGCGCAGCCGCTTCGCTACCAAACCCGATCCGGACACCCTATTCGACGCCCTCGCCGCACTGACCCACGAAATCCGCCGCTTCGGCCTGTTCAACTTCGTTATGTCCAACGGCGACAACCTGTTTGCCCACGCCAGCACACTATTGCACTACATCGTGCGCAAAGCCCCGTTCGGCAAAGCACGGCTTTTAGACGACGACGTAATGGTCGATTTTTCCGAAGTCACCACCCCGAACGACAAAGTCGCCGTCGTCGCCACATTACCGCTGACCCGAGACGAAACCTGGTCGCAATTGGCAGTGGACGAACTGGCGATGTTCCGACAGGGCGACATCGTCCGCAGCGACCGCCCCGAAAACCCCGTCTACATGAGCGCAGAAGAAGGC
>NZ_JBQCXA010001005.1:0-551 GCF_051956855.1 Neisseria sp. P0021.S007
AACAATGGCCGTCTGAAAATTTATTTTCAGTTTCAGACGGTCTTTTCTGATTAGCCTTTGCGGGCTTCAGTTACAGCAGCAGCTACGTGAGCAGGAGCTTCAGCGTATTTTTTGAACTCCATGGAGTAAGTAGCGCGACCTTGGGTTGCAGAACGCAGGTCGGTTGAGTAACCGAACATTTCTGCCAGAGGTACTTCGGCACGGACTTTTTTACCGCCGATACCGTCATCATCCATACCCAATACAACGCCACGACGACGGTTCAAGTCGCCCATTACGTCACCCATGTATTCTTCAGGGGTTTCCACTTCAACTGCCATGATTGGCTCAAGCAGAGCAGGATTGGCTTTACGCATACCTTCTTTAAAGGCTTGAGAAGCAGCCAATTCGAACGCCAGTTGAGAGGAGTCAACGTCGTGTGAAGAACCGAAGATCAAACGTACGCGTACGTCAACTACTGGGTAACCTGCAACGATACCGTTAGGCAGGGTATCGCGGATACCTTTATCGACAGACGGAATGAATTCGCGAGGAATCACACCACCTTTAAT
>NZ_JBQCXA010001006.1:0-551 GCF_051956855.1 Neisseria sp. P0021.S007
CGATTTGTCGTGCGACAAATCTGCCGAATTATACCCTTGAACGCCATGCAAGGGATACGCCCGAAAAACTTCAGGCTGCCTGAATCATCGGGCAGCCTGAAAAAAGGGTCAACTGAAACGCGGCCTTATTCGCTCAAGAGCGCAATGTCGGCAACTGCGTTCATTTGTTCTGCCAAGCGGTTCAACAGGTTCAAACGGTTTTGCTTCACGGCGGCATCTTCAGCCATTACCATCACGCCGTCGAAGAATGCATCGACTTGCGGTTTGACGGAAGCCAGCTCGGACAAAGCAGTTTGGAAATTGCCTTCGGCAACAGCGGCAGAGATTTTCGGCTGCAAACCTTGAGCAGCGGCGCACAAGGCTTTTTCTTCGTCCTGTTGCAGCAGGCTTTCGTTAACCGCACCCAACTCGGCATCTGCTTTTTTCAGCAGGTTTTGTACGCGTTTGTTGGCAGCGGCGAGCGCGGCAGCTTCGGGCAACTGTTTGAACGCGGCAACGGCCTGCAGTGTGGCCACTACGTCGTCCAAACGGCGCGGCTGTTTCGCCAATAC
>NZ_JBQCXA010001007.1:0-550 GCF_051956855.1 Neisseria sp. P0021.S007
GCGGACGGCCGAGGATTTTGTAAATGTCGTCTTTGCTCAGACCCGGTTTCATCTGTTCGAGTTCATCGGCGGTCGGGAATGTGCCTTGGTTTTTGTTGAAGGTTACGGAGTAGGGTTTCGGAAAGACGGGGTTGTCCGTCGTTCCGTCGGCTTTAACGTGGCTTTTGCCGGCACAGGCTGACAATACGGCTGCGGCGGCGAGGTAAAGGGCGGTTTTGGCAATGCGGGACGTTTTCATGGTTAATCCTTTTTGGTGGCGGCAGTTTTGGTCAGACAGCCGTTGCATGGTCAAGATTCGATGTTATCCGTGCGCCGCCGTTTTCATTCTGATGACATTTATTGTCACTTTGTAACAATTTCATACGGACATAAATGGAAGCGATGATATATCGTCTTCAGGCAAGCGTGTGTTTGGCACGGGTAAAATCGCGTTACTGGTTGTTTCTTTTGATGTTTAATCACATCTTTGATGAAACGTAAATTTCTCGCTTGAATTTCATGCAAGTTTTATGCCAATCTTTTCAAAAAGGTCGTCTGAAAACCGTATTTC
>NZ_JBQCXA010001008.1:0-550 GCF_051956855.1 Neisseria sp. P0021.S007
GATGCAACAATATAAAACTCAATTTGTGCAGGACTGCGCCGAACGCACTCCAAAACTGACCGCCTTTATCCAAGAAATATTGCAGGGCAGGCATTGGGTTTTTTCGGATGAAAACAAATCATTTGATCAGGTCGTGGCACTGATTATGGAATACGAATATCAGGATTTCTCTGTTTGCGGCTGGCTGCGCAACCAAAATGGCGGCTATTTAGGCAACGGCATCATAGACTTCCCCGAAGAATGCCTGCCTAAATTTGATGCAGATGTGGAAGACGAGATATACGGTTTGGAACAGGACGAAAACGGCGAAGAAGAAGTATGGGATGCCATAGACGATTTTTACAGCGGGTTACACGAATATTTCAGCCATTGGTTTGCAGACTGCTTCCGAACCGCAGCGCAAAACACCGCCTCCACCCTGCCCGCCTATTTTTCTGTACACGACACCAACAGCTACACCAATCTTGCCACCATGCAGGAGGAACTTTGCGACGATATTGCCGAAAAATTCGGCTGGGCATCTTTTTGGCAGGATTAGGCAACGTGAAAT
>NZ_JBQCXA010001009.1:0-550 GCF_051956855.1 Neisseria sp. P0021.S007
CCTCAACAGCATCGCCGACAACTACGTCGCGCAAAACCGCGAACGCGACATTCAAGTCGCCTCCAGCGGTTTGGCGTTTATCAGCGAAGAATTGCCTCATCTGAAAGAGACTCTGCAAGAAGCAGAAAACAAACTCAATGCTTACCGCGAACGCGCCGGCTCGCTCGACATCCCGCTTGAATCCAAAGGTGCGCTTGAAAGCCTGACCAGCATCGAAACCCAAATCACCCTGCTCAAAACTGAAGAAGCAGGCTTGGCGGAACTATACACTCCGGAACACCCTTCCTATAAAGCCGTTTTGGACAAACTGGCTGTCCTCGAACGTGCCAAGAGCAAAATCAACCAGCAAATCGCCGGTCTACCCAACACCCAACAGGAAGTCATCCGCCTGACCCGCGACGTAGAAACCAACCAAGCGACCTACGTCCAACTCTTGGCGAAACAGCAAGAGCTCAACATCATGAAAGCCAGTGCGCAAGGCAACGTCCGTGTCGTCGACCATGCCTTCACACCGGAAAAACCGATCGCACCGCGCAAAGCCGTTATTACC
>NZ_JBQCXA010001010.1:0-549 GCF_051956855.1 Neisseria sp. P0021.S007
CTTTCATGCCGTCTGAAGACGTATAGGCAGCATTGTTGCCATTGCGTTCAAACCCTTCTGCCAACAATACATCGCAGTGATTATGCTTCGCCAAATACCACAACGCCCCCAACCCAGCCGCACCGCCGCCGAGTATCAACGTATTGCATTCATAACGACGGGGCGGCGCTTGCAACAATTCCCGATCGCGCAACAAATGCCCCAACGGCAAGCCGACACGGTTAATAGAAACCGGCGGTTTGCGGTTGAGGTATTTGTAAGTCTGCCAAGAGAAAGCAGAAGCGGCACCAAGCGCGGCGGTATAACTGAGAAATTGACGGCGGGTTAGCATAATAAATTATTGCTTTTCAGTATTTTTTTAGGAAAGCAAGTCATACACCCTTTTCTCTGTAAGATACCCATTATTTCCAAATGCCTTCATGTTATAGAACCGATAACACTTAACCAGCAATAAATTAACATCTCCTGAAATATCAAATGGCGTATGCTTGGCGTTGAACTTTTGCCCCTCTTGCCAATATTGATAAAACTAAAATAAAGTCAAATCAC
>NZ_JBQCXA010001011.1:0-549 GCF_051956855.1 Neisseria sp. P0021.S007
TTTGTGACCCATGCTGGCTTTAGGTTGGGTACCGGTGTGTTTCAGGGTGATGGTGAATTCTTTACAAGCTTTGCTTACTTGGATTTCTTTAGTGTTGAACTGCATAGCGTCGTTGGCTTCAACAGTAGTCGCGCAGTTGCCGGCAGCAGGAGCAGCGGCAGCGTCGGCTGGAGCGGCTTCAGAAGCAGGAGCTGCATCAGCAGGTGCAGTAGTTTCTGCAGGGGCAGCTTCGGAAGCAGCAGGGGCTTCAGCAGGTTTTGCAGCTTCTTGAGAGCATGCAGCCAAGCCGATAACGGCAGCGGAAATCAGAGCCAGATAAGCTTTCATTGATGTATCTCCTAATGATGAGAGTTTTGTTAAGTTCTATTAATAGCACCACACGAATATATTAATAAAAGGCAAACGCCAAACTAAAATTTATCCGCATAGCGTGATGTGAAATTCAGGCGTTATTTTGCTACAAACTTCACACGAAATCAAAGTTTCAAGCCAAGTTTACATCAGTTTACCTAAAAGAAAACAGATACTTTCTAGGTCGTATTTCTTTAG
>NZ_JBQCXA010001012.1:0-549 GCF_051956855.1 Neisseria sp. P0021.S007
GATCTGGTTTCTACTTCCAATGCAGGTACTCCGCTGACTACTGAAAACACTCCGCTGTTGACTTGCGACGTATGGGAACACGCCTACTATATCGACTACCGCAACAGCCGTCCTAACTACCTGAAAGGTTTCTGGGAAATCGTTAACTGGGATGAAGTTGCCAAACGCTTTGCCGCATAAAACGATATGAATGAAAAGGCCGTCTGAAGAATTTTCAGACGGCCTTTTTGTCGATATGGGCGTGATGAAATGGTTTAGATGAATGTTTTTTCTGTTTGATGCGCAAAATTATCATGGAGCAGAAAAAAGGATAAACGAGAGATTATGCTAAAATATTGTCAACAATTTTTCGATTCCGCATGATATGGAATCAGCGTTTGACACATATAGACAAGAGGATTTTATGAAATTTTTAGACCGTGAGGCGATCATTGCCAAACCCGGCTTTAATCGTTGGCTGGTACCGCCCGCTGCTTTGGCCGTGCATCTTGCCATCGGGCAGATATACGCTTATTCCGTGTTCAATGCGCCGCTGACCAAGCTTATCGG
>NZ_JBQCXA010001013.1:0-549 GCF_051956855.1 Neisseria sp. P0021.S007
TATTTTTATTATAAAATAGCCATTTATGCGCCGATTTGTCCGTATGGAAATTAATTTGCGCTTACGGGCGTTTCTATGTTAAACAAAGAAGTTGAACTCACACAATAATATCGATAGTTACATCATGAAACATATTAAAAAACACATTCAATGCGCCGTTCTCGGCATGCTGGTATTGTCCGGCTGTCAATCGTATCAGGAAGATCAAAGCCGTCGCAGTAAAATGGCTCAATTCGCGCTTAACCATCCCGTAGCCGCCCAAGTTATCGGCATGGAAGACGAAGGTTTAATCAATATGACCAGCAATGCCACACGCTTTGCCGAGCGTTCAGGTTTGGATGACAAAGCAAACGGCGACAGCAGGGGAACACAAGTCAATGCCGTACGCCAAGCATTGTGGCAGGCGGCGATTGCTTCCAAATTCGACAGCATTATTGCAGAAAAAGCAGGTAATGCGCGTCTGACGGATATGGAATTGCGTGAAGGTAAAGATGACTACTTCAGCCGCTACCTTGCCGACCAAGCGGTTGATCAGCGCAACAACCGTAT
>NZ_JBQCXA010001014.1:0-549 GCF_051956855.1 Neisseria sp. P0021.S007
ATATCCGCCTGACGAATGAACAGGTCGATGAGTTCCACCGGCAAATCGGGCTGAATCAGGCGGCGTTGTTGCAGAGCATGGAAGAATCCGCGCATAAAGGCGTATTTTTCTTCGTTCAATTCGCGGAAAAAGCGCTCCAGCTCCAAATCGATGTTCTCTTCAATGTCGCGCAGGAAAGCGGCGGAATAAAGTTCTTCAAACGATTGTTTTTGCAGGGCAAACACAGCCTCAGCGGCTTCGCGCAGGCTGCATTGCCGTTCAAGCAGATTTTCAAATTCGGCACGGACGCGGTTTTTCTGCTCGGTAACTATTGCCTGCAAGAGTGCGTTTTTACCGCTGTAATATTTGTAAAAAGTGACGCGGCTGACGTCGGCCTCAGCGCAGATGCTGCCTACGGATACGGCGGAAAAGCCATGTTCGCGGAACAGGCGGCGGGCGGTGTCGGCGATGGTTTGTTGTTTGCTGGCAGTCATGACGGTAAGAAGATTTTGATTTTGTTCATAAAGGGTTTTCATTAAAGTTATCCGCAAGTCGGATACTCATCATATT
>NZ_JBQCXA010001015.1:0-549 GCF_051956855.1 Neisseria sp. P0021.S007
GTGTTGTGGTGATGGGCGCGGCGGATGCGGTAGATGACGGGGTCGCGCATATTGATGTTGCCTGATGCCATATCGATTTTCAGGCGCAGGGTTTTGCTGCCGTCTGGAAATTCGCCGTTTTTCATGCGCGTGAACAGGTCGAGATTTTCTTCGACGCTGCGGTCGCGATAAGGGCTGTTTTTGCCCGCCTCAGTCAGCGTGCCGCGGTATTCGCGCATTTCTTCGGGCGTCAAATCATCGACATAGGCCTTGCCGTCTTTGATTAAACCGACGGCGTAATCGTAAAGCTGGTCGAAATAGTTGGAAGCGAAACGCGGCTCGCCTGCCCAATGGAAACCAAGCCACTCAACGTCTTCTTTGATGGCGTTGACGTATTCGTCGTTTTCTTTTTCGGGGTTGGTGTCGTCGAAACGCAGGTTGCACAAGCCGTCATAAATATACGCCAAACCGAAGTTCAAGCAGATGGATTTGGCGTGGCCGATGTGCAGGTAGCCGTTCGGCTCGGGCGGGAAACGGGTTTGGATGGCTGTATGCTTACCGCTTTTGAGG
>NZ_JBQCXA010001016.1:0-549 GCF_051956855.1 Neisseria sp. P0021.S007
TGTGGGTACCTTGGTGCAGCAGTTGGAAGAAGGCGTGCTGACCGTTGATGCCGGTTTCGCCCCAAATAATCGGGGAGGTTTCGTAGCCGATGGACTTGCCGTCGAGGGTAACTTGTTTGCCGTTGCTCTCCATGTCGAGCTGCTGAATGAATTTGGGCAGGCGGTGGAGGTGCTGGTCGTAGGGGGCGATGACGTGGCTGCCGCCGCCGTAGTAGTTGATGTACCAGATGCCGACGAGGGCGAGGATGACGGGGAGGTTGCGCTCGAGCGGGGTGTTGATGAAGTGTTGGTCCATCAGGTGCGCGCCGTTGAGCATTTCGATGAAGTTTTCTTCGCCCAAGTAGAGCATGATGGGCAGGCCGATTGCCGACCAGAGGCTGTATCGTCCGCCGACCCAGTCCCAGAATTCAAACATATTGGCGGTGTCGATACCGAATTCGGCGACGGCTTTTTGGTTGGTGGAGACGGCGACGAAGTGTTTGGCGACGGCGGTTTCATCGCCTGCGTGGTCAAGGAACCATTTGCGCGCGGTCAGTGCGTTGGTAAGGG
>NZ_JBQCXA010001017.1:0-549 GCF_051956855.1 Neisseria sp. P0021.S007
TCCTATCCCTTCCCCCGCTAGACGGGGGAAGGGATAGGTTGCTGTTGCTGCAATGAGTAGCGTGGGCTTTGCCCGCGAGATAAATGCCGAAATGGATGCCCATTCGGTTGTTGTCTGATTTGGATTTTTAGATAGCAGATTTCGTGGGCAAAGCCCACGCTACTTGGGTTATCCCAAGCCTGTATTGATTGAATAAACGAGGTCGTCTGAAAAATCGGGAGCGAGTTTCTCCAAAACTCAAATCTCAAAGTTTTCAGACGACCTCGTTTTTATCTGCAACCTGCTCCCTCTCCCGTCCGGCGGGAGAGGGCTGGGGAGAGGGTGGTTCTGCGGATTGCACGAATTTGATTTTACCTAAACCTCAGAAGCCACCCCCATCTTAACCTTCCCCCGCCAGACGGGGGAAGGGACAGGTTGCTGTTGCTGCAACGGGTAGCGTGGGCTTTGCCCACGAAATGAATATAAAGATAACTGCTCGATTTGGATTGTCAGACAACAGGTTCACGGGCAAAGCCCACGCTACGGGCTGGGTTTATTTCGAGCTTGTAG
>NZ_JBQCXA010001018.1:0-548 GCF_051956855.1 Neisseria sp. P0021.S007
AATATCCACAGCCGCATCGCCCGCGTGCGTTCCAGCGAATATCTGGAATACCCCTACCCTGAAAACGACGATACAGAAAACGGCGGCCTTACCGTCTTCGACATCACCGAAACCATCAGCCCCGAACAGCTCGTTACCGAACAGCTCGTTGGGCTGCTCAGCTACACCAGCGCATTGCAGGTATTGAGGTTTGCCGGCGACAAAGTCCGCATGGTCATCGTACAGGCGCGTAAAGGCGGGCTGCTCGTCAACCGTGAAATTGCTGACATCAACCAACACCTCCCCGAAGGCGCGGACTGCCAAATCTGCGCCATATACCGCAACAACCGCCTTATCGTCCCCACGCCGCAAACCGTCATTATCGAAGGCGACGAGGTACTTTTTGCCGCCGACATCAGCAGCGTCAACATCATCATGCGCGAACTGCGCCCCAAAGAAGCGCGTACCCGCCGCATCATGATTGCCGGCGGCGGCAACATCGGCTACCGCCTTGCCAAGCAGCTCGAATCCAAATACGACATCAAAATCGTCGAACATAACCCCCGCCG
>NZ_JBQCXA010001019.1:0-548 GCF_051956855.1 Neisseria sp. P0021.S007
GTTGGATGCTGTGCAAACCCATCCGACCTTTACTCCTGCCTGACACTTTACGTTTTCAGACGACCCCGACCCATAAGGTCGTCTGAAAAACAAACCTGAAAAGGAACAACATGAAAAAAACACTTACCGCTCTCGTGCTGACCCTTGCCAGCCCTGCCTTGTGGGCGTTTTCCACCGCCGAACTCGCCCAAACCCTGCAAAAACCGTCCAACGTACAGGGCGCGTTTACCCAGCAGCGTCAATTGAAATCCCTGAGTAAACCGATGGTTACAGGCGGGAAATTCGTCCTCGTCCCGAAAAAAGGCCTGTTGTGGCAAATGCAAAAACCGTTTGAAACCACCCTGCGCGTGCGTTCAGCCGGCATCATGCAATGGACCGGCAGTAAATGGGTCAAACCAAATGCCAGCACACTCAACGGCCAAAGCAGCCAAATCAAACTCTTCCTCGACCTTTTGGGCGGCACTACCCAAGGTTTGGAAAAACAATTTGCTTCGAAATTAACCGGCAACGAGACAAAATGGCCGTTGACCATGAATCCGAAAAACGCA
>NZ_JBQCXA010001020.1:0-548 GCF_051956855.1 Neisseria sp. P0021.S007
GGCAAGCAGGTCGGCATCGATATTGGCGTAGTTCGGGATTTGGCTTTTGTCGATTTTTTGATACGCGCCGGCTTTGATTTGGCGTCCGACGTTGGCAATGGACGGGGCAACGAGGTCGTAACCAGATTTACCGGTCAAGAGCTTGGCTTCGAGGGCTTCGTTGCTGTCGTAGTAGTCGTAGCGGACGTGGATGCGCGTATTTTTTTCAAACGCGTTGAGCGTGGCGGGATCGACGTAGTCCGACCAGTTGTAAATATTGAGCTTGTCGGACGCAGTATGGGAAGAAGGGGCGGGAGATTCTGCGGCGGTTTGTTGTCCGCCGCTGCACGCAGTCAAGACGAGGCCGATGAGTGCCGCCGCCATTGAAGTTTTTTTCATGGATACAGTCCTTTTGCGAAAGAGGAAAACATTGCAGCGGTGGCAGCGGTTTATACAAACTGACCACATGCAAAAGGTTAACTGTGGGGGCGGCCGGCATATGCCTCAGGCCCTTGATTCAGCAGGTTCGCATTAAACGGCAAAATCCCTGTCGGCGCAATAGGTTAGAC
>NZ_JBQCXA010001021.1:0-547 GCF_051956855.1 Neisseria sp. P0021.S007
CGGCAGCACTTCGACTTCAAGCAAAAAACTGGGAGAGCGCGTCGGCATCAAAGGCGGTAGCCACATCACCACTTCCGCCGATGGCAACAACGTTACCGTCAAACTGAATGACGATATTACGTTGACCAGCGTAACCGCGACTACCTTGAAAGCAGGCGACAGCGTACTGACGACTGACGGTCTGAAGATTGGTGCGGACGGTTCGCCAAGCCAAGTGTCTCTGACTAATGCCGGTCTGAACAACGGCGGTAACAAGATTGCCAAAGTAGCCAAAGGTACGGAAGACACCGACGGAGTGAACGTCAGCCAAATCAAACCGTTGGCAACAGCGTTGAATACGACCGTTGGTGCGGATGGTTCTATCGCTGCTCCTAACTTTACCGTCAAACAAGCGGACGGTACGGTAAGTGCACCGGTGCATACCGTTCAAGAAGCATTGGACAAAGTCGGTGACGAGTTGAACAAAGGTCTGAAGATTGCCGCCGACGAAGGGTCGACTGAAAAAGTCAACTTAGGTGATACCGTTACTTACACCGGTACCGATGGC
>NZ_JBQCXA010001022.1:0-547 GCF_051956855.1 Neisseria sp. P0021.S007
GTATTGGTATTTTTACCTTCAAACGTAAAACGTTTGCCTTTGTTTTTTTGAGCGAATAAGCCTTTTTTTTTGCTCTGCTTGAGCCATTTTGTTACCCCTTGGTTTAATGTTTGAGAATGAAGAAAACATAAGTCCCCGTGTTTCTTCGATTCAATGGTTTAATCGTTAGTGTGAGCAATAACTTCTTCTAATGAAGTCAAACCTTGCATTGCTTTTACTAAGCCTGCACGGCGCAAATCAACCATACCTTCTTTGTAGGCCATGTTCATAATATCAACTTCTGTACCATTATTCATAATTACACGTTGCATTTCCTCGGTAATCGGCATGACTTCATAGACGCCGACACGACCTTTAAAGCCTTTGCCACGACAACTGTCGCAACCAACAGGACGGTAGAGTTTCCAATCTTTTGCTAAATCTTCATCTGTAAATCCTGCTTTTTTCAATGCAGGAACTGGAGGACGCTCAACCTCACGCTTACAACTTGAACACAGACGACGCAATAATCGTTGTGCCATAATCAAGCTGACCGAGCTTGCAATAT
>NZ_JBQCXA010001023.1:0-545 GCF_051956855.1 Neisseria sp. P0021.S007
TCGTACTGCATAAATACAACAGAAGGATATGATTAAAGTGGGTTGAGAAAATACTTCTGCTGTTTATTCAGTTTAAATTATTCGTCGTCCGGTTTTTTACGCCATAAAACAAGTAATTTGCCAATATGTTGCACCAGTTGAGCCCCCAGTGTTTCACACAGGGCATTGCAAATTTCAATACGTTCAGCACGATCATCGCCAAAAACACGGACTTTAATCAATTCGTGTGCTGTCAATGCGGCATCGGTTTCTTTGATGACCGAGTCGGTCAAGCCTTGTTGGCCAACCATTACGACAGGGTGGAGGTGGTGTGCTTGGGCTTTCAAGGCCAAAATTTCTTTGGTGCTTAATTTGTTGTCGTTCATATTAATAAGTATCCAATTCAAAAGAATAATGGCTATATTGTACGCGATTTAGAACATTTACGGGGGAAATAACGTACAATGCTGATTTTAACTTAAGCATTTCAAATCAAGATGGCTGTACGCTCAAAATCTTCAAAAGCATGGCTGCATGAGCACGTCAACGATCATTATGTCCATATG
>NZ_JBQCXA010001024.1:0-545 GCF_051956855.1 Neisseria sp. P0021.S007
ATCCTTGCCCAAGCGGTATTTAGAAGCAGCGGTTGCAGCAGCAGAAGTCAGCATTTCCATAACCTACGGCGAACAGCAAAACCGACAAACCACCCAAGTTCAAGTAAATCAAGCCCAAGCCAGCCAAATTCAAGCAGGCGGTAAAACTACCCTTATTGCCGGAGGTGCAGGCGAACAATCCAATATCAACATCACAGGATCGGATGTTTCAGGTAAAGCAGGAACCGGCCTGATTGCCGATAACGACATCACACTCCAATCCGCCGAACAAAGCAGCAGCGAACGCAGCAACAACAAAAGCAGCGGCTGGATAGAGATACAGATGCGGCAAACCCAGTTCGCGTGCTTTATCCAGACAAAACGAAACCAGCTGCCTGCCTACGCCCAAACCGCGAAATTGCGGCAAAACGAACACATCACCCAGCCAATATTCGTATTCGGGAAAACACGCCATATCAAACCGCTTTAATGCCGCCGAACCCATCAGCCGCCCTTCGTTATCGACAGCCGCAAACGCCAGCGGCAAGTCATCCCCATTAAGGCAC
>NZ_JBQCXA010001025.1:0-545 GCF_051956855.1 Neisseria sp. P0021.S007
ATGAGGGGGTGTTGCTCCAGCCATTGGGCGTTGATGCGCAAGATGAAGCTGTGGTTGTTTTCATCGATGCGAAGCTGGGTTTGCGGCGGCAAATCAAGCGGCAGGCGCGAGCGGCAGAAGAGGGCTGCCAGGCGCAGGGACAATACGGCACACCACATGATTTCGTTGTTACCGATAATGTCTGCCATTTTCTTAAGGTCGCCGCGATGGCCGATAACCAGTTGCGCCAAAATGGTTTGCTCTTTGCGTGAGAAGCCCGGCATATCGGCGTTTTCGAGAATGTAGGCGGAGTGTTTGTGATAACCGGTATGGGCAATATCCAAGCCGATTTCATGCAGACGGCCTGCGCGGCTGAGGTATTGGTTCCACAGGGCAAGTTCTTGAACGGTTACGTTTTTGGCGTGGCACAGGCTGTTCATGAAGGCTTGCGCGGTATCGGCAACGCGTTTGGCTTGGTTGAGGCTGACGTGGTAGCGTTTTTGGAACTCCGCCGTTGTCTGTTCGCGCATATCGACATTGAGGCTGCGGCCGATTAAGTCGTAGAA
>NZ_JBQCXA010001026.1:0-545 GCF_051956855.1 Neisseria sp. P0021.S007
GTTAACACGACGATGCGTTGCGCGTGTGCAGTGCCGGCCAACGAAATAAGCGCGGAAAGCAGGAGGAGTTTGAGTTTCATTGATTTTCCTTGTCGAATGCTTTCAGACGGCCTGCTCGCTTTCTCAGGCCGTCTGAAAACGGTTGAATCACATTAGAACTTCAGTTGTACGGTTGCGGCGAAATTGCGGCCGCTTTCGGTGTACAAGTCCATCACACTGGTACGGCTCATGCCGGAAACGTCTGCGTGCTGCCAGTATTTTTTGTTGCCGACGTTGTAGATGTTTGCGCCGATTTCAAGGTTTTTAAACGGTTTATACCACGCGCCGATATCCCATACGCCATAACCCGGCGCTTGGAAAACAGTGTCGCTGCTGACGCGGCTGTGTTTTTTCGACCAGCGCAGCTTGGTGCCGATACCCCATTTTTCCTGCGTGTAATCCAAGCCCAAAACGCCGTTGAGTGGATAAGCGGAATCCAACGGTTTGCCGTCCTGCTGCTCACCGCGCATCCAAGCGATACTGCCGGAGACTTGCCAGCCCGGCAG
>NZ_JBQCXA010001027.1:0-545 GCF_051956855.1 Neisseria sp. P0021.S007
TTTCAGACGACCTTTTAATCAGCTTTAAAACTACTGTTTGCCGAACTGGCTGTAATCCACCACCATGTACTTGGCGGTAATTTTCTGCGAAGCGTTGCCTTCGTCACCCATCACAATCATCTGCGGCTTGCCGTTGACCGTAATCGAATCAACGGCTTCGACGTTGGTGATGTGTTGCAGGTTGGGCAGCGAGATTTTTTGCGGTTCGTCAGTCGGGTTGCCGCTCCAAGTCCACAATTGCGAGAATTTCTGACCGTTTTCATCCTTCACTTCGTTGGCGATGACGTAGTTTTTCAACACCGGGTCGTAGTTGATAGAACGGATACCGCCGCCGTCGATGTCAAGGATGGCAACTTCGTCAAATTCAGGCTTGGCGTTGCGCTCGAACACGTCTTTCGAGTTGCTGATGAATGCCACCAAAGCCATATTGTTGAACTCAGGATCGCGGAAGCCTAAGACGAGACGTTTCTTCACGGGGTCAAACGCCATACCTTCGATATTGATTTCTTCAAAGGAAACTTCGGCTTTGGTGCGTTCGCGGATGA
>NZ_JBQCXA010001028.1:0-545 GCF_051956855.1 Neisseria sp. P0021.S007
CATGTAAACCAAATAGTTCACCAAATCGCGTACATAAGCATCGTACTCTGTTTGGATGACTTTACCGTTTGGTAAGCGACGGCTGTGTGCGCCGGTAGATTCCCAATAAAGCTTGGGTTTCAATTCGCCATGCTCATCTTTAACCATAACCGGTTGACCTTTAGCATCCCACTCAACCGCTTGAACGCCTTGTTGCTCCCACAATGGGTGCGGCATACCGACTTTATCGAATACGACGTTATTCCAGCCATTAGGACGGGTCGGATCTTTATAGAAGCCGCGCATATAGGCATACAGATAATCCGCGCCTTTAGAACGGGCAATCAGTGTCAGATCCGGCGGAGCCGCACCAAACCATTTGGCAGCATCTTTAGGATTCATCGCCGCCAGCATAACATCACCGACGTTGTCTGTCGTAAACATCAGGTTTTTCTTGATTTCTTCGTCAGTCAAACCGATGTCTTTCAGACGGTTGAAACGCATACCGCTTGCCGAGTGGCAGGATAAGCAGTAGTTGGTGAAAATTTGAGCACCGCGCTGCAAGC
>NZ_JBQCXA010001029.1:0-544 GCF_051956855.1 Neisseria sp. P0021.S007
CCTTTGCCTGCCGATGCGGGCGAGCTGACCCGCCAACGTATTGAACGCTTGGATAACCAAACCGGCGGCGAAAACGTTGATGCGCTGCGTCGCGAACTGCAACGCTCCGTACAACTGCACGCCGGTGTGTTCCGTACCGATGAGATTCTGAGCAAAGGCGTTCAAGAAATCATGGCGATTGCCGAGCGCGTGAAACGCACCGAAATCAAAGACAAGAGCAAAGTGTGGAATACTGCGCGTATCGAAGCTTTGGAATTGGATAATCTGATTGAAGTAGCAAAAGCGACTTTGGTGTCTGCCGAAGCGCGTAAAGAATCACGCGGCGCACACGCTTCAGACGACCATCCTGAGCGCGATGACGAAAACTGGATGAAACATACGCTGTATCATTCAGATACCAATACCTTGTCCTACAAACCGGTACACACCAAGCCTTTGAGCGTGGCATACATCGAACCGGCCAAGCGCGTTTACTGATGCGTTTTCAGACGACCTCTGTATCACAAGGGGTCGTCTGAAAATCAAATACACCACCACACTGAAC
>NZ_JBQCXA010001030.1:0-544 GCF_051956855.1 Neisseria sp. P0021.S007
GCGTATGGCTGTTTTTTGTGGTGATTTTCGATATGGCGCTTTTGGGTGTTTTGGTTGCCGATACTGAACAAGTTATTACCGCGCCTGTTGTAGAAACCATTCTCTTGTTCAATCCTTACGACATTTACCGTCTGCTCAACCTGACCGGTTATGAAAACACCGCGATGTACGCAGGGATGGCCGGTTTGAGCGATCAAATCAGCCTGACTATGCCGGTTTTGCTGACGGCGCAGGTATTATGGGTTATCATTCCCTTGGTCTTGGCCGCCTGGATTTTCGGAAAGAGACAAATATGAGAAAAATATTATTTACAGCATTCACCATCCTTGCTTTATCTGCTTGTAGCAAAGAGGAAAATACTCCTCCGCCTACGCCCCAACGAATCAGCGACAGTGCAGTCGGTCATTACTGCAGCATGAACTTGACCGAACACAACGGCCCTAAAGCGCAAATCTTCTTGAACGGCAAACCTGACAAACCGGTTTGGTTTTCCACCATCAAGCAGATGTTCGGCTACACTAAACTGCCTGAAGAGCCCAAAGGC
>NZ_JBQCXA010001031.1:0-544 GCF_051956855.1 Neisseria sp. P0021.S007
GAGTCCAACATTTCACGAACATATTCAAGTCTTCTTGCGCATTCTGGCATGCCTTTTCATAAAGCGCGGTCTCACGCTCTTGTTGCTCGAGCCGTTTACGATGTTTCTGCTCTTGATTTTCTCGGGCGATTTGTTGTTTTTGCTGTTCTGCCAATGCTAAAATCCGCGCTTTGCGTGAGTTGAACATATGAATTTATATGGAAAAACAGCTGTAAAAGCCGTAGAGCTATTCGCTTATACACACGATATTAAAAAAGCATGGACGGGAGCAGTTCAAGAGTTTACTAACAGTTATTCAGCTAGAGTGAAAGGATGTCCTAAAAATGCCTTTTTCGGGCTGTGCTACGCGGGAAAAATAAAAGGAATTTCTATTCCAACACCACAAGAGAAAGAATCTAAAAATGCAGAATATGCAATTCTTGCCATCCATTTATTAAAAAAAGATATGTCTTGGGCAAATAAAAAAGCTGAACTTTGGGCAGAAATTCAAAAAATCATTGGAGAAGAAAAGAAACATAATAGCCAACTTGATGTGGTTATCGCA
>NZ_JBQCXA010001032.1:0-544 GCF_051956855.1 Neisseria sp. P0021.S007
GTAGTAAGCGGCTTCGGCCAATTCTTCTTCGATGCGCAACAATTGGTTGTATTTCGCCATGCGGTCAGAACGGGACAGGGAGCCGGTTTTGATTTGCATACAGTTGGTGGCAACTGCCAAGTCGGCAATGGTGCTGTCTTCGGTTTCGCCGGAACGGTGGCTCATTACGCTGGTGTAGCGGTTGCGTTTGGCCAAGTCAACGGCTTTCAGGGTTTCGCTCAAAGTACCGATTTGGTTTACTTTAACCAGCAATGCGTTTGCCACGCCTTTTTCGATGCCTTCAGCCAAGATTTTTGGATTGGTTACGAACAAGTCGTCGCCGACCAATTGAACTCGGCCGCCCAATTTTTCGGTCAACAGTTTCCAGCCTTCCCAGTCGTTTTCGTCCATACCGTCTTCGATAGAAACGATTGGGAATTCGTTAACCAGGCCTTCCAAGTATTCGGCAAATTCTGCGCTGGTGTAAGAGCGGCCTTCGGCTTCCAGATGGTATTGGCCGTCTTTGTAGAACTCGCTGGATGCGCAGTCCAGGGCGAACAATACG
>NZ_JBQCXA010001033.1:0-544 GCF_051956855.1 Neisseria sp. P0021.S007
GTATGTCTGTACTTGGCTGTTCGGTATCGGCTACCTGGTCATGTATCCGGGTTTGGGCGATTATAAAGGACAGTGGAAATGGAGCAGCAAGGGACAATACGAGAAAGAAATGGCTAAAGCTGATCAAGAGTACGGCAAAGTTTATGCCAAATTTGCCAAAATGCCGATTGAGAAAGTGGCAAAAGATCCTGAAGCACGCGCCATCGGTCAAAACCTCTTCAATACCTACTGTATCCAATGTCACGGTTCTGATGCCAAAGGTTCCAAAGGCTTCCCGAATTTGACCGACAACGATTGGTTGTGGGGCGGCGAGCCTGAGAAAATCCATGAGACCATTGAAAAAGGCCGTACGGCACAAATGGCTGCATGGGGTCCTGCACTGGGTGAAGAACGCGTAAAAGATGTGGCAAACTATGTCATGTCCTTGTCCAAACCTAAAGACCAATACGATGAAGAACGCGCTGCCCGCGGTAAAGCATTGTTCAGCGGTCCTCCGGCAAACTGCTTTACCTGTCACGGCGATAAAGGTCAAGGTATCCAAGGT
>NZ_JBQCXA010001034.1:0-543 GCF_051956855.1 Neisseria sp. P0021.S007
GGCAATAGGCACTTGGCGGTGCATGGGATTAATACCACAACCAAGTGATAGCACCGGGTGCTTCGCTTTCGTTATATGGCTCACTGGGATAGAGCTTGGGTGAGAGAATGTTTAGGGGGGAGTGGGCATAGTTTAGAGTTACGATTAGTTAAAGTAAAAAGGAAAGGTAAGTGGTTTTAAGGCAGCCTGAAACGGAGTTCAGCGAAACCAAAACCGCGTGTGCATGAATGCACATCCTACCATTTCACTTTTTTGGTTGGTTACACAGGCTATGCTGGTTAGTAGTGCCAGTTAATCTACATCTTGATAAAGTTTATCTATAAAACTATCAAAATCAGGTGTGATGGGAACTGTAATCATCTTGGTATTACCTAGTTCATCTTCGTAAAATTCATCATGATACATAAGTACGATGGATGGATTACTTGAATTCTTACGGTAATCAAAACAAATATAATCGCCATTTGCACTTATTCCAAATGCAACAACTTGGTTTCCATAGCCATATTCATTATCAATGCATGAATAGGTATAGATATTTTC
>NZ_JBQCXA010001035.1:0-543 GCF_051956855.1 Neisseria sp. P0021.S007
AGATAGGACAGGCCGTCTGAAAGATAGGTCTTATTTTTAAGACGGCCTTTATTTTTGATTCTAAAATTATTCTAAATACCATGACACATACTATTACCTTATCAGATCAAATAACATTTACGGCAAACGATGATGAAACCGTTCTTGCTGCTGCGACCCGTCAGAATTTAAATCTGCCCCATTCTTGTAAAAGTGGCGCCTGCGGACAATGTAAGGCCGAGTTGATGAGTGGTGAATTTGAAATGGGCGATCATATTGATAAAGCCATCAGCGAAGAAGAAAAAGCGCAGGGCAAAGTGCTATTGTGCTGTACTACTGCGAAGAGCGACCTGAAAATCAATGTGCAGGGGTTTAATCCGAATGCTTTGCCAGTGCGCACTTTGCCTGTACGTATCGAAACGATTGAAATCAAACATGATGTTGCTTTGTTGAGATTGGCTTTGCCTAAAGCCCCATCGTTTGCATTTTATGCAGGGCAGTATATTGACTTGTTGCTTCCGGGTAATATTAGTCGCAGTTATTCAATCGCCAATTCACCTGACC
>NZ_JBQCXA010001036.1:0-543 GCF_051956855.1 Neisseria sp. P0021.S007
GGTGTGCCCAGCGGCTGTCGTCACTCTTGTTGCTGTCGTTCGACCAGTCGTCGTCGTTGAGCGTACCGACTTCGTCGCCTAGATAAATCAGCGGTAAGCCGCCGGTACTCAAAGCGATACTGTACAAAAGTTTGATGCGCTCAACGGCATATGGATCGTTTTGCGCCAAGCCGACCAATGCTGCGGCTGTACCACTGACACGGCAGTCGCCTGTGCTTGGGTTGTATTGGAACGGTACACCGCGCGCGAAGCTGCCGTCGAAATGGTTGACGAAGAAGCGGTTGAGGAATTGTCGGTGGTCGTAGCCGTGAATACCGAACTGCCATGCGTCCTCATCGGCAAATGTCCAGCCGATGTCGTCATGACTGCGGACATAGTTGACCCATGCAGTATGGTCGGGCAGGTTGTGGCGGTAGGTTAGTGCTTGATGGAGCAGGTTGACTTCGCGTGTGGCGAGGGTGTTCCACAACAATGCCATTTGCAGAGGGTTGTAGCCGATTTGGCATTCGTCTTGGCTGATGTATTGGACAACTTGGTCAGGAT
>NZ_JBQCXA010001037.1:0-543 GCF_051956855.1 Neisseria sp. P0021.S007
ATTCGCATTCGACGCGGACAGTTTTGTTCAGCTGCAACACGGCAGTACCGAGCGACTCGTAGCGGTTGAGGCGATAGAAAGGCACGGAATTGAGCGAGGCATACAGTTTGAGAAAGCTGAGGCCTGCATTTCGTGCCATTTCTTCGGCGCGGCTGAGCAGGGCCGTGCCCAAGCCGAGATTGTGGAAGAGCGGATGGACGTATAAGGCGTCCAGTTGCGCTTCTTTGAAATCGACTTGGAAGAAGCCTTGAATCAGCCCTTTGTATTCGACCACCCACAAGGCTTTGTTTTTATCGGAGATGGTTTCCAAATAGCTGTTGATGTCGAGCAGACTTTCCCATGTGTGCATAATGGTTTCATCGTAACTGCGGATGCAGGCGTATTGAACGGCGTGCAGATGGGCATTGTGTATGTCTTGGCAGTCTTTTTCGGTTGCCGGACGGAGGATGGTCAGAAGGCTCATGTCGGATGGTCGGAAAAATTGATTTCAGACGGCCTTTGGCAATCAAAGGCCGTCTGAAAAAAGTGGGTAAGGTTACAGGC
>NZ_JBQCXA010001038.1:0-543 GCF_051956855.1 Neisseria sp. P0021.S007
CTTCAGCATGGACGACCCTGCATGGTCGCGCAGCGTTCCCAAAAGCAACGATGTCGCCAACCTTGGCGGCCTCTTTGGCTCCTATCTTTCCGATGTCGGATATTATCTGTTCGGCTTATCATTTTGGTGGTGGATAGCCGCCTCTTGCGTTTTCCTCTACAAAAACTTCCGCCCCATGAAAAAGCAGGAAAACCATAAGCCCTACAATCACGGCGTAGCCGCTTTGGCATTATTCCTCCTGCTGGTGTGCAGCCCGATTATCGAACATTTCCTGTTTGACAACGCATTGAGCGAATCCCTTCCCGTTGGAGCCGGTGGCTTGGTCGGCCTGTTGGCCGGTTCAGGCTTGGCTTGGCTGTTAGGCAAGTCGGGCAGCCTGTTGATTATGCTGGTGATGTTGCTTTTATCCATTTCCCTGCTGGCTCAGGTGTCATGGTTGGAAGTCATGGCCAAATCCGGCAGCCATATGGGCGGCCTGTTTGGCAGCCTGATGAAAAAACTGTCTCAATTCCAAAATAAAAAAGAAGATGTCCACTCCGAAGC
>NZ_JBQCXA010001039.1:0-543 GCF_051956855.1 Neisseria sp. P0021.S007
TTTTGATGTTGAACATTACCTTGCCGGACGGTTCAGTCCGCCAATACGAATCGCCCGTTACCGTGGCACAGATTGCCGCGTCTATCGGAGCAGGTTTGGCAAAGGCGACGGTGGCGGGTAAGGTAAACGGCAAATTGGTCGATGCGTGCGATCCGATTACCGAAGATTCAACCGTCCAAATCATTACCCCGAAAGATCAAGAAGGCGTCGAAATCATCCGCCACTCTTGTGCCCACCTTGTTGGTCATGCGGTCAAGCAACTTTATCCCAACGCAAAAATGGTTATCGGCCCCGTGATTGAAGAGGGCTTTTATTACGATATCGCAACGGAAAAACCATTTACACCCGAAGATGTTGCCGCTATCGAAGCGCGCATGAAAGAATTGATTGCACAAGATTATGATGTAATCAAAATCATGACCCCGCGTGCCGAAACCATCAAAATTTTCCAAGATCGCGGCGAAGAATACAAACTGCGCCTGATTGACGATATGCCTGAAGTTGAAGCAATGGGTATGTATCATCATCAGGAATATGTCGATA
>NZ_JBQCXA010001040.1:0-543 GCF_051956855.1 Neisseria sp. P0021.S007
GTACGGAGGCTGTAACGGTCGAAACTGTCCGATTTGTCTTCTTTATTGCGTTCCTGATAAATGTCGAAACCGCCGACCCAGTATTGGCGGGCGTTTCGGTAATAGACGACGGAATTGCTCAGCAGGCGGTTGTTGCTGTCGGAACGGGCGCGGCGGGTGTTTTTCAGACGACCCATTTCAACGGCACTCAAGGTTTGCAGCTTAGGCTGCCACCAGTGGTTGATGTGCAGGCGCGCACCGCTGGAGTAGGTGTAAGGATCGTTGCCGTAGAAGCGTCGTTCATGGAACGGGGTCAAGCCAATGTCGTTGTGCTGGTCGGCGTAGCCTGCGCCTACTGAGAAGCGGGTGGTTACGTCATTGTACTTGGTTCGTTCGGGATAAACTTTGCCGTAGGTATCCGCGCCTGCCGTAGCGTACCAGCCTTTGGGCAGCGACCATTTTTTCTCTGCGCCGAGTTGGTAGTTGATGGCGGTAGCGTCGATAGGCTCGGGGAAAGTCCAGTTGCCGTATGTGCGGCGGCTGGGCGCTTGGTTGATATTTTGT
>NZ_JBQCXA010001041.1:0-543 GCF_051956855.1 Neisseria sp. P0021.S007
CGTATTGAGCTGCACGGGAATAGGCGCAACGTCAGGGCAGGGCGGACAACGCCGCCTGAGCTGCCGCGAATGCAAAAGGTCGTCTGAAAACCCAAATTCGGGTTTCAGACGACCTTTCGTTTGTGGATAAGCTTTATTTTGTCCTTAAGCTTTTTCGTGTGTCAGATGGCGCACAGACGCGGCGATTTCGTCCGCCATCCGACGGCTGGCACCTTGATGGCCGGCGACGAAGTGTGCCGCTTGTTGGGCGAAATGGCTGCGCTCGCTCGGGTTTTCCAAACAGGCTGAGACGAAGGTGCACCATTCGTCCGCGTTTTGCACCTGCACCGCCGCTTGGGCTTCCAACGCGCTGCGGCAGGCGGCGGCAAAGTTGTAGGTGGAAAAGCCGAACACGGTCGGAATACCGCAGGCTATCGGCTCGATGATGTTTTGACAGCCGCTGTCCACGAGGCTGCCGCCGACAAAGGCGACATCGGCGCTGAGGTAGTAGGCAAAAAGTTCGCCCATGCTGTCGCCTACCCAGACTTGGGTTTGCTGGGAAAC
>NZ_JBQCXA010001042.1:0-543 GCF_051956855.1 Neisseria sp. P0021.S007
TTATCTGAGTAGCCAAAAGCCCTATTTGCGGGATTGTAATAAATAGCACCCCAATGGTTAGGAATATTAATCACCCGACGCTGGGAGGATCCACCATTCCCTCCCCAACCACAAGCACTACCATCAACAGTTTGACAATAACCGTCTGTCGGGTTGCCTCCCAACGGATTGGCAGAAGCAAAACCACTTAATATCATAAATATGAAAAGATTTTTTTTCATTATGAATCCTTTACTTTATTACAGTACCACTATCATCTTTTTGGCTTATATCTCGCCATTTCACAAGCCGCCCTGCATGATCGTAATCTGAGCAATACCCAGTCACGATGGAATATTGCTTGGTTACCGTATCAAATTTTTCAGACGACCTCAAATCTTAAAGAGGTCGTCTGAAAACCCGAAATCCGTTTTCAGACGACCTGTCTTTATTTTTTCCAATAAGCCGGTGTCAGCAGAATCAACACGGTAAAAATTTCCAAGCGTCCCAGCAGCATGACGGCCGAACACAGCCATTTTTGCACATCGCTCAATACCGCATAGC
>NZ_JBQCXA010001043.1:0-542 GCF_051956855.1 Neisseria sp. P0021.S007
CTGGTGTTGTCTGTAGCGGCAGGTTTGTCCATCGATACCCTCAGCCATTATCTGGGCGGCACACGCCGTATCGTACGCATCATGCCCAATACGCCGGCCAAAATCGGCTTGGGCGTATCCGGTATGTTTGCCGATGCAGGCGTTTCAGAAGCCGACCGTACAGCTGCCGACGGCATCATGCGCTCTGTCGGCACGACCATTTGGCTGAACGAGGAAGAGCAACTCCACAATATTACCGGCATCAGCGGCAGCGGCCCCGCCTATGTTTTCTATCTGTTGGGCGCGCTCCAAAATGCGGCTTTGGCACAAGGTTTCAACGAACAAGATGCACGCGAACTGAGCCTCGCCACATTTAAAGGCGCAGTGGCTTTGGCCGAACAAACCGGCGAAGCATTCGCACAATTACAGCAAAACGTAACTTCCAAAGGCGGCACGACACACGAAGCCATCGAAACCTTCAAAGCCCGTCACGTTGCCGAAGCCATCGAACAGGGTGTAGAAGCCTGCGTCAAACGTTCGCAAGAAATGGCGCAACAATATAA
>NZ_JBQCXA010001044.1:0-542 GCF_051956855.1 Neisseria sp. P0021.S007
GTTGTCTGTGTGGCGAAGATTGTATGCTGAGTCGTATAGACGGTTGGGAAACAGGCCTTCTGCATTGTTAATAATTCCTTGCTTTGCAAGCTCCTTATCAATAAACTCTTTTTTATCTACTTCTACACCCGGATCCTGCCAGTCGTTGCATAGGAAATCCAAACCAATGTCCTGCATACATTGATCGAAACCTGCCCGACGTGCTGCCGCCCTTTGGGAGCGATATTGTTCAAAAGCAGATGAATCGAAATGATGGGCAACATAATCTGCTTTTTTCTCTTCATATGTTTTCGTGACGCCATCACGATATTCTTTTAATTTTGCCAACGCCTTGTCTTTAGGCTCAAAAGGGATAACCTCTCCCTTTTCAGTTAGGAAACCCGTTGCCGCAGATGCTGAAATACCTGCCGCGTGTTCGTTTTTCAGAAAAAATTGTCCGACTTTGGCATCTGAATCATTACGCGTATAAGAAATTTCGGCATTGAGTTGCCATCCATTGTCAAAGACATGTTTGAAACCGGAAAAAATATTGTATTTATCAG
>NZ_JBQCXA010001045.1:0-542 GCF_051956855.1 Neisseria sp. P0021.S007
GTAACAGGCCGTCTGAAAGATGGATGGTCGAAATCTTCAAAACGAAGAAACTCAAAATCCGAACGCTTCAACGGCAATGTACCGTCAAACAGGCGCTCACCCAAAGGCTGCGTTCCACAATCCAATAATTCTGTCCATAGACGGCTATCTGGTCGGCACGCGCTTCTGGCTTGTATTACTGTTTCGCCGTCCAGTTTGAGCAAAACATCGCGCACAAAGATTTCGTCTCCGTTTTCTGCACCCTTCGTCAAACCCAAATACACCGGCTTGACTGAAAAATCCTTACCGGAAGCGCGCAACGCAGCGGTTAGCGAAGAAACGGTCAGCAAATGTCCGGCCTTAGACGGCAGAAGACTTGAAGCTTCGGCATATGAACAAAGTGTGCCACGCGGTATATCAAACGCCATTTACCACCTCTGTTTTGGCCAACTCCTGCCATTTGGCTTCGGGAAATTCATCTTTCAGACGGCCTTTAAGATATTCCAAGGTATCGCCGGCAACGGTTTCATCTTTACTGTCGTGAATATGGTTGAAAATCAGGC
>NZ_JBQCXA010001046.1:0-542 GCF_051956855.1 Neisseria sp. P0021.S007
GTCATGATTGCCAAAGGCGGTGCGCCGTTGTTGGAAAATTCAGCCGTCGAAGCCATGAAGCGCCTGCTGCTGCCACATACGGACGTATTGACCCCCAATCTGCCCGAAGCGCAGGCTTTGACGGGTATCAATATTGAAAACCGCCAAGATGCGGAACGCGCCGCCAAAATTCTTCAGGATTGGGGCGTGAAAAATGTGGTGATTAAAGGCGGCCATCTTGCCGACAGTCAAAGCGAATATTGCACCGACTGGCTGTTTACGCCATACGAAACCATCGAGCTGAACAGCAAACGTTTCCCGACGCCGCATACGCATGGCACGGGCTGCACGTTTTCTGCCTGCATTACTGCCGAGTTGGCAAAAGGGTTTAGCGTGCCCGAGGCGGTTCAAACGGCAAAAAACTATATTACCGCCGCCATTTCCCATCCTTTGGGCATCGGGGCAGGGCACGGACCGGTCAACCACTGGGCGTATCGGGACGAATAATGCGTTCAGACCAATTGTAATTGATTGTATTTTTCAGATGGCCTGACTAGGTTTAT
>NZ_JBQCXA010001047.1:0-542 GCF_051956855.1 Neisseria sp. P0021.S007
GCATGGTTCGGATTGTTGGCTTCGGCAGGTTTGCCGTTGAGCAAAACCGCTTTGCTGTTGACAAAGCCGCGTGCTTCTTTGTTGGAAGACGCCAAACCGGTTTTCACCAAAGTTTCCACCACGTTGAGGCTCTCGGAAACTTCAAACGTTGGCAGGCCGTCGAGTGCCAGCTGCTCGAAGTCGCTTTCGGTAAGATGGCTTTGGTCTTCGGCAAACAGGCTTTCAGAAATGCGTTGGGCGGCGGCAAGGGCTTCTTCACCGTGAATCAGGCGGGTCATTTCCTCGGCAAGAATGCGTTGCGCTTCTGGCTTGGTGCCGCTGGCTTTGTCTTTGGCTTCGATGGCGTCGATTGCTTCGATGGACAGGAAGGTAAAGTATTTCAGGAATTTGTACACATCGGCATCGGTGACTTTCAGCCAGAATTGGTAGAACTGATACGGAGAAGTTTTCTTCGCGTTCAACCATACTGCGCCGCCTTCGGTTTTGCCGAATTTGGTGCCGTCGGATTTGGTTACCAAAGGCAGGGTCAGGCCGAATACTTG
>NZ_JBQCXA010001048.1:0-542 GCF_051956855.1 Neisseria sp. P0021.S007
GTTTGGTGTTTTTGCCGTTTATGGTTTCGCCTGCCTGCATTGCCGCCGGTATATTGCTGCTTTATCCGCAATGGACGGCATCGCTGCCTTTGTTGGTCGCTACTTATGCGCTGCTGGCGTATCCGTTTGTGGCAAAAGATGTGCTGGCGGCTTGGGACGATTTGCCTGAAGATTATGTGTCGGCTGCGCGCGGTATGGGGGCAAATGCTTTTCAGACGACCTTGTATGTGACCGCTCCATTATTGAGACCCGCCTTGCGACGCGGTTTGACTTTGGCTGCGGCAACCTGTATCGGAGAGTTTGCCGCCACGCTGTTTTTGTCGCGCCCTGAGTGGCAGACGCTGACCACTTTGATTTATTCGTATCTGGGTAGGGCAGGGGCAGACAATTATGCGCGGGCAATGGTGTTGACGACGGTTTTGATGCTGCTGTCGCTGATGGTGTTTTTACTGTTGGACGAACGTGAAAAAACTTGATGTCCGCTTTTGAAATGTAGCATGATGTTTATAGAGGTCGTCTGAAAACATTTCAGACGACCTCAA
>NZ_JBQCXA010001049.1:0-541 GCF_051956855.1 Neisseria sp. P0021.S007
TCTTTAAGCCCCGCCAATATCGGCGGCTATCTGTATTTGTGCCTGTTTGGTGCCGTGTTAGCTTATGTGTTGTTTTTCAGAGGAATTGCCAAACTTTCGCCTGCTGCGGTTTCATCGCTGGGACTACTCAGCCCTGTCTCGGCATTTGTTTTAGGCTGGCTGCTTTTAGGGCAAGGGATGGACGCGAAGTCATTGGCAGGATTTGCGTTGGTGTTGGTATCGATATTCGGGGTACAGCGGGCGGTCATGAAAAAGGTCGTCTGAAAACAGCCTTGAGCCTTCAAGCTGCGTTTTCAGACGACCTTTTGCACTGGTCGGTTTATTTCTTCAAGAATGCCCGTTTCAGAATAATCAACCAATCTTTTTTATCCAAAACAGGACGTTGCGTAAATACATCGTATTTGCTGCCGTCCAGTTTCTGCAAAATCAGTTGTCCGCCGACAATAATCATCCGCAATTCAAATCCCAAGCGGCCTTTCAGCGTTTTACCCAAGGGCGAACCGCCTTTGAGCATTTGGAACGCACGGTTGCATTCATACGC
>NZ_JBQCXA010001050.1:0-540 GCF_051956855.1 Neisseria sp. P0021.S007
TCGTGTTGAGTGCGGTTAAAAACAAATTATATAGCGGATTCAATCAATTTTCGATACAAGGCGTGGCAATAGTGTAGTGAAAGTGAAGGGAGCTTGAGCCAACCACGTTCAGACGGCCTTTTGCCCTTCTGCTTCGTCCACCAGCAAAAATGCCGTCAAAGCCAAAGCGGTCAATACCGCCGTCAACACCATCGCCCGTCCGTAATTGTCCGCACCAGCGCGTCCGAGATAATCGTAAATCAAAGTGGTCAGCGTCTGCCATTCGGGGCGCGACAGAAACAATGTGGCCGCAAATTCGCCGATACACGTTGCCGAAGCCAAAGTCAGGCCGCGCCGTAAGGCCGGTTTCAATAAAGGCGCGGTTACATAACAGGCCGTCTGAAAAGCGTTTGCGCCCATGGTACGCGCCGCCGCCGCGTAATCTTTGGGCAAACCATCCCATGCGGCCAATACATCTTTGGCCACAAACGGATACGCCAACAGCGCATAAGTCGCGGTCAGCAGCCACAGCGAAGCCGTCCACTGCGGATAGAGCAGCAA
>NZ_JBQCXA010001051.1:0-540 GCF_051956855.1 Neisseria sp. P0021.S007
TTCATATAGATGTTGTATAGCCTTTTATATGGTTTCCAATACATCGGGCAATTCGGCCAAGCTATTGAGCATGGCAACATGGGGCATGGAGGAAAGCTGTTTGGCAGTATGTGCGCCGGTGGTGACGGCGATGGCGCGGATTTTGGCGTTGGCGGCCATTTCTAGGTCGTGGGTGGTGTCACCGACGACGACGGCCTCTTCCGGTTCAATACCCAGTCGGTCACAGAGGGCAAGTACCATATCGGGCGCGGGTTTGGACGGATATTCGCTGGCGCAGGCGGTTTCCAGCCAAAAGTCTTGAGTGTCGGTTTGTGCGATGGCTTTGTCCAAGCCGCTTCGGCCTTTGCCGGTGGCGATGGCAAGCCAATAGCCTTGTTGTTTCAAGCGTTGCAGGCAGGGCAGGGCTTCGGGGAACAGAGTCATGTTGTGGTTGTTGGGATTGAGGTAGTGCGCGGCATAGGTCTCAATCAGGGTTTCCTGAATGTGTTCGCTGACGTTGTGGGCAAGGCGGCGAATGATGCCGGAGAGGCTGTATCCGAT
>NZ_JBQCXA010001052.1:0-540 GCF_051956855.1 Neisseria sp. P0021.S007
TTTTGCGTGATGCGGCGAAACGAGACGCTCTTTGCCGTTTTCTATTTCACGCTTGGTCGTACTGCGTTTTTCCACATCATGCAGCATGGCGGCAGCAAACAGAATATGCTGCTCCTGTCCATCAAGCGCTTGAAACTCGGGCAATTGTAAAAGGGCTTCGCATACCATTTTGGTATGCGTAAATACATCGCCTTCGGCATGCCACTCAGGGTCTTGCGGAACGTCCTTCATATCGGCAAACCAGCTGAAACGACGTTCTAAGGCTTGCCAATCAGGAAGTTGACCGGGTATGTAATATGGGAATGTCCACATAATTGTCTTTCTTATTATTGGATAATTGGACTTCAGGCCGTCTGAAACTGCCAGCTTTGCCAATGGTATTTGTCGTAATCGATAAGACGGGCAGGCTTCCAAGTTTTCGTCCAATGAACGTCGGTTTTAACGTGTTTGGCTCGCACCAATTTGAAAAGATTGTCGAATTCATTGGATTGAACAGGCAGATTGCCGTTGTTGGTGGCAAAATCATCGGCGTTCCGGATA
>NZ_JBQCXA010001053.1:0-540 GCF_051956855.1 Neisseria sp. P0021.S007
TGCCCACTCTCGTGGGCTCTTAGATGTATATAATAGACAGGTAATGTCGTGATGGCCAAATGTGATTGCCGAAGTTTTGATGCCAATGTTCAAATCGTCTTCTTTGGCCGCCATGGCATAAATCGTGTCGTAAGCCAACGTCCATAAGGCATTGGCGGTAAACATCAGCCACGCTTCGGAAGGCACTCGGCCTTGCACGGCGGCAAAGGCCATGGGAATGCCGAACGAAAATGCCAGTCCTAAATAAAACTGCGGCAACGGGAAAAAGCGTTTGGTAAAGGGATATGTGATGGCCAGGAACAAGGCCGGAAGGCTCATCAGCCAAGTAAAGCGGTTGAGCTGCACCAAGCATAAAGCTGCCATCAGACACAACATGACGGTCAAAAGCAGCGCTTCGATTTTAGAAACCAAACCTTTGGCAAACGGGCGGTTTTTAGTGCGCTCTACTGCACCGTCAAAATTGCGGTCGGCAAAGTCATTTACCACGCAACCTGCGCTGCGCATCAAAAATGTGCCTGCGCTAAAGGCAAGAAAAATATC
>NZ_JBQCXA010001054.1:0-540 GCF_051956855.1 Neisseria sp. P0021.S007
CTACGGCGCACTCGCAGGCTTTTTCGGCGGCAAACTCGACTCCGTCATGATGCGCCTGCTCGAAATCCTCAACGCCTTTCCGTTTATGTTTTTCGTCATCCTGTTGACCACCTTCTTCGGACGCAACCTCTTACTCATCTTCGTCGCCATCGGACTCGTCTCATGGCTGGACGTCGCCCGCATCGTCCGCGGACAAACCCTCAGCCTCAAACACAAAGAATTCGTCGAAGCCGCCCGCATCACAGGCGTATCCCGCCGCCGCATCGTTACCCGCCACATCATCCCCAACGTACTCGGCGTCGTCATGGTTTACGCCTCCCTGCTCGTCCCCGGCATGATCATGTTCGAATCCTTCCTCAGCTTCCTCGGATTGGGCGTACAAGAACCCAAAACCAGTTGGGGTTCCATGCTCCAAGAGGGCGCAGCCTCCATGGAAGCCGCCCCATGGCAGCTCCTCGTCCCCTGCTTCTTCCTCGTCGCCACCCTCTTCTGCTTCAACTTCATCGGCGACGGCCTGCGCGACGCACTCGACCCCAAAGA
>NZ_JBQCXA010001055.1:0-539 GCF_051956855.1 Neisseria sp. P0021.S007
GGTGTATTCGGCTGATTAGGTGTCGTCGGTGCATTCGGACTATCTGGCGTTGTAGGTGTATTCGGACTATTGGGTGTTGTCGGTGTGTTTTGTCCTTTATTCGGTGTCGGTATGATTTCGCTGCGTGTCGGCGCGAGGGTGGAATTTGGTTTCAGGTCTGGACGCGGAATAATAGACGTTGAAACCGAGCCGTCTGCGTTAAGTGTGAACCGTGTCTGTTGCGGTGTATTGCTTCCCTGCGGGGTGTATGGAGCGGAATCGGCAGTCATAGGCGTGAATTGGTTGGATTCGGTAGACTTCTCGACGGCGTCGCCAATTTTTGCCAACTGATTCATCAATTCGGCATGATTGGTCTGTTGATTGTTCAGCATACGGGACAGGATGTCTTTGATGTCTTGCTGATTCAACATCATGTCTTGAGGTGTAACGGTTTCAGGAGGCGGGGTTCTTTCAGATACAACTTGCAAATTTGCATAAATAATCGAATGAGGCGACCACGACCCGGGAAGATATGACTCTAACGGGGAACTTCTAAAAAC
>NZ_JBQCXA010001056.1:0-539 GCF_051956855.1 Neisseria sp. P0021.S007
ATAATAAAACCAGAAAATAATGGAATAAGGCGGAGAATATGAGAAAATAATAGCCGCCTGCCTGCCACAACAGTTGATTGAATTAACTTTTATCGGCAGCCTGAATGTCCGGATTGGATAAAATAAGCCGTCAAGAACAAAGACCAACAAGCATATTATGTAAACTTGGCGGCTGAAAAATCGGCTCTGCACTTTACTTTACAAATCAACAACTTTAAAGGAAAACCCATGAAAAAAACCTTACTTGCCCTGATGATGCTATCTGCCGCCGCCGCGTATGCCGGTGAGGCGGAAGACCGTTTGCTGTCCGTCCAATCGGTTTACCGTGCCGCTTTGCATGAGCAAAACAGCAACGACAGCAAAATCATTTCCCTGCAAAGCGATTTGGAAAGCGCGCAGCGCCGTTTACAGGCCGCACAATCCGATATTGACCGTTTGAAAGGCGAAATTCAGACGGCCTTGGCTCAGAAAGAGCAGCAAAATGCCAAGCTGCAACAAGCCGGCCAGATGTTGGACGCGGCTTGGAATGCCGTTTACGG
>NZ_JBQCXA010001057.1:0-539 GCF_051956855.1 Neisseria sp. P0021.S007
GGAGTAGAGGGTGCGATGATATTAATAAATTGCATTGCGTCATTTTTGTTTGGGAAAGAAATATAATTATTCTCCACCGCACTATTCGCATTCAGGCTGCCTTGCACTCCATCTGTTGCACTGTTGCCCACTGCCGCACCCGTTGCCGTACTCAATAAGTTTGTAATCGCTGTTACAGTTTCTTTCTCTTCCACCGTTAAGTCGCTTCCTTTTTCTTTGCCGTATAACCATTTGCTGATGTAAGGCGCAGCTGCTTCCGCTCCACCTGCACTCAATGCTCCTGCTAGGGCGTTATTGTCCCCTGCTGCTGCAACCGCTGCTCCTAATACCGCGTGAGCAAGAACGTGAGCGGTTTCTTGACTGGCGGTTAGTTTGCCATTCGCGTTTTGACCGGCTAAATCTTTAAAGTGCTGTCCAATCGCATACGATACGGCCGGCGATGCGGTAGCCGCAGCGATGCCTGCTCCGCTTTGGGTCGGCGCAGCTAAGCCTGAGGCTAACATGTTGAGAATGACTTTGCCTTGTTGCCAATTATCTGC
>NZ_JBQCXA010001058.1:0-539 GCF_051956855.1 Neisseria sp. P0021.S007
GCCTTATACAGTACCGATGATCTTCCGCTCGCAGAATGCCTGCAAAGCGTAGGTGTCAAACTCGACTTTATTCCCCTACCACGCCAGCACGGCGGAGCATTTGCCACCGAACCCCAATCGGTTGCCCCCGCCAACGATTTGGGCGCACGTTTCAAACAAAACAGCGATCATGCCGTCCTGACTCATGTATTTAATGGCGGTAGCGCAGAAAATGCCGGACTCTGCCCGCAAGATAAAATCATCGCCTTAGGCGGCTATGCCTGCAACGACCTTGCAGCGCAGTGGGGCAAACTGCCTATCGGCACGCGCACCACCATCCATTTCTTCCGCCAAGGCCTATTGCGTGAAACCAGCATCACAGTTCAAGCAGCAGAAGCCAATACTGCCCTGCTGCACATTACCGATCGCCAAAAACTCGAAAACTGGTTGTACAATCATTAAATAAAACTTCAAACGGCCTGCCACTTCCTAGGCCGTCTGAAATCAACATATCCATTTAATATAAAGAAAGGAAAAACTATGCCTATCCGTAAACTGAC
>NZ_JBQCXA010001059.1:0-539 GCF_051956855.1 Neisseria sp. P0021.S007
CGTTGAAACCTTGTGCGCGTAGGGCTTGCGCGTATTTCATTACTTGCAAATCCGCACCCTCGCCCTGATGCATGGCGTACACGTCAGGCGCGGCATTGACTTCCAGCGAACCGTATTCGCTAACCAGCAGCAGCAAACGCTCGATACCCATTGCAAAACCAATGGACGGAGCGGGCTTGCCGCCGAGTTCTTCAATCAAACCGTCGTAACGTCCGCCGCCGCACACCGTCGCCTGCGCGCCGAGTTTGTCGGTCGTCCATTCAAAAACGGTCTGGTTGTAATAATCCAAGCCGCGCACCAGTCGCGGGTTTTCAACGTATTCAATGCCCAAGCCTTCCAGCATGGCTTTGAAACGGCTGTAATGGTTGCGCGATTCCTCGCCCAGATAATCGGTCAGATGCGGCGCGGCATTGCAGATTTCCTGCAAATCGGGATTTTTGGAATCCAAAACGCGCAACGGATTGGTTTTCAGACGACGTTTGCTGTCTTCGTCCAATTTGTCTTCATAACGGGTCAGATATTCGACCAAAGCCGCACGG
>NZ_JBQCXA010001060.1:0-539 GCF_051956855.1 Neisseria sp. P0021.S007
TTTCTTTAAATAGTTAGAAATATTCCCATTTTAAACCTGAAACGTCGAACTTGAACTGGCGCGCCCCTGCTTGGAAAAATTCAACCTCAATTATAGCCTTTTTCGACTTTTTCAAGTTTTTTGTAAAATTAGTTACGGATTTACTGCCATTGATAAAGATAATGTCATGATTTCCCGAATCGGATCCAACCATATTAAAAGTCTGAATATCCCCATCATCAAACTTAACTTTCATTTTACAACCAAGTCCGCATGTAAACTGCCCTTTTGAAATTCCAATAATTACATCATTTCCATATTCCGGATTTTTCCGAATTGTGATTTCTAACTTTGAACCACCGTTATATGGGAAATCAAATTCTGTAGTGTTTTCTGATTGAATGCTAGCCCAATGAGAAGTTTGATTTCTCATTTCATCTTTATTTTCTCCATAATTCCAATTTGATTGTTCTTTCTCAACTTTAGCATCTGTAGTATTTTCCCCATTGGAAACTGATTCCTTCTGCACGGCAGTATTACCTTGCTGACTACCCTTTCCT
>NZ_JBQCXA010001061.1:0-539 GCF_051956855.1 Neisseria sp. P0021.S007
ATATTCGGGCGTTCAAAGCTGTAGATGAATTCGGGCGGATCTTCCAGATGGAGGAAATGTTTGATGTCGGCGCGGGTTGCCGCATCGGCGGTCGCAGTCAGTGCAATGCGCGGCACTTGCGGATAGCGTTCGGCAAGCAGCCCTAATTGCTGGTATTCGGGGCGGAAATCGTGTCCCCATTGGCTGACGCAATGCGCCTCGTCTATGGCGAAAAGGCTGATGGTTTGCTGATCGAGAAAACGCAGGAAACGGTCGGTAACGAGCCGCTCTGGTGCGACGTAGAGCAGTTTCAGACGACCTTGGGCGAGTTTGTCCGCCACTTCACGAGCTTCTTCCACCGTTGTGCTGCTGTTGACCGCCGCTGCTTCTATGCCTGCGGCGTGCAGGCTCGCCACTTGGTCGTTCATCAGAGCAATCAGCGGCGAAACGACGATAGCGACGCCTTCGCGCATCAGCGCGGGAATTTGGTAACACAACGACTTGCCCCCACCCGTCGGCATCAATACCAGCAGGCTTCCACCGCCTGCCAATGTATTGAC
>NZ_JBQCXA010001062.1:0-539 GCF_051956855.1 Neisseria sp. P0021.S007
GTCTGGGACGCTACCGGCGGACTGGGACGCGACAGTTTTGTGCTTGCCTCGTTGGGTTTGAATGTACAAACTTTTGAACAAAATCCTGCCGTTGCCTGTCTACTTTCAGACGGCCTCAACAGGGCAGGGCAAAGTGAAGAGGCACGGGAGATTGCCCAACGCATTACTTTGCATTTCGGCAATTCCGTTGATTTGATGCAGAAATTGGCTACTCAAAACGGCAGGCCCGATGTGGTGTACCTCGACCCGATGTATCCGGAGCGCCGCAAAACCGCCGCCGTGAAAAAAGAAATGTCCTATTTCCACGACTTGGTCGGCGCAGCTCAAGACGAAGCAGAGCTTCTGGACACAGCGTTGAATACTGCCAAAAAGCGCATTGTCGTCAAACGCCCGCGCTTGGGCGAATTTCTCGACGGGCGCAAACCTGCTTATCAATACACAGGCAAAAGCACGCGTTTTGACGTTTACCTTCCGACAAGGCCGTCTGAAGACTAGAAGCAAACTTGCAACATATCAAAAGAAACCGCCGGCGTTATCAG
>NZ_JBQCXA010001063.1:0-538 GCF_051956855.1 Neisseria sp. P0021.S007
TTATAAATCCTTGTCGGAGAGTGTGCCATCTTTCAGACGGCCTCGAGGCTTGTTAATAATTGCCAAGCGCACATATATCCACTAAACTTTCACATTACACGACGCTACAACAAGCAACAACCAACACACGGAGCAATAAAGATGTATCACCAAATCGGAATGTGGGACCAAAAATGGGTTATCGGCAACTGGAAAATGAACGGCCGACTCCAAAACAACAATGCGCTTATGCACCGCTTCCGTGTCATGCCAACCGCAGAACGCGTGTTAATCGGCCTGGCCGCTCCAACCGTTTATCTGTTGCAACTGCACAACGCCATGCAGATTGTTTTGAACAACCGCATCTTAACCTGTGCGCAAGACGTGAGCCGTTTCCCGAATAACGGCGCATACACTGGCGAAGTGTCCGCCGAAATGCTTGCCGACATCGGTACAGACATCGTTCTCATCGGCCACTCCGAGCGCAGCCTTTATTTCGGCGAGAAAAACGAAATTCAACGCCGCAAAATGGAAAACGTCCTCAACGTCGGCCTGATTC
>NZ_JBQCXA010001064.1:0-538 GCF_051956855.1 Neisseria sp. P0021.S007
TTCTCTTTTGTGTTTTTTTTGGTGTTGTTGTGGCTTGTGGGGTCTGTGTTTGATGGGTTGTTGGTGGTGTTGGGTGTGTGTGGTGGGTGGTGTTGGTGTTGTTTTGTTTTTTGTGGTTTGTGGTTGTGGGTGTGGTTTTTTTGTTTTTTTTGTTGTTGTTTGGGTTTTTGTTGGTTTCTTGTTTGTCGGTTTGGGTGTGTGTTGTGTTGTGTTTGTTTGTGTTGTTGGTGTTGTTGTTGGTTTTGTTGTGGTGTGTGTTGTTGTTGTTTGTTTTTGGTTTGGTTGGTGTTGTTTTGTTTTTGGTTATGTTGTTGTTTGGGTTGTTGTTGTTGGTGGTTGTTGTTTTGGTGTTGTTTTTGGTTGGTTGTGGGGTGGTAGTTGTGGTGGTGTTGGTTGTTGTTTTGTTTGTTGTTGGGTTTGTGGGGGTGTTGTTGTTTTTGGTGGTGTTTTGTTTGGTGTGGGTGGTGGTTTGGGGGGGTGCTGGGGTTGTTTGTGGGGTGGTTTTGTTTTGTTTGGGGTTGGCTGTGTGTTGGTTGGC
>NZ_JBQCXA010001065.1:0-537 GCF_051956855.1 Neisseria sp. P0021.S007
GCGCAATATATCCCCCCAGCCGCCTTTAGGCGGCTGTGTGTTGAAACTTGTGATTCCTCTAAAGAACAACCGCAAAAGACAATCAGCCGCCTTCAGGCGGCTGAGTGTTGAAACTTTTAATTGTTGCAGCAAATTAACCAGCTTATAGAGTCAGCCGCCTTCAGGCGGCTGTGTGTTGAAACTTCGCGCATCAGGCGCGTGCCGATGCGCGTGAACCCAGCCACCTTCGGGCGGCTGTGTGTTGAAACCGCAAGGGCGATATGATCGTGATTTCCAACCGTCCAGCCACCTTCAGGTGGCTGTGTGTTGAAACCGCCCATGATGCTAAAGCAACCTTGGAAAAGCTTGACAGCCACCTTCGGGTCGCTGTGTGTTAAAACTCTAGCAGCTACAAACTTTATGCCGACCTATCCCGTCAGCAGCCTTCGGGAGGCTGTGTGTTCAAATATCGTCCAAGCAGGCCGCTCTTCTTTTGATCCTTCGCTTTCCGAGGCCTTAGTGAAAGCAGTAGAGGATATTAGAAGCAAGTTATAAAGG
>NZ_JBQCXA010001066.1:0-537 GCF_051956855.1 Neisseria sp. P0021.S007
TAACTACCGTTACTACTAAAGGTAAAACTAAGCGTTTTGGTCGTACTTTGGGCCGCCGCAGCGATGTTAAAAAGGCTTATGTAAGCTTGGCTGCCGGTCAAGAGTTGGATTTGGAAGCCGCTGCTGCAGCTGCAGATAAGGAATAAACAAAATGGCAATCGTTAAAATGAAGCCAACTTCTGCAGGCCGTCGCGGCATGGTTCGCGTGGTAACAGAAGGTTTGCACAAAGGTGCGCCTTATGCACCTTTGCTCGAAAAGAAAAATTCTACTGCCGGTCGTAACAATAATGGTCATATCACCACCCGTCACAAAGGCGGCGGTCATAAACACCATTACCGTGTTGTAGACTTTAAACGTAACAAAGACGGTATCCCTGCAAAAGTAGAGCGTATCGAATACGATCCTAACCGTACTGCCTTCATTGCACTGTTGTGCTATGCAGACGGTGAGCGTCGCTACATCATCGCTCCTCGCGGTATTCAAGCTGGTGCTGTATTGGTTTCCGGTGCTGAAGCTGCCATCAAAGTAGGTAACAC
>NZ_JBQCXA010001067.1:0-537 GCF_051956855.1 Neisseria sp. P0021.S007
GCTCCCACTCCATCGGGCATCTTTATCAAACCCTTTCACGGCTGTTTCCCCGCCTTTGCTTTTTTCGGTTTGGGTGTCGCGGCATTTGCCTTTTTCGGGCGACAGGTCGGCAATCTGCCCATCGACAGCACCCATATCCTCTATCTGCTGATTTTCATGGTTGGCATGGACTTGGTTCATTTCCAGCTTGGCGGATTCGGACGTAGGATTTTCCTGCTGCCGCTTCTGACCGTTGCTGCAACCGCCGCCGCGTGTTTCGTTTTTTCGCTATGTTCGCCCTATTCGTTTGCCCAAAGCCTGGTATTGTCGGGCGGTTTCGGCTGGTTCTCCCTTTCGGGTCCTATGGTTGGAAAAGCGGTATCGCCCGAAATGGGTGCGGCAGCGTTTATGACCGATTTTTTCCGCGAAATGATCAGCATCGTCTTCCTGTATTTCTACGGACGAAAGCAGCCTATGGCGGCAATCGGCATTTCCGGCGCAGCGGCAATGGACTCCGCCCTGCCCTTTGTAAAAGAAAACTGCCGCGCCGAATACATC
>NZ_JBQCXA010001068.1:0-537 GCF_051956855.1 Neisseria sp. P0021.S007
TAATATAGCCGTGGCAGGCGTTTTCGGGCAGCAGATTGTTGAGACGCTCCCTCAAACTGCTGCGTTCGGCATCGTCTTCAATGCGTTGGGAAATGCCGATGTGGTCTTCTTGCGGAAGATGGACGAGGAAACGGCCGGCCAGCGAGATTTGTGTAGAAAGGCGCGCGCCTTTTGTATTGATGGGGTCTTTGATGACCTGAACCAAGACGGACTGACCTTCAAAGAGCATGTGTTCGATGCGTTGGGTTTCGTCCGGGTTGCGGCGTTGTTCGAGGACATCGACGATGTGCAGAAACGCGGCGCGTTCCAAACCGATATCGATAAACGCGCTTTGCATGCCGGGAAGGACGCGTTTGACGACGCCCAAATAAATATTGCCGACCAAGCTATGACCGCTGTTGCGCTCGATGTGCAGCTCGCAGATATTGTTCTCTTCCAAAACAGCCACACGCGTTTCTTGCGGCGTGATGTTGACGAGGACAGTTTCGGGCGGACGCACGGCGTCCTTGGGGATGGGGATTCCTGAAAGCATGGGGA
>NZ_JBQCXA010001069.1:0-537 GCF_051956855.1 Neisseria sp. P0021.S007
GCATTGGGCTATACCGTTGTCGGCATTTCGCGCGACGGCGTGAAATCGCATCAGAATTTCTGCGCCAAACAAGGCTTCCAGTTTGAATTGTTGAGCGACAAAGAAGAAACCGTCTGCAAACTGTTTGACGTGATCAAGCTGAAAAAGCTTTACGGCAAAGAATCCCTCGGCATTGAGCGCAGCACGTTTGTTCTGGACAAAAACGGCGAAATCGCCCATGAGTGGCGCAAAGTCAAAGTGGCCGGACACGCGCAGGAAGTTTTGGATACAATCTCTCAAGCCTCTTAATAGGGCTTTGAAAACCTAAGGCCGTCTGAACGAATGTAAAGCCATGCCGTTCAGACGGCCTTTCAATCAGTTTGATGAATATGGACGATTTAATAGACAAGCTGCTTGAATCCCTTTGGCTGCAAGACCGGCTCAGCCACAATACGCTGCAAAGTTACCGCCGTGATTTGGTCAAAATCGCTGCGCGTTTGGCTGAGGTTGGACAGGATTGGTTGAGTGCCGATGAGTTTGCCCTGTCTGATGCCGTGT
>NZ_JBQCXA010001070.1:0-537 GCF_051956855.1 Neisseria sp. P0021.S007
TCCTCGGGGGGGGGCAGGAGTGAGTTCGTAAAAATCGGGATGGCTGTTTTGCGAAAACAAATGACACGAAGCGCATACGCCGCAAGGCTGATGTTCTTCCCGAGGCGATTCACACAGCAAAGCCTGTGCCACAAACCGCGCAAACGCCGTCTTGCCGGTATTTTCCTTACCGGTAAACAGCCAAGCGTTCGGACGGTTTTCCCAATGGTCGGCAAGCTGCCGCCACTGGCTTTGATGCCACGGATAAATCATGTCGAAAAGTACAAGCGTTTGAACAAAAGCGTGATTATACAGGGAAATGTTAGAGGTCGTCTGAAACCGATCATGCAATTCGAAACGTTAATCACCTCGTATCTATCCTCTTTTCTCCTCTTCTCAGCCTTTTTGATGCTTCCTTTCCCTCTAAAGCTCCCCAATCCGCTAACACCGCCACCTTAACGTACGTTAATGCCCTTTTTGGCACAGACGTAGTCGGCATAGTGCGCCAGCAAGGCGGCCGTTTCCAATAACGAGCGTTCTCACAGCGCATACTAAGAC
>NZ_JBQCXA010001071.1:0-537 GCF_051956855.1 Neisseria sp. P0021.S007
GGCAAAAAAAGATGCGGCGGCTTGGTGTTCGCCTAAGAAGGCGTGTATCTGCCCCATACCCGATAGAAGCCTGCCGTATTGCTGCCTGCCGACGGCGATTTCAGGCAGTTTGAGCGCGTGTTGTAGAATTTGTTTGGCGTAGTCGAATTCGTATATGTTGGTGATGGCTACTGCCAGACGGTTGTATACCTGTGCGACTTCGGGGGCGGCTTCGTGTTTCAGTTGGTTGCCCAAATCAAGCAGGCTTTGTATGGCTTCCAGACTCATTCTGCCTCGATGGTTGTCGGCGGCAAGCCGGGCTGCTTGAAAACGCAGCTGTAATAGCGGCGGCAGTTTGTTGTCTGCCGGGGCGTAGGTTTGCAGCCAGCCTAAGATTTCATCTAGGGCTTGGGGATGGTAGTCTTTTTCGTTTAGGCGATGGCGGACTGTCTGTAGGTAGTTTTGCCAGATTTCGGACTGTGTTCGACAGCGTTCGCCCAATTGCTGCATGGCTTCGCGCAACAGGCTGTGTTCGGGTTCGCCAGACAGGGCGCAGAC
>NZ_JBQCXA010001072.1:0-537 GCF_051956855.1 Neisseria sp. P0021.S007
GGTTGGGGTTGTGGTTGGGGTTGGGGTCGTGGTTGGGATTTGGGTTTGGGTTGGGGTTGGGGTTTGGGTTTGGGTTGGGGTTTGGGTTGGAGTTGGGGTTTGGGTTTGGGTCGGGGTTGGGGTTTGGGTTTGGGTTGGGGTTGGGTTGTAGGGGTTGTGTTGGTGGTTGTGGTTGGGGTGGTTTGTGTGGTTGTGGGGGTGGGGGTTTGGGTGGTGTTGGTTGGGGTGGGGGTGGTGGGGGGGGTGGGGGGGGGGGGGGGGGTGGGGGGGGGTGGGGTGGCTGGGGTGGTTGCGTTTGTGTGTTGTTGTCTGGGGTTGGGGTGGTTGTGTGTGGGTGGTGGTGGGGTTTTTTTGGTGTTGGGTTTGGGCGGGGTTTTGTTGTTCGCGTTGGGTGTGGTTGGTGTTGTTGTTTTGGTGGGTTGGGTGTTTTTGGTTGTGGTGTTTTGTGTTGTTGTTGTGGTTGGTTGGTGTGGGGTGGTGTTTTGTTTGGGTTGTTGGGGCTGGTTGGTTGGTGGTTGGTTGGGGGGGGTTTGGGGG
>NZ_JBQCXA010001073.1:0-536 GCF_051956855.1 Neisseria sp. P0021.S007
GCAGTAAACCAAAGGATATTGCAAACCTTTCGACGCGTGCATGGTAACGATTTTGACCAGTTTTTCGTCGCTTTCAAGACGGATGGTTTGCGCGTCTGATGGGAAATGGCCGCTGCGCGCACGGCTGATTTGTTCGTTCAGCCATTTATGCAGGGCGGCAGGGTTGCGGCTTTGGCTGTCTTCTTCGGCCAAAAGCTCCAGAATTTGATAGTAGTTGGTCAGGCTACGCTCGTTGCCGCCTTTGAGCAGGCGTGTTTCGATGTCATGTAGGGCGGCAAACTGCTGCACGGCGGCAAAAATGCCGCCTTTCCGCCATTTTTCCATGGCTTGGGCAGACGACTCCAGCCATTTCAGCAGCTGGTGTTCGTTGTGGTTGAGTTCGTAAATCTCTTTGGCGGTATAGCCGAACAAAACGCCGGTCAAGACAAAGCGCAGCCAGTCGGTTTGCCTTGGGTTGAGCCAAAAGCCGATCAGCGCGGACAGAGAGTCTGCCTCGGCGGAATCGAAACGGACTGGCGCGACAGCAACACGCTTTG
>NZ_JBQCXA010001074.1:0-536 GCF_051956855.1 Neisseria sp. P0021.S007
GTCGTTATCCGTTCGCGCTTGGTGGAATTGGACCAATCCTTGGAAGAAGCCGCTATGGACTTGGGTGCCCGTCCGCTGAAGATTTTCTTCGTGATTACCCTGCCGTTGATTGCCCCTGCGATTGCTTCCGGCTTCCTCTTGGGCATTACCCTGTCTTTGGACGACTTGGTAATTACCTCTTTCCTGTCAGGCCCGGGTTCATCGACATTGCCGCAAGTAATTTTCTCCAAAATCAAACTCGGTCTTGACCCTCAGATGAACGTTTTGGCAACCATCCTGATCGGTATCATCGGTACGCTGGTGATTGTCGTCAACTACTGGATGATGCGTCAGGCAACCAAACGGGAACGCGAGGCTGCCGAAGCCTACCGCCAAGAAAAATTGGCAGCCGAGAAAGCCGCCTAATATGCAGACAGGCTGTCCGATAAAGTGTCGGAACAGCCTGTTTTATTAACTGCATCTTATCCTTTCAGACGGCCTGAACCCAAACCCACATTCCAGGCCGTCTGAAAACCAATTTCAATGAAGTGAAAACC
>NZ_JBQCXA010001075.1:0-536 GCF_051956855.1 Neisseria sp. P0021.S007
GCATACCGGCGTGGAAACTCGGTTTTTCTCCGCCCCACAAGGTGTCGATGTCGTAGAAGTCGCGCACGGCAGGGAGCATGACGTGGACAACGAGGTCGCCTGCATCGACAAGCGTCCATTCGCCGCTGTCGCCTTCGGTGCTGAGGATTTCAAAACCGGCTTCTTTCAAATCGACGGCAACGTTGTTGGCCAATGCTTTGACTTGGCGTGTGCTGTCGCCGCTGGCAATAATCATACGGGCGAACAGGGAGGTTTTGTCTTGGGTTTCCAAAACAGAGATGTCTTTGGCTTTAATGTCTTCGAGGGCGTTTACGGCCACTTCGACCATTTTTTGCAGGTCTTGCAATTCTTGTTCGTTCATTATTTTCCTAGTTGAAATGTTTTCAGACGGCATTATAGCTTATCTGCCTGAATAAACGCTATTTTTCATAGAGTTTGTGTTGGCGGATGTATTGGGCGACGGGTTGTGGCAGGCCGTCTGAATGGTGCGTTTTGGCGAGATTGGCGCGGATTTGGGTGGAGCTGGTGTTGTGCAG
>NZ_JBQCXA010001076.1:0-536 GCF_051956855.1 Neisseria sp. P0021.S007
TTGCAGCAGCGTTGACTGAATTCAGGGCTTCACGGTTTTCTTTAGCGTCTTTAGCTTTAACAGACAGGCGGATGCTGCGGTTTTTGCGGTCGACGGTTACGATAACAGCTTCAACCTCATCACCTTCTTTCAGTTTGGTGGTCAGGTCTTCAACGCGGTCGGCTGCGAATTCGGAAGCAGGCAGGTAGCCTTCTACTTCGTCAGACAGGGCAACAACGGCACCTTTGGCGTCAACAGATTTCACAGAACCTTTAACCAAAGAACCTTTGTCATTTACGCTGATGAAGTTACCGAAAGGATCACCTTCCAGTTGTTTGATGCCCAAAGAGATGCGCTCTTTGTCAACGTCAATCGCCAATACAACGGCTTCAACTTCCTCGCCTTTTTTGTATTTGCGTACAGCTTCCTCGCCTGCTTCAGTCCAAGACAGGTCAGACAGGTGAACCAGACCGTCGATACCGCAGGGCAGGCCTACGAATACACCGAAGTCAGTAATGGATTTAACCGCACCGGAGATTTTGTCGCCTTTGTTGTGG
>NZ_JBQCXA010001077.1:0-536 GCF_051956855.1 Neisseria sp. P0021.S007
GACCCAAAGCGTTGCCAAACGCAGCGGCAGCGAATTGGCACGAATCGACGGCAACACCCTGCTCGTCTCCGGCGACTACGGTCGCAACTGGCGCCGCACCGCGCTTGCCCTCGACCGCATCGGCTTGAACGTTTTGGGTCAAAGCATCGAACGCCACGCTTTCTTGGTGCAACAAGCACCTACCGAAAGTGAAGCCGTTTCCACGAAAAAACCGGGCTTCTTCGGCCGTATGTTGGGCAAAGGCAAAAAAGCCGAAAAACCTGCCGCCTATCCCGAAATCATCGTATTCGTTGAACCTGTCAACGGCGGTTCACGCATCAGCCTCTTGAATAAAGACGGCAGCGCGTACAAAGGCAGCGATGCCTCTACGCTCCTCAGCCGCCTGCACACAGAGCTGCGTTAAGCAATCCGGCATGACAAAAGGTCGTCTGAAAACCATGTTTCAGGTTTTCAGACGACCTTTTTCTTTGAATCGGTTTTATAGTGGATTAACTTTAAATCAGGACAAGGCGACGAAGCCGCAGACAGTACAGATA
>NZ_JBQCXA010001078.1:0-535 GCF_051956855.1 Neisseria sp. P0021.S007
GTGTACAGTTAAGCGTGCCATATTTATACCTTTGTTTTCAGTGTATTGAACGGAATGTAGCATACTACTCCGATTGGCGTTTTTCGGGAAAGACTGATTGGTTATGTGCTGCAAACCAAAAGTTATAAGCAAAAAGGTCGTCTGAAAACGCGGTTTCAACGGGTTTGAACCCGATGTGGCGTTTTCAGACGACCTTTTCTTGCGAACCGATTTATTCGGCTTGTTCTTTCAACACTGCTTCAATCAATTCCTGCGCGCCGTCGTCCGCCAGCTTTTTGGCGACCGCGCGTCCGAGCGCGTCGGCGTAGGCGGCGGGGGCTTGCGCGTCTGCCTGCAAGATTACCGAGCCGTCGGAGTGTCCGACCAGACCTCGCAGGGTGAGCAGGCCGTTTTCTTCGGTGCAATATGCGGCAAGCGGGACTTGGCAGCTTCCGCCCAGAGCGCGGGCAAGGGCGCGTTCGGCGGTCACGCAGGCGTGTGTTGTGTCGTGGTTTAAGGGTTTCAATACGTCCAGAAGGCCGGTGCGGTGTGCGGC
>NZ_JBQCXA010001079.1:0-535 GCF_051956855.1 Neisseria sp. P0021.S007
GGAATATTCCCTATAAAGGCATTCTGTTTGCCGCCTTATTATTCGCAGTAGGCAGCGAGCTGGCTCAGGCATTTCTGACTACTACGCGCCAAGGTTCGATCGCGGATGGCATTGCCGATATGGCAGGAACGGCTGCGGCACTGTGGTTTGCAGCAAAAGTAAAAGCAGCAAAAAGTTAGACATATTTAAACAACTTAAAGGCCGTCTGAAATCCTGAGAAATAGGTTTCAGACGGCCTTTTGTTACTTGATATTTGAAGCAATGATTGCTTCATGTCAAGTATTCAAATATTAGAATTTTACGCGTACACCGGCAGATACTTCGTGAGTATGGAACTTAACGTTATTAATCTTGCCCTAATGGTTATAGTGATAGCCAGCGTCCAAAGCAACGTTAGGAGTTACTTCGTAGCTTACACCAGCCATTACACCCATGCCGGTTTTAGTTTCTTTACGTTCATGATATGAATTAGCTGTCTCAACTTTTGTTGAAGCATGATTAACAGCCACATGAGCACCTACCCCAACAATTATTC
>NZ_JBQCXA010001080.1:0-535 GCF_051956855.1 Neisseria sp. P0021.S007
CATCGGCACCCGTGCGGAAGTGTTTCGCAGATTCCGCCTCATAATGAATGCTTGGGAAAACGATATTGGCGTTGACGGAAATTTGGCTGCTGTCGATTTTGCTCAAACCGGCCGGATTGTAGAAAATGGTTGAGGCATCGGCAGCTTCGGCGGCGGCGGCGTTGGCCGTGCCTTGTGCGTTAACGGATTGTGTGCCGAAGTGGTAGCCGGAGGCTTGGACGGCAGTAGATAACAGTGCTGCGCTTAAAATAAATGCTGTTTTTTTCAGATTGAAATGAATCATTTTGGTTTACCGTGAAAGTAGCGGACAAAGAAAAAGGCCGTCTGAAACGTCCTTTATTGATTTAGTATAGGCACTCAATTCTATACTACATCATTATTTTTGCCTAATCTTTTCTTTTTTTACACAAAAAAAGCAGGCTAAAACAGCCTGCTTTTCCAATCATCGGATCACTGCAATTATTTAACCTGCAACACTTCCAACGTATTGGTCGAACCAGATTCGCGCATTTGCGAACCGCTGGTGATGATGTAT
>NZ_JBQCXA010001081.1:0-535 GCF_051956855.1 Neisseria sp. P0021.S007
CCGGTATCAAGATCAGTAACAGTGATTGTATGGGTACCATCACCATTATCTACAACTTCACCTGTGATGCTGCCACCTTTTTCACCAGTGTCACCTTTTTCACCTTTAGCGCCTGCGGCACCAGTGTCACCTTTTTCACCAGTAGCGCCAGTAGCACCGTCTTTAAGGATGGTAGTAGTGGTATTACCGTTACCGTCTTTGATGGTTACAGTGTGAGTACCGTTGCCGTTGTCTTTAACGTCGGCTTCAGCATTCTTACCATCTTTAATGATAGTAGTAGTGGTATTACCTTCACCATCAGTGATGGTTACAGTGTGAGTACCGTCGCCGTTGTCTTTAACGTCGGCTTTAGCATTCTTACCATCTACACCGTCTTTACCGTCCTTAACGATGGTAGTAGTGACTGAGCCGGTATCAAGATCAGTAACAGTGATTGTATGGGTACCATCACCATTATCTACAACTTCACCTGTGATGCTGCCACCTTTTTCACCAGTGTCACCTTTTTCACCTTTAGCGCCTGCGGCACCAGTGT
>NZ_JBQCXA010001082.1:0-534 GCF_051956855.1 Neisseria sp. P0021.S007
ACCGGTAACCGGTACAGACGGTCAACAATACATCTACGACCAATCCACCGGCAGCTGGCTGCTGCAAAGCTTGGTGGGCGCGGCAGCCGGTGCATTTATCGGCAACGCATTGGCCAACAAATTCACACAGGCGCGCAATCAAAACAGCCCGATTGCCCGTCAAGCCCGTACCAACTATTATCAAACCGCACGTCCAAACGGACGCACCAGCCAACAGCTGAATACGCGCACCCTGCGTGCCCAACAGCAAAATGCGCAACAACAAAACGCTCAACAGCAACAGCGTTACCGCGAAACCGCGCGTCAGCCTTCCAACTACCGCCGCCCAAGCATGGGTCGGGGCTTTGGCCGCCGTCGCTGATTCGGTTTAATATTCCATCTTTCGTGCTGAAGCACACACTTTACGCATGGATTTTAGGTTTCATGCAGGCTACAGTTTGTTTGAGAATATGTTTTTTGTATTTCTTTACACTTTTTTTGATATTCAGGGTGAGCTATTAAGAAATCAGATATTGCAATATTAAAGTAATGATA
>NZ_JBQCXA010001083.1:0-534 GCF_051956855.1 Neisseria sp. P0021.S007
CTTCTGACGACTCAGAGTTTTTTAATGTCAATCAATATGAAATAGACTTTAATCAGGAAAAAACCGTTGTTTTTGAACACGGCAAACATACTTTTAAAATACCACATGTAAGCAGTATTACCGCATATGAAAATCGAAGTCATAACCCGTTCTTAGGTGTTAATCAATTTGACATGTTTTCTGACCTCGGCAAAAGCAGCAACGTCAGTGACGAAGAAGCAAGACAGAATTTCTATAATCTGATCAGGCAGATGCATCAAGCAGGTTGGACAGATTTGATTTCCCGCAGCGCACCAAGGATTAAGCACGACCGTAAAAATGCCGCCGCCTTTTTTGAAGTGGAAAACAGTAGAATTAAAGCAAAACCGATAACCGGCATTCCCACCGCTATTGAACTAACCCCTGAGGAATGGAAGAAACTGCCCAACTTAGCTCAGATAGGGACTCTATATGCGGAGGGTGTGCTTGTGGAGTTTATGCTTGGTAAGGATGGCTCGGAGCAGTATCGTGACCAATACGGCAACGGTCAGTATG
>NZ_JBQCXA010001084.1:0-533 GCF_051956855.1 Neisseria sp. P0021.S007
CATTTGTACAGCCTGCGTTCGCAGCGGAACTGGGGCATCGGGGATTTTACCGATTTACTGAATTTGATGGCGTTTGCGGCGGATAAGCAACTGGATTTTATCGGCATCAATCCGCTGCACGCGCTTTTTAGTGCCAAGCCTGCTTTTGCCAGCCCGTACAGTCCGTCTTCGCGCGAATGGCTCAATCCGATTTATCTGGATGTGGAGAAGGTTGGTGCGTTCTCCTACAACGAAAAGCTGAAAAACTGGCTCAAGCAGCCGAATATCTGCCAGCGCATTGCGGCGTTGCGGATTACGGAAACCGTTGCTTATACGGCGGTTTGGGCGTTTAAGCGTGATGCTTTACAGAAGGCATTTGATGCGTTTGAAAACGATGAATGCGAAGCCGCCAAACAAGAGCGGGCGGCATTTGACGCCTTTGTTGAAGAACACAGCGAGGCTTTGGAAGGCTTCGGCTTGTTTGAGGCGTTGGATCAGTATTACAACCGTTCCGGCGAAGTGGGTTGGCTCTCTTGGCCGTTGGAGTTTCATGA
>NZ_JBQCXA010001085.1:0-533 GCF_051956855.1 Neisseria sp. P0021.S007
TGCATAAAGTGTCAGCAAGTCCTAGCTCGCACAAACATTTGGTTCTGAAATAGGATTTGTGTTTCAAAGCACGCACGCAGTTTTTGCTTTTCAGACGACCTCAATACTTTTTTTGAAGTCGTCTGAAAGACTGTTTCTTTAATAATCCGACTACTGCTCAGTATAAGTATAAAGGTCGTCTGAAACACAACTTTCAGACGACCTTTGATTAGCTGAAATAGTCAGGAGTTGAAAGAGTCGTATACGTCATCGATTTTTGCACAGGCGCGTTGGACTGCGGCTTCCCAGTCGCCTGCCGTACCTTCGGCGTAAACGGTATCCACGGAGGCAAAGCCCAAGAAGCCGCCGAGTAATGTTTTCAAATAGCTTGAAGCGAAATCCATTTGTGCCATCGGACCTTCGCTATAAACGCTGCCGCTGGCCTGCAACAGCAGCACCTTATGCTCGCCCATCAAACCTTTCGGCGTACCGTCTTCGCCGTAGCGGAAGGTTTCGCCGGGCATAACCAGATTGTCTAGCCAGTCTTTCAGGAG
>NZ_JBQCXA010001086.1:0-533 GCF_051956855.1 Neisseria sp. P0021.S007
GGGCAGCCCAAGATATTTGGCGGATGCGCCGGTGGCAACGATCAAGGCGTCGCAGGTGTATTCGCCCATGTCACCTTTGAGGGTAAAGGGACGGTTTTGCAAATCAACGGTGTGGATTTGGTCGAAAATCATTTCGGTGCCGAAGCGTTCGGCGTGGGCTTGGAAACGAGCCATCAGCTCCGGGCCTTGTACGCCTTCGGCATCGGCGGGCCAGTTGTCGACTTCGGTGGTGGTCATCAGTTGTCCGCCCTGTTCGACACCGGTAATGATGACGGGCTTGAGGTTGGCGCGGGCGGCATAGACGGCGGCAGTGTAGCCGGCAGGACCTGAGCCAAGGATGATGAGTTTGTGATGGTTGCTCATGATGTTTTCCTTACTGAGAGATTGAGTGTGTTTCAGACGAGGTAGATTTTACTTGAAACTCAGGTCGTCTGAAAATGTATAGTGGATTAACTTTAAACCAGTACGGCGTTGCCTCGCCGTAGCTCAAAGAGAACGATTCTCTAAGGTGCTGAAGCACCAAGTGAATCGGT
>NZ_JBQCXA010001087.1:0-533 GCF_051956855.1 Neisseria sp. P0021.S007
GTGTAAAAAAAGACATCAACAATGCTTGCTTCTGGTTGCAAGAAGCCATCCAACATGGACATGAACAGCAAGACGTTCTCAAAGAGCTTCTGACTCAATGGAAGCAATTCTCTCAAAAAGGCTCTACTGATAATTAGAGGCCGTCTGAAATTCTAACTTCCTACATAAATGACATGTCAGCGCTAAAGTAGCCTGTACATGTCATTTTTTTCATTTACCCTTCCTCAACAATCGCCATCTTCAAATCCCATTTCTCCTTAATCTCTTTAGAGTCTTCAGACGGCCTATTCTCTTTGTAAAAAACCAGATAATCTAAATTTAATTTTCTATTTACAACAAAATTTGAAAAATATTTTTCGTATTCGAATAAACTTTCTCAAATATCTGATGCTTTTTTACTGTATCCACTCAATATCTCGATTTAAAAACAAGCTACATAACTCTTTTAAAAAATCTTAATTTCAACCTCTAAATCCTATCAATATCTACAGCACAATTTGCCAGTTTGCCCAATTACTGATAGCATTTGCAGG
>NZ_JBQCXA010001088.1:0-533 GCF_051956855.1 Neisseria sp. P0021.S007
TCGCTGGGCAAGCAGGGGCGTGATTTTTTTGATTTTCTGACGGAAATCGGCTTGGAGGAGCAGAATGTGTTTGAAGAGGCTTCAGACGACACGCTGCTACACTGTCTGCAAAACGACATTCAAAACCTGCGGATGCCGTCTGAACACAGCCGCGCGGATTTGCTGGACGACGGCTCCGTCCGTATCGTGTCGGCACACAGCCCCTTGCGCGAATTGCAGATTTTGAAAGACAAGCTGTTGCGGATTCTGCACGAACATCCCGACTGGCAGCCGCACGATATTGCTGTTTTGACGCCGAACATAGAGCCGTACAGCCCGTTTATCGAGGCGGTGTTCGGGCAGGCGCAAGGCGGGGCGCAGGCTTTGCCGTATTCGGTGTCGGACGTGAAACTCAGCCGCCGCCAGCCGCTGCTTTACGCGCTGGAGCAGACGCTGGATTTGCTGGAAAGCCGGTTTGAAGTCGATAAAGTGCTGCCGCTGTTGGAAAGCGGTTTGGTGCTCCGCCGTTTCGGGCTGACGGCGGACGATTTGCC
>NZ_JBQCXA010001089.1:0-533 GCF_051956855.1 Neisseria sp. P0021.S007
TCTCAGTCGGTTACGGCGGCGACTTGAACATCGCCAAAACACGCGCACAAGAAGCGAAGAATGGCGTCGAAATCGAAGTTTTAGCACCCAAAAGCGGTGTCGGCATCTGGGTAGATTCCCTGATGATTCCGCGCGATGCCCAAAACACCGCCAATGCGCATAAATACATCAACCACACGCTCGATCCCGAAGTCGCGGCGCAAAACGGCAATTTCGTTACCTACGCTCCAGCCAGCCGCCCTGCACGCGCATTGATGGACGAGAAATATACCGGCGATGCGTCTATTTTCCCAACCAAGGAATTGATGGATAAAAGCTTTATCGTATCGCCCAAATCAACAGATGCAAGCCGCCTGAGCGTCCGTTTGTGGCAATCGCTGAAAGCTGGCAAATAACAGTTTGACTTTGAGAATCCAAAGGTCGTCTGAAAAATTTCAGACGACCTTTTTGACTGCTATTGAACAGGTTATCAACCCACTCAATCCAACTTGAAGATATCAAGCAAATCAGTGTTACCTCATCTGTTCATATAC
>NZ_JBQCXA010001090.1:0-532 GCF_051956855.1 Neisseria sp. P0021.S007
ATTTAAGTGTTTCAGACGGCCTTTAATCTACAAAAATATACCATGATTACCGACACCATAAGCAATGCCACCCGCTACGCTGCCTTGCATCCCGACTTTGCCGAAGCCTTCCATCTGTTGCAGACCCTAAATTTTGCCAAGCTGCCGGACGGCCAAGTACCATGCGAGAATCCCAATATCCGTATTTTTATCGGTAGCGAGCCGATGAGGACTAAGGGAGAAGCCCAGCCTGAAGCGCACTTAAAACATATTGATATTCAAACGCCGATTGACGGCAGCGAAACATATGGCTGGATAGACAGAGGCCGTCTGAAAAACGGTTTAGGCTACAACGAAAAGCGCGATATCGAGTTTTTCGACTGCGAGCCGGAAACCTGGCTGACCTTGGAGCCAGGTGAATTTGCGCTATTCTTCCCGAATGATGCGCATGCCCCATTGGTCGGCGACAGGGCGAACATACGCAAAGTTGTTTTTAAAATCCGTGTTGAAACCGAACGTCTATAATATTTCAGACGGCCTTATCCCCTTATTC
>NZ_JBQCXA010001091.1:0-532 GCF_051956855.1 Neisseria sp. P0021.S007
GTGTTACACGCAATGACGAGTGCTTTGACATCGTTTTCCAGCAGGAAATCGACAATCTGCATGGCGAAGGTTTCGATGGTAGCGCGGGGTTTGGTGCCGTAGGGAACGCGTGCGGTATCGCCGAAATAGATGATGTTTTCCATCGGCAGGCGTTCCATCAGGGCGCGGACGTTGGTCAAGCCGCCGACGCCGGAATCGAATACGCCGATGGGGCGTTGTTTGCTGGTACTCATGGTTAATTTCTTCAATATAGTGTTGAGGCCGTCTGAAACCGTTTTTCAGACGGCCCGAAGGTTAAACATATTCTTTTTTATCGTTTTCCATCCAAGCCTGATGCGAGCAAACCCACAACAGCACGATACCGCATACGGTCGAACTCAACATCATACCGGCCATCACCAAGGCGGAACCATTATGTAGCCAAGTCGTTGCCATGCCGACCGATGCGCCGATAAGGGATTGGAACACGCCTAAAACGGCATTTGCGCTGCCGCCCTCTGCGCTGAAATAGCTCATAAAGCAGGCTTGAGTG
>NZ_JBQCXA010001092.1:0-532 GCF_051956855.1 Neisseria sp. P0021.S007
GTTTATATGTGGGACGACGGCGACCGATTGATTGCCGTGATTATCTTTAGTGCCAGTATTATGGTGCCGGTTTTGAAGATTATTGCGATGGCGGTTTTGATTTATTCCGCATACTTTAAACCTGTGATGAGCGCGGACAAAATGTCGGTTTTGTATCGGATTACCGAATCCATCGGCCGCTGGTCGATGATTGATATTTTTGTGATTATTATTTTGATGAGTTCGTTCCACACCAATATGGCGCGCGTCGTGCCGGGTGGTGCGGCGATTTACTTCTGCCTGGTCGTTATTTTGACCATGCTTTCGGCCTATTATTTCGATCCCCGTCTGATTTGGGACAAGCAACAGCAGCTTTCAGACGGCCTTGATTCTGACCAGACCTCAACACAATGAAAAAACACGACTCTTCACCCAATTATCACGCACCGGCGCGTGTCAAGAAAACCAATGTCTTCACGTCTGTCGTGTGGCTGATTCCGCTGATTGCACTGATTGCCGGCGGCTGGCTTTTGATTAAAGACATCCGCAACCG
>NZ_JBQCXA010001093.1:0-532 GCF_051956855.1 Neisseria sp. P0021.S007
GTGTAATCAAGCTCTGCCAATCCTTTTTTCAGGTTTCCCCGTTTGATAATGCTGGTCGCGTTGTAGGCGGAATGGCTTGCCCAATAGCGGTCGAAGTCTTGGGACACTTCTGTTACTACGCGGCCTGTGGCGAGGATATCGAGGTCGGCAAAGATGGTATCGTCGTTAACCTTAAAATATTCGTCGCCGATATTGCGTCCGCCCAAAATGGTGGCACGGTTGTCGGCGGTAAACGATTTGTTGTGCATCCGGCGGTTAAGTCGCGGAAAGTCAGCAACGTAGCCGAGTGCACGCCATTTTCTGAAAATAAAGGGATTAAACAGACGGACTTCAATATTGGGATGATTGTCGAGTGCCAGCAGGAGATCATCCATGCCGTTGGTGTTGTTGTCGTCCAGAAGCAAACGCACACGGACGCCGCGTTCAGCTGCACGATGAATCAGGTTGAACAGAAGCTTGCCGGAGATGTCGTTGTGCCAGATATAGTATTGTAAATCGAGGGTATGGTCGGCGGATTCAATCAGGGTAGCAC
>NZ_JBQCXA010001094.1:0-532 GCF_051956855.1 Neisseria sp. P0021.S007
AATTGACACCAAACGTTGGAAGTAATGGTTTAAAACCGATCCGAATAGGAAGGGATGGATACCGCCCAATTGCGCTTCATCCAATGTAATCGTGATTTTGATGCCTCGAACAGGCGCCGCAACTCCGTAAGGACGGACTACCTTGTTCACGGTGGAGGTCTCAACACGTGTAATCGACTCAATCTGTTTTTTCAGCAAATCATTTTCGGAAGAAACAAACACCATTAAAAGCTCTTTTAAGGTGACGGGTGCATCTTCTTGGTCGATGTTTAATAATGACAGATAGTTCAAGCTTAATTGGTTTAAAAACGACCAAAGCGTTCGATCCTCACTCACAGCCGCTTGAGGACGTGTTAACTTAGAAATCAGCTTGATAGAGTTAACCGGCAGGAAGCCTTCAATCAGGAAATCAGACTCTCCGTCGCGCGGCATCATCAGTGGCAAATCCCTGCTGGTACACCAAGCATCTACGGAAAGATGTTGTATGCCGGAATTGAAGGCGTAATCCCGATTGTCGGCCAGAGACAAAAAT
>NZ_JBQCXA010001095.1:0-532 GCF_051956855.1 Neisseria sp. P0021.S007
CTACAAAGCCACCACCGAACTGCACGAACGCCTCGAAGGGCATAACCAGTTCGCCGTTGCTGACAGCCAGAAAAAACACGCGCGATTTTGGAGTGTGGTTGCCCAAATCCTGATTCTTGACGCGGTATTTTCCATCGATTCCGTCATCACGGCCGTTGCCATGGTCGATCACATCGTCGTCGCCATGGGCGCGGTTGCCGTTGCCATGACCGTCATGATTTCCGCCAGCAAACCGCTGACCGAGTTTGTGGACAGACATCCTACCGTCGTCATGCTCTGCTTAGGTTTTCTGCTGATGATCGGTTTCAGCCTCATTGCCGAAGCCTTCCATTTCCACATCCCGAAAGGCTACCTCTACGCCGCTATCGGCTTCTCCATCCTGATTGAAGCATTCAACCAAATTTCGCAGCGCAACAGCCGCAAAAACGACTACATCAGCAGCTCATGGCGCAAACGAACCGCCGAGAACGTCTTGGGCATGATGGGCATACGCGAAAGCGTGCTTGCCAAAGCGGGCGACGAAGCAGAGGAC
>NZ_JBQCXA010001096.1:0-532 GCF_051956855.1 Neisseria sp. P0021.S007
GTCATATTGGGCTCGGGGAACGATTTGTGTTTTACCGTTGCGGAAAAAGGCAATTTCACGATAGTGGCTGAATGGAATTGTACCGTCAGTGCCGAACATTTCTTTTCCGCGATAATGGGAAAGTCCGTATTGATCGTGTGTAAACAGATGTTTTTCTTTCTTATAGTTGAAACGTTCCGATTTAATGCGCACGCCCATGCCGTTTTTTTGACAGGTAAAACCGTCGGCAGTAGCCGTAACGGGGATGCTTTCATAACGCGACAACGGAATCAGTCGCGAAGTATGCACCCAGCCATCCAGGCTTTTTTTGCCGCGCAAATCGTAGGTCATCTGCCAACCGTGTTCTAAATGAAGCTTTCCCTCCATCTCGGGGGTATAAACATGAGTGCCGTTTGGAATTTTGGTCAGGATTCGGCTTTGGGTGTTCGGTTGTTCGCGTAAGTTGCTGTATCCGTCAGGATCTTGAATTTCTGAGAATTCCGCATGTGCGGCGAGGCTGATAAAAAGTATATGGAGCAGGATAATGGTTTTC
>NZ_JBQCXA010001097.1:0-531 GCF_051956855.1 Neisseria sp. P0021.S007
GATTAAGGTGGCGGCTGAGAAGCAGCGCCTCAAACCGCCCGGCGCGGATAATACCGTGATGGTGGAACGAAAAAAATAATATAGCCGGCTTATCCGGCACTGCAAACTGGTGCCGTTCGATAAAGACACGGTTCGGGTGATTATGAATTGAGATGTTAAGATGTTGATTAAAAACGAATATAAACCGAGCATGCTGCCCAAGACAGCCAAAGCTAAAAAACCCATCACCAGTGATGGGCGGATTTCTTTGGTGTTGTGGCTGATTGCGGCTGCGTTTGTCGGACTGCTGGCTCGCGGCATCTATTTGCAAACCACGCAGCATGAGTTTTTGAAAAATCAGGGCGATCAGCGTTTTGTCCGTACCCTGACTTTACCTGCGTCGCGCGGCATGATTACGGACCGTAACGGCGCGACTTTGGCGTTGAGTGCACCGACTGAATCCTTGTATGCCATGCCTTCCGGTATGGAAGAAATGCCGACTGCCGAACAATTGACCAAGCTGGCAGCAATTGTTGATATGCCTGTTGAAAC
>NZ_JBQCXA010001098.1:0-531 GCF_051956855.1 Neisseria sp. P0021.S007
ATCCGGTATCGTGTATATCGGTGCAGAAGTAGAAGCAGGTGACGTCTTGGTAGGTAAAGTAACACCTAAAGGCGAAACCCAACTGACTCCTGAAGAAAAACTGCTGCGTGCCATCTTCGGTGAAAAAGCATCTGATGTAAAAGATACTTCATTGCGTATGCCTACCGGCATGAGCGGTACCGTTATCGACGTTCAAGTCTTTACTCGTGAAGGTATCCAACGCGACAAACGTGCTCAATCCATTATTGATTCTGAATTGAAACGTTACCGTCAAGATTTGGGCGATCAATTACGTATTTTCGATAATGACGCATTCGACCGTATCGAGCGTATGATTGTTGGTCAAAAAGCCAATGGTGGTCCGATGAAGCTGGCTAAAGGCAGCGAAATTACTACCGAATATTTGGCAAGCCTGTCCAGCAAACATGATTGGTTTGACATCCGTCTGGCTGACGAAGATTTGGCCAAACAGTTGGAACTGATTAAATTGAGCCTGAAACAAAAACGCGAAGAAGCGGATGAGTTGTATGA
>NZ_JBQCXA010001099.1:0-531 GCF_051956855.1 Neisseria sp. P0021.S007
GGCAAAGTTAATTTGGTCTTGATTATACGGTATTTTATATGGCTTTGGATATGTTGATTGCTTGGGTTTATGAGTGATTGAAACAAATCAAAAGGCCGTCTGAAATATAGGGTTGAAATGTTTGCCTTACCCTATTTCAATCGGCCTGTTCGTTTGACGTTCAGACGGCCTTTTCAATCATGGCAAAGCCAATACAGAAACTTAATTTCCATACAAAACAATCTACTACAAAAAAATCCCTTATTTTTTTAGTTTTGCTATTGATAATAGTTATTATTAGCGTATAATCAAACTCACTCGGAAGACGTCCTAATCCGAGCCATTAAACGACAGATTTTATCCCCCTCTTCCCCATTATCTCTTGATACTCGGAGTGCGCATATACGAAACATACCTGTTCCCCTTTATATCAGATACTCAAAACCGAAAAACATGAAACCCACTGCCGATACAGTGGGTTTCGTGTTTTGTGGCGTTCGGTTTATCAGGCTTTTCCAACTGCTGATTAGGCCGTCTGAAACTGAATAGACC
>NZ_JBQCXA010001100.1:0-531 GCF_051956855.1 Neisseria sp. P0021.S007
GCAGTAGACCAATGCCCATATGCTCTTGAGGAATCACCTAATGCAACGCTATGACCTCCTGTTGCCTTAGATACAACCCCTAAAGCAATTGAGCGCTCGGCTGTCGCCTGAGCTTGAATACCATAAGCAGCAGAAGCTTGGCCACTTGCAACTGAACGTACACCAATAGTAACTGCATTTTCTCCACTCGCATTAGCTATAAAGCCTAAAGCAATAGCATCATTTCCTGATGATTTTGCGCCATTACCCATAGCGATCGCTCCACGACCACTTGCATTTGATTCATTACCGATAGCGGTTGCTAAACCTTCTACGCCGCTAGCTTTTGCGCCATAACCAATTGCCGTACCACGTCCGGATGCATTACTACCACCACCAATTGCAACACCACCAGTTCCCCAACCATCTGCATTGTTACCAATGGCAACTGTTTCTCTATTGGTTGATCGAGCTTTATTACCAATTGCAATATTGTATTTGTTGTAATCAGCATCTCCCTCTACTTTAGCTCCTGTACCAATAGCAATAGAG
>NZ_JBQCXA010001101.1:0-531 GCF_051956855.1 Neisseria sp. P0021.S007
TTGGGGATGCCGACGAGGACTTTGTGGATTTCGGGGTCGATTTGTTTTAAATCGAGCATGACGAGGTTGGTGTGGTCGAGCAGGTCGTCAAGGATGGAATCGTAATGCAGGGCGTAGCCGTTGCTGTCGAGGCAGGTGTGGATGTCGTGTTCGTGGCAGGCGGTGAACCAGTCGCGTACGAATTCGTATTGCAGGAGCGGTTCGCCGCCTGTGGCGGTAACGCCGCCGCCTGTGGCGCGCAGGTAGTGACGGTAGGACATGACTTGCTTCATGACTTCGGGTACGGTCATTTCCTGGGCCTGTTCGGTGTGCAAGTCCCATGTGTCGCGGTTGTGGCAGTAGAGGCAGCGCATGAGGCAGCCTTGCAGGAAGAGGACGTAGCGCAACCCGGGACCGTCCACCGCGCCGCAGGATTCTACGGAATGGACGATGCCTTTGCCGTTGTAGTGGCGGTGTCCGAGGTCTTTGGCGGGGGCGGGTGTTTCGGGGTTGATGGCGATGGTTGTCTGCATGGTGTCTGATGTACCGGAT
>NZ_JBQCXA010001102.1:0-531 GCF_051956855.1 Neisseria sp. P0021.S007
TCGGTATTGAGGATTTCCAGTTTATCCAAACCCAATACTCTGGCGTTTTGCCGCAGCATATCGGCAGTTTTACGGTTATTATCTGCCAACACTGCCCTTTTCGCGTTACGGGACGCGGCTTCAAATCCCAACGCGCCGCTACCTGCAAACAGGTCCAACACATTCATACCGGTCAAATCCTGACCGAGCCAATTGAAAAGTTTTTCGCGGACACTATCAGGCGTCGGGCGCAGACCGTCTGCATCTGCAAAAACCAGTTTCCGCCCCCTGCATTGCCCGCCGATGATGCGGACTTGATTTGAATGTTTGCTGTGTTTGCTCATGATTAAAACAAATCGTCCGACAGTTTCAGACGACCTCTAAAGAATGACAAAGCAGCCATTATACCGCAGCGTTTTTTCATTTAAGGTCGCATGAAAACAAATCGGCGCATCGTGAAATTTTATTTTTTATGATGCTAAACTTACAAAATTTTATAAATCATAAAATATTTTCTCAAATAAAAAGGTCGCTTACGTCCGCCATTAGAAC
>NZ_JBQCXA010001103.1:0-531 GCF_051956855.1 Neisseria sp. P0021.S007
TCATGGCCGCCCCAATATGTTGGATCCTGACGAGCCTAAACACTTGGCAGAATCCGTCAAATCCATGAACCTGCGCTATGTCGTGATTACTTCCGTCGACCGTGACGACCTGCGTGATGGCGGTGCCCAACATTTCGCCGACTGCATCAAAGCCATCCGCGAAACCAGCCCGAATACCAAAATCGAAATCCTTGTTCCCGATTTCCGCGGCCGTCTGGACATCGCACTGGAAATCTTGGCAGAAACCCCGCCCGACGTGATGAACCACAACTTGGAAACCCATCCAAGCCTGTATAAAAAAGCCCGTCCGGGTGCCAACTACCAACACTCCCTCGAGCTTCTGCGCCGCTACAAAGAAATGATGCCCCATATTCCGACCAAATCCGGCATCATGGTCGGCTTGGGCGAAACAGACGAGGACGTGCGCGAAATCATGCGCGATATGCGTGCCAACAATATCGAGATGATTACCATCGGCCAATATCTGCAACCTTCAGACGGCCACCTGCCCGTCTTACGCTATGTAACGCC
>NZ_JBQCXA010001104.1:0-531 GCF_051956855.1 Neisseria sp. P0021.S007
ATATCAAACCGCTTTAATGCCGCCGAACCCATCAGCCGCCCTTCGTTATCGACAGCCGCAAACGCCAGCGGCAAGTCATCCCCATTAAGGCACTGTGCGTAATACACACGGATTTTGTCCAGAGACGACCACGGCGCAAAATCGTGCCATTCCTCAAATAGCGTGAGTGATAAAGGCTCGACAAATTCAGGCTTCAGACGGCATATGTTCATATCGGGTCCTCTTGTTGTACCGCGTAGGGATTATTTTCACAGTATAGGCCGTCTGAAAGGTTAACACATCTTAAAAAATCAGCGTAAAACACGATAAACCCGCCGCCAGCCCCATTCAAATCACTTATAATTCTGCCCATACCGCACACAAACAAAAGAAGAACACCATGGCCAAGAAATTTCCCACTTTCCCGAAAAATCCCGAGCGTATCTGCTGGGGTTGCGACAAATACTGCAAAGAAGACGATCTGCAATGCGGCAACGGTTGCGAGCGCATCCAACATCCCATCGAATTGGACGGCCGCGACTGGTATAAAAA
>NZ_JBQCXA010001105.1:0-531 GCF_051956855.1 Neisseria sp. P0021.S007
GACTTACACAATGCCTTGCGCCAGCATCGCATCGGCGACTTTGACGAAACCGGCGATGTTCGCGCCGTTGACGTAGTTGGTTTTGCCGTTTTCAGTGCCGTATTTCAGGCAGGATTCGTGGATGCTTTGCATGATGTCGAACAAGCGTTGGTCGACTTCTTCGCGGCTCCAGGCCAGACGGACGGCGTTTTGGCTCATTTCCAAGCCTGAAGTTGCCACGCCGCCGGCGTTGGAGGCTTTGCCCGGCGCATACAGGATGCCCGCTTTGACGAACTGCTCGACCGCGCCCAAAGTGGAAGGCATGTTCGCACCTTCGGCAACGACGTAGCAGCCGTTTGCCAGCAGGGTTTTGGCGGCGTCTTCGTCCAATTCGTTTTGGGTCGCGCAGGGCAGGGCAACTTCGGCGGCAACGCCCCACGGTTTTTGGTTTTCAAAGTATTTCAAACCTTGTTCTTGGGCGTAGGTGGAAACCCGTTCGCGGCGGACTTCTTTCAGCTCGATAAGCGCGGCGAGTTGGTCTTCGGTCATGCC
>NZ_JBQCXA010001106.1:0-531 GCF_051956855.1 Neisseria sp. P0021.S007
CACAAGGATGGCAAACAGACGGTTGGCGGCCTCTGTGCTTGCCCATGCAATGTGTGGCGTGACAATGAGGGTGGGCAGTCGAGCTTTCAGCAGAGGGTTGCCGTCGCGCGGCGGCTCTTGTGTTAACACATCAAAACCTGCCCCGCCGATTTGGCCGTATTTCAACGCCGCAACCAAATCGGCTTCATCAACCAAGCCGCCGCGCCCGCAGTTGATGAGGATGGCGCCGGGCTTCATCTGTTGCAACTCGGCTTCGCCTATCATATTTGCCGTTTCCGGCGTGAGCGGGCAATGCAGCGACAGCGCGTCGGCGGAGCGGATGGCTTCGTCAAAGGAAACGTAGCCGTCGCGGACGGTTTCGGCGTGTTTGTGTTCGGCGAACACGACCTTCATTTTGAAAGCCTGCGCATAAGTTGCCAGCGTTTTACCAATATTGCCGCGACCGAAAATCGCCAGTGTTTTACCGTTTAAATCGCGCATCGGTGCGCCGAGGTGGCAGAAAAACGGCGAGTTTTCCCACAAGCCTGCTGC
>NZ_JBQCXA010001107.1:0-530 GCF_051956855.1 Neisseria sp. P0021.S007
ATCCGCCAGCGCTCATTACCACCAGCCTCAGCGACGACCGCGTCCATCCCGCCCACGCGCTCAAGTTTTACGCCAAACTGCGCGAAACCTCGCCGCAATCTTGGCTCTACTCGCCTGACGGCGGCGGCCATACCGGCAACGGCACCCAACGCGAATCCGCCGACGAACTTACCTGCGTATTGCTGTTTTTGAAAGAGTTTTTGGGGTAGAAGTAAGCAGCAGGACTGACTGTTTCGTAAAGTTGAGAAACAAAATACTCTTGTTTCGGCAAGTGAAAAGAAGGCCGTCTGAAAAACGAATATTAAAAGTTTTTCAGACGGCCTTCTTTTCTTTTAACTTTCAACATATCCCGATAAAATGGACACTTTGTAAGTGATCATTGATGGAAGACGCAATTATGGCAACCGAACCGAAAAATTCTGCACGATTTAGAAAATAATTTCAAACAAGACAATATATTAAAACTCAAACAACTCTTTCCCGAAGTCTTTTGCGAAGACCAAATCGACTTTGAGAAACTCAACATCGTC
>NZ_JBQCXA010001108.1:0-530 GCF_051956855.1 Neisseria sp. P0021.S007
CCTCTAAGCTACGTCCTATTCTTTAAAACATAATCAAAAGGCCATCTGAAATTTCAGACGGCCTGAGACCTTTGCAAAATTCCTTTCCCCCAACAGCCGAAACCTAAACACAGGTTTTCGGCTGTTTTTGTTTCGAATATCCACTGATTCTACTCAAATACCCCCCATAATCCCCCTTGGATACCCGATAATCAGGCATCCGGGCCGCCTTTTAGGCGCAAACAGGCACACTTAGCCTGTTAGCCGCTTTCAAAAGGTTCAAACACATCGCCTTCAGATGGCTTTGTGCACTTACTTTGAGCAGACCAAAATAGACTGCCCGGGCATAGCGGAATTTACGGTGCAGCGTACCGAAGCTTTGTTCGACCACATAACGGGTTTTTGATAAATATCGGTTACGTTTGGTTTGTGCTTCCGACAGCGGATGTTTGCGGTGGGCTTTGCGCATCAGCCGATGCTCTTTCAGATGTTGCCTGTTTTCCTTACTGTCGTAGCCTTTGTCGGCATAGACGGTCGTACCTTTGGATAGG
>NZ_JBQCXA010001109.1:0-530 GCF_051956855.1 Neisseria sp. P0021.S007
GTCCATACTCATCAAACTGTATTGAAAGGCCGTCTGAACGGCATAACTTTACATCCGTTCAGACGGCCTTAGGTTTTCAAAGCCCTATTTAAGAGGCTTGAGAGATTGTATCCAAAACTTCCTGCGCGTGTCCGGCCACTTTGACTTTGCGCCACTCATGGGCAATTTCGCCGTTTTCGTCCAACACAAACGTGCTGCGCTCAATGCCGAGGGATTCTTTGCCGTAAAGCTTTTTCAGCTTGATCACGTCAAACAGTTTGCAGACGGTTTCTTCTTTATCGCTCAACAATTCAAACTGGAAGCCTTGTTTAGCGCAGAAATTCTGATGCGATTTAACGCCGTCACGCGAAATACCGACAACGGTATAGCCCAATGCTTTGAATTGTTCCAATCGGGCATTGAAATCCAAGCCTTCGGTGGTACAGCCGGGCGTGTTGTCTTTAGGATAAAAATAGACAACCAACGGCAAATGTTCGGCGGAGTTAAAATCGCTACCGGAAGAAGATGGGAGTGTGAATTGATATTTTGAC
>NZ_JBQCXA010001110.1:0-530 GCF_051956855.1 Neisseria sp. P0021.S007
AACAGGCCCAAATCTTTATCCAAATTCACTGCCATGCCGGCTTTGTCTTTACGCAAGCGCGATAAATGGTGTTTTGCGCCCGACAACAGGCGCGGAAAAACGGAAAACGGCACGGCGGAGGCAGAGCCGTAATAGCGGTCGGCAATACCGGCATTTAATTCGCCCAACGCCTGATATTGAATGCGCTCCAACACGGCAAACAGCCGCCCTAAAAGATAGGCGCGATTCGGGCTTTCATTGTTCAAACTCATAGGAACTCCTTCTTCGATAAAACCTTTTCTAAAACGCCGCTCTAATACGGCTTTCATCATTGCCACGCGCAGACCGTTCACGTCGCCATCGGCGCGGATTCGGGTAATCAGTTGCGACAGCAAACTCAAGGGATACGGCGTGCCGCAAATCACGGCGCGGGTCATTGCGCCTGCCAATACGGGCGAGATATTTTCGCTTTTGCCTAAAACCGCCGTCTGCAACAGCAAGCGCCAAATAGAAGGCGGCGTTTTCCACGGGCGCGGTTCAATTTTTAAATC
>NZ_JBQCXA010001111.1:0-530 GCF_051956855.1 Neisseria sp. P0021.S007
ACATATGGTTGTAACCGTATGCCTTATTTTTTAGCTTTCTCTAGTATGGCTGTTCAATGGACAGAGTTAATCTATCGGTAATGGTGTATTGGCAAAATATCGGGTTCATTTGTGATTTTGCTGCGTCATGTATTCCAAGGCGTGTTGTGCAAGCGTATTGCCTTGGGCGGCGGCTTTTTCAAACCAAGATTTTGCTTGGGTAACATTTTGGGTTACCCCTTGTCCGTTTTCGTATAAAACGCCCAAGTTGTTTTGAGCATTCGCGTTCCCTTGTTCTGCTGCTTTGTTATACCAATATTTCGCTTTGGGATAATTTTGGGTAACGCCTTGTCCCTCGGCAAACATGATGCCTAAATTATATTGCGCTTTAGCATTACCTTTCTTGGCAGCTTTTTCAAACCATGACTTGGCAAGCTTATAGTCTTGAGCTACACCTTCACCCGAGTAATACATCAAACCCAAGTAAAATTGTGCGCTGTCTTCTCCTTGGTCCGCTGCTTTGTGAAACCAAGTTTTTGCCTGTATATAAT
>NZ_JBQCXA010001112.1:0-530 GCF_051956855.1 Neisseria sp. P0021.S007
GTGTTGCCTTTGGAGAGGCGTGGCTCATACCATAATTGATGGCCGAGTTTGACCTGTTCTTCGGTAAACGGGCGCAGTTTCTGCATTTCTTCAGCGCTTGGCAGTGGTTTGAAGATGCCTTGCGCGCGTTTGAGCAATTCTTGGTCTTCAGGTGAAGCATTGCTGTCAACGGCGACTTGGGACGCTGCTGAGGCGGTTGAAGCAGCTTCAGGGGTTGTCTGAACGGCAGAGGCTTCGGTCGGTGCGGAAGCAGGTTTTTGCTCCTTGCTTTCCTGTCCGCCACAGGCGGCCAATGCGGACAAAACAGCAAGCGACAGGAGCAGTCGGGTGTTGCGGTGGTTCATGGCGTGTTCATTTTTGTAGTGGATATTATTATGAGTAAGCACCGTTTCCGTTGATTGCCGTGATGAATGGCGGGCGAAAATGGGGAATGGCATTCCGCTTTGTTTACGTCCGTTTGATATGTCCGGCTTTTTTGTCCGCGAAGTATAAACAGCGGGCGTGGTTTGCCCTTTGCGGTAAATCAATAT
>NZ_JBQCXA010001113.1:0-530 GCF_051956855.1 Neisseria sp. P0021.S007
GGCTTCCGCACTTGGCTGAAAGAAGCGGAAAGCCGTATGCACGAAGCGGTGGACGGCGATTTGTTCGGCAGCGATACGATAGGCGAACAGGCGGCGTTGGACATGGAAACGTCGTCTGAAAAAATCATAGAACATGCCCCCGCCCCCGAAAAGTTGGATTATCAAGCCGTTACCACCGAAGCGCAGTTTGCCGCTTTGTTGGACAAACTGGCGCAGGCGGACACAATCGGCATCGATACGGAAACCACTTCCCTAGACGCGATGAACGCCGCGCTGGTCGGCATCAGCATCGCGTTCCAAGCAGGCGAAGCGGTTTACATCCCCGTAGGACACAGCCTGACTGCTGCGCCCGAACAACTTGATTTGCAAGAAGTATTAGGCCGTCTGAAACCGCATTTGGAAAATCCTGCCCTGAAAAAAATCGGGCAAAACCTCAAATACGACCAACACGTTTTCGCCAACTACGACATCGCCCTGAACGGCATTGCCGGCGATTCCATGCTTGCTTCCTATATCATCGAGAGCCATCT
>NZ_JBQCXA010001114.1:0-530 GCF_051956855.1 Neisseria sp. P0021.S007
CCATACTCCGCAAATTCACGAATCCTGCCTCATCGACGAAACCTCCGTCATCATCGGCGAAGTATCGCTTGCCGAAGACGTATCCGTTTGGCCGTATGCCGTGTTGCACGGCGACGTGAACAGCATCAGCATCGGCGCGCGCAGCAATGTACAGGACGGCAGTGTCTTGCACGTTTCGCACAAAAACGCGGAAAAGCCCGAAGGCTCACCCCTTATCATCGGCGAAGACGTAACCGTCGGACACAAAGTCATGCTGCACGGCTGCCGCATCGGCGATCGTGTGTTGATTGGGATGGGTACGATTATTCTGGACGATACCGTCATCGAAGACGACGTGATGATAGGTGCAGGCAGTTTGGTGCCGCCACGCAAACGTTTGGAAAGCGGCTATCTCTATGTCGGTTCGCCCGTCAAACAAGTCCGCCCGCTGACCGAAAAAGAAAAAGAATTTTTGAAATATTCTTCCGCGCATTATGTGCGGCTGGCAGGCCAACACAAGCAGTCAAAATAATTTTCAGGCGACCTTATAT
>NZ_JBQCXA010001115.1:0-530 GCF_051956855.1 Neisseria sp. P0021.S007
AACAAATCATGGCGAAAAACAGCGCAGATCAAAATATGCAGCATTTGCGCGCCAACCAATCCGTCAACATCCGTGTCGATTCATCAGGTCAGGTAACGGACGTGCAATTCTTTACCGATGAAGAATTGGAACGAAACCTTGTCGCGTTGGAAAAAGTCAAAGGCAAATGGCAGCTGTCTACTTCTGAAGTAGACATGAAAGTCATGCCGACTTTGCGCTCTATTGTTGTGCGAACTTCCGCACGCGGCGCGATGGCGCAGGCTGAAATACCGGTTGAAATCCGCGAGTCGCTAAGCGAAATTTTCTCTGACGTATTGAGTTTGGAAGAATTGCAGGAAGGCGATGTTGTGCGTCTTCTGTACAACAATATGTATTTCCGCGGCCAGCAAATGGGTACCGGCGATATTCTGGCGGCTGAAATTGTCAAAGGCGGAAAAACCTATCAGGCTTATTATTACAGCCAAGGCAAAGGCGACGAAGAGAGCGGCAGCTATTATGATCAAAACGGTAAATCGCTCCAGCAGAAAGAG
>NZ_JBQCXA010001116.1:0-530 GCF_051956855.1 Neisseria sp. P0021.S007
TGTTGATACTGCTAGTAGGCGGTTATCGGCAATATCGGCCAATAAGGCCAGGTTGCGTCGATTTTGGTACCTAGCACCGCTGTTGGTATGGTAAACCAAGAATGGCAAGGCATAGAGGCGGTAATGTTGTGGTGGTCGGGTGTGGTTGTTGGGGTTTTGGTGTTGGTTTTTGGGTTGTTTTTTTTGTTTGTTGTGGTGTAGGTTGTGTTGTGGGTTGGTGTTTGTGGGGTGTTGGTGGTGAGTGTTGGTTGTGTTTTGGGGGGTGTTTGGTTTTGTGTGGTGGTGGGGGTTGTGGGGGTGTTGGGTGGGGGTGTTGGTTTTGGGTGGGGTTGTGGTGGTGGGGGGAGGCGTTTGGTGGGGGGGTGTGTGGTGGTTGGGGGTGGGGTTGGGAGGTTTGTTGGTTGGGTGGGGTGGTTGGGTGGTGTTGGGTGTGGGGTTGTTGTTGGGTGTGGTGTGGTGGTTGGGGGTGGTGTTTTGGTTTTGGGGGTTGGGTTTTTGGTGGGTGGGTGGTTTTTGGTGTGTTTTGTTGT
>NZ_JBQCXA010001117.1:0-529 GCF_051956855.1 Neisseria sp. P0021.S007
CCTTAAAACAGGTTGAGAAGAAGCATAAATGCCTAAAGGCGCGCATGAGGTTTAAATTATGAATAGATTATTCTTGTGTATTTCATGGAATCCTGTGTAGTTTTTGACCTATAATATTTACTTCAAAGTAATAGGGCAGGCCGTCTGAAACGAAATGCCGATAAGAGGAATACATTATGCGTCCGCTCAATGCGCAAATCCGTTTGGATAATTTACGTCAAAATTATCGTTTTCTCAAAGAGTTGCACGGCAATAAATTGTTGGCTGTGATTAAGGCCGATGCTTACGGGCATGGCGCGGTCAGATGTGCACACGCGTTGGCGGATATTGCCGATGGCTTTGCGGTGGCAACGGTAGATGAAGGCGTGGAGTTGCGTCAAAACGGCATTAAAAATCCGATTGTTTTGTTGGAAGGCGTATTTGAGGCTGCGGAATATGCGGATGTTGACCGTTATGATTTGTGGCCGGCAATCGGCAGCCAATGGCAGCTGGAGGCGTTTGTGCATCATGAGTGGCAACGTCCGACAAC
>NZ_JBQCXA010001118.1:0-529 GCF_051956855.1 Neisseria sp. P0021.S007
GAAATGGTGTATGCCGAAAACGCCTGTCCGAGCCTGAATGCCGATGCCGTTGAAGCCTATAATCAGGCAGTAGCGAATTATTATGAGCTACGCAAGGGTAGCCCGATACCTTGGAAAGAATCGCTGGCCAAAACCTTGGGTAATCCTGTACGGCCGCATATGTTGGCGTTTTTGCAGAAAAAAGGTTTTTTGAAAAGATAATGTTCAGACGGCCTTTGAGTGATTGAGGCCGTCTGAAAACAATAGGAACGAAACAAGGAAGAGAGCAAACCATGAAGAAACTCGACACCCAATCCCCTAATTTTCAAGCCGAACTCAAATCGTTACTCGCTTTTGAAACCGCGCAAAATCCTGAAATCGACCGTATTGTTGCTGACATCTGCGCCGATGTTCAAAAACGCGGCGATGCGGCGCTGATTGAATACACCAACCGCTTTGACGGTACATCCGCTCAAACCATCGACGATTTAATTCTGACGCAAGACGATTTGCAGTCTGCCTTTGAGCGTTTGCCTGAAAACATTCAGAC
>NZ_JBQCXA010001119.1:0-529 GCF_051956855.1 Neisseria sp. P0021.S007
TCATCAGGCCGATGATTTTGTCTTTGTCGGCACACTCAAATGCTTCTAGCAACAATGGGCTGTTGACCCACATGCCCGTAATCCAAACATTGTCGAAGCCTTGAGCAGAAGCAGCCAGTTGCAATGCGTAGGCGGCGCAGCCGGCAGTCAACATTTGTTCCCATTCAGGTTTCGGTTTTGCTACTTCACGGTTCGGCGCGAATGTAACGCCGATAATCATAGGCGCCATGTTGCCGACGCGTTCGGCCTTTTTCATGGCATCATCGCCGAAGTTGAGTTCGGTAACGGTCTTGCCCAAAAGCTCGCGGAAACGTTGCAAACCGGCTTCGCTTTGAATCACAGTAAAGCGGAAAGGGCGCATATTGCCGTGATCGGGTACTTGTGTTGCCGCTTGCAGCATTTGTTCCAGTTGCTCGGCGTTGGGCGCCGGAGCAGCCAGTTTTTTGGAAGAGCGACGCGTGGTGAGGAGATTTAAGGCATCCATTTTTATTCTTTCTTGTGAATTCGAATGAGAATAATTATATAGCAG
>NZ_JBQCXA010001120.1:0-529 GCF_051956855.1 Neisseria sp. P0021.S007
GCCCAATCTGTGATGTAATGGCCAATTCTGCGTTAATCCGTTGGGCCCGTTCTTGCATAATGCCCAAGCCGACATGTTCGCCTGAAGGCCGGTTTGATAGGTGTTCTTTATTAAAGCCTGCGCCGTCGTCACGAATCGTCATGACAAAATCGCCGTGGTTGGCAATTTCGACGCTGACATGTTGCGCACGCGCGTGCTTCCGAATATTGGACAGGCTTTCCTGCAAGATGAAGATGATCTGCAAATGCTCATCATAATTCAAAGCCTGCCCGTCGTCCTGCCATTTTAAATCAACTGGAATACCGGTTTGTCGTTCAAAACGCGCCAGCAGCGATTCTACCGCTTCAGGAAAATCTTTATTACTGATTTTGGTGCGGAAATTCATCAGAAGCTCGCGGACGTCTTCATAGCATTCCTGCACGCCGTCTTTAATGAAGCCGATATTTTCTTCAGCCTGCTCGCGTTGGTTTGAAGCAAACGCGCTTTCCAACATTTGCACCTGCAAATTCAAAAAGGTCAGGGCTTGTGC
>NZ_JBQCXA010001121.1:0-529 GCF_051956855.1 Neisseria sp. P0021.S007
GTATGTATTTTTATCATCCGCAGTATCTTCGCGGATTGCGCGATTTGTGCGACGAATTTGATATCGTGTTGATTTTTGATGAAATTGCCACTGGATTTGGGCGTACGGGCAAGATGTTTGCCTGCGAACACGCGGACGTCGTACCGGATATTATGTGTATCGGCAAGGGCTTGAGCGGCGGCTATATGACGTTGGCGGCGGCGATTACTTCGCAAAAAGTCACCGAAACGATTTCGCGCGGTGAGGCGGGTGTGTTTATGCACGGACCGACATTTATGGCAAATCCGCTGGCGTGTGCCGTAGCCTGCGCTTCGGTCAAACTGCTTTTGTCCCAAGATTGGCAGGCAAATATCCGCCGCATCGAAAGCAACTTAAAAGGCCGTCTGAAAGCTGCATGGGACATTCGCGGCGTGAAAGATGTGCGTGTTTTGGGTGCCATCGGGGTAATTGAGCTGGAAAAAGGCGTGAATATGGCGCGTTTTCAAGCGGACTGCGTGGCGCAGGGCATTTGGGTACGCCCATTCGGCAG
>NZ_JBQCXA010001122.1:0-529 GCF_051956855.1 Neisseria sp. P0021.S007
CCGGAAACTGTTCGTGCGACTCAATGGCTTCGCCCCAGTGAGCCACGGGTGCAGTCTGTACATCCTCGACCACAATCACAGCATGAGGATTTCCCATATTCACACAACTGACCTGTACCGTCTCCAAACCGACCATCACCATATGCGTCAAAGCATCTTCCGCTTCGTCAGGAACCGGTACAAACGGGATTTCAGACGACGTAAAGCGCGGTTTGCCCATATTCACGGTAACCAAACCATTGTCCAACAGCTTGGGAATAATCACGCCCTTAGCCGTTTCAACCAAAATTTCCTTTTTATCGGTCAAACCTTTATCCGCCACAAATCGGGCAAAACAGCGCGCACCGTTGCCACACTGCTCCACCTCGCTGCCATCCGCATTAAATATACGATAACGGAAATCGACCGCATCGGAAGAAGGCTTTTCCACCAACAGCAACTGATCGAAGCCCACCCCTCTAAAACGGTCGGACCATTCGGCAAGCGGCGCAGTCAGCGGATCAAAATCCTGCCCGATACCGTTTACCAC
>NZ_JBQCXA010001123.1:0-529 GCF_051956855.1 Neisseria sp. P0021.S007
TTCCGGTTTCGATTTATCTGGTCAACGGTATCAAACTGCAAGGCCAAGTCGAGTCGTTTGACCAATACGTCGTTCTGCTGCGTAATACTTCCGTTACCCAAATGGTTTATAAACACGCGATTTCAACTATCGTTCCTGCCCGTGCCGTGAGCCTGCAACACGAGAACAAACCCCAAGCCGCTGCGGCTGCCCCGGTTCAAGTTGAGACCGTGCAACCTGCCGAATAATGTATGTAACGCATTAATCGATTCTGATACCTTACCGCTTGACCGGTAAGGTATTTTTATTTTCAGACGACCTCTGGACGGTTTCATCTTATGCAGCTTGAAAACATCCTCCCTTTTGCACACACGCTTCTCAAACAAGCCTTGAAACCCGATGCCCGCGCTTTGGACGGCACAGCGGGAAACGGCAACGATACGCTGATGCTGGCGCGTTCAGTCGGTAGCGGCGGGAAAGTGTGGGCGTTTGACGTGCAAGAGCAGGCATTGGCAAACACGCGAATACGTTTGGAAGAAGCGGGCATAAC
>NZ_JBQCXA010001124.1:0-476 GCF_051956855.1 Neisseria sp. P0021.S007
TTGTTACCTCCATTCAAAAAATGAGTAATATCAAGGCGGAAGAAGGGGTAAATGAGGCTGACATCGAGCAAATCAGTGGCAAGCGGCTGGTATTTATTATTGATGAAGCCCACCGCACTACTTTTGGCGATATGTTGCTCACCATTAAGCACACCTTCCCCAATGCGATTTTCTTCGGCTTTACCGGCACGCCGATTGAAGAAGAAAACGCTAAGAAAAATTCAACCACTGCCACGGTTTTCGGCAATGAATTGCACCGCTATTCGATTGCAGACGGCATTCGTGATGAAAATGTGCTGGGCTTTCACCCCTTCCATATCCGCACCTTTAAAGACAGCGATTTACGCAGATCTGTCGCTTTGCAAGAAGCCAAAGCAGCAGATGAAAGCGAAGTATTTGCCGATGATCAAAAGAAAAAAATCTAAAATCAATTTATGAACGATGTGCCGATGGCGGGCTGTCTCTTATCCACACCT
>NZ_JBQCXA010001125.1:0-529 GCF_051956855.1 Neisseria sp. P0021.S007
GTAATGATCTCGGTCGGCAAACGCAATCCGTGACGCATCGCCTATCCAGCGCCAACTGTGGATATTTTCGGATCCCAACGCTTTCATATCCTGATTTTGCAAGATGCCCAAAATCTCGCCCAAAGCAATCGCGCCCGAACTTGGCGCGCCCATGCCGCAGACTTCGTATTCACGATAAGGGGCGCAAACCGGTTGACGCTCGACGACGCGGTAGTTTTTCAAATCAGACAAACTGATTTTGCCGGGGTTATCCACAGCGCCGGTAACGGCACGGCCAATATTCTGCGCCTGCTCCCCCTGATAAAACGGCGCGCTGCCTTTTTCCGCCAACAGGCGCACGGAGCGGGCAAATTCAGGGTTTTTCAACACCGTTCCCGCTGCCAAAGGCTTGCCGTCGGGCAGGAAATACGCGGCGGTTTGCGGATAGAGTTTCAAAGGCTCAAGATTTTGCTCAATGGATTTTGCCATGCGCGGCGAAACGGTAAAGCCTTGTTCCGCCAAAGCAATCGGTTTGTCAAACAGGCTTGCC
>NZ_JBQCXA010001126.1:0-528 GCF_051956855.1 Neisseria sp. P0021.S007
GAGCTGAATGCTGCCGGTTATAAAGAGGTAAAAACGCCTCAGATTATGGATAAAACCTTCTGGGAAAAATCCGGCCACTGGGAAAACTATAAAGACAATATGTTCGTGACCAGTTCCGAAAAACGCGAATACGCGGTTAAACCGATGAACTGTCCGGGTCATGTGCAAATTTTCAATAACGGCTTGCGCTCATATCGCGATTTGCCGATGCGTTTGGCTGAGTTTGGTTCTTGCCACCGCAATGAACCAAGCGGTGCGTTGCATGGTCTGATGCGTGTTCGCGGTTTTGTGCAAGATGATGCGCATATCTTCTGTACCGAAGATCAAATCGTCGATGAGGCACGTGCATTCAATGAATTATTGGTTCGTATTTACAAACAATTCGGCTTCCATGATGTTGCTGTGAAGTTGTCCCTCCGTCCTGAACAACGTGCAGGTTCTGACGAAGTTTGGGATAAAGCCGAACAAGGCCTGCGTGACGCATTGACTGCTTGCGGCGTAGAGTGGGAAGAGTTGCCTGGCGAAGGT
>NZ_JBQCXA010001127.1:0-528 GCF_051956855.1 Neisseria sp. P0021.S007
GGCAGCATCGGCCTGTCTTGGGTTGGGGATAAAGGTTTCCTCGGCGTAGCGTATAGCGACCGTCGCGACCGCTACGGCCTGCCTGCCCACAGCCATCTCTACGACGACTGCCACGCCGACATCATCTGGCAGAAGAGCCTGATTAACAAACGCTATTTGCAGCTTTATCCGCACCTGTTGACTGAAGAAGACATCGATTACGACAATCCGGGCTTGAGCTGCGGCTTCCACGACGACGATAATGCACACGCGCACGCCCACAGCGGCAAACCGTGGATAGACCTGCGCAACAAACGTTACGAAATCCGCGCCGAATGGAAGCAGCCGCTCCCCGGCTTCGAAGCCCTGCGCGTGCATCTGAACCGCAACGACTACCACCACGATGAAAAAACGGGCGATGCGGTGGAAAACTTCTTTAAAAACAAAACGCAAAATGCCCGCATCGAATTGCGCCACCTGCCCATAGGTCGTCTGAAAGGCAGTTGGGGCGTGCAATATTTGGGACAAAAATCCAGCGCGCTTTCTGCC
>NZ_JBQCXA010001128.1:0-527 GCF_051956855.1 Neisseria sp. P0021.S007
AATGTACATGGTAATGCTATAAGCCTCAGCAGCCGGAACGCCACTTTCAATTTGACTTTGGCGGATATAGTTGACCAACACCGGGCCAATAACAGCCGCAGTTGACCATGCCAGCAAAATCCTGCCGTGGATTGCACCGACTTGATAAGTGCCGAACAAATCCTTCAGATACGCCGGAATCGCTGCAAAACCGCCGCCATACATGGAAATGATGACGCAGAATCCAATAACAAACAAAGCCTTGTTCCCGCTCTCGCCAATCGACGGAATGGCAAAATACAACAGCGAGCCGAGCACAAAGAAAATAGTATAAGTATTTTTACGGCCAATTTTGTCGGACACGCTGGACCACAAAAAGCGCCCCCCCATATTAAACAGACTCAACAGGCTCACAAAACCTGCCGCCGCACCCGCACCAATGGCAGCCTGTTTACCGACAGAAGTTTCAGAAAACAGCTCCTGAATCATGACAGAAGCCTGACCCAAAACGCCGATACCCGCCGTCACGTTCAGACACAACACCCAAA
>NZ_JBQCXA010001129.1:0-527 GCF_051956855.1 Neisseria sp. P0021.S007
GGATTCCGCTGATTATCGACAACGCTTACGGAATGCCGTTCCCGAATATTATTTACAGCGATGTGACGCTCAACTGGCACGAAAACATTATCCTCTGCTTCAGCCTTTCTAAAATCGGCCTGCCCGGTGTGCGTACCGGCATTATTGTCGCCGCGCCGGAAGTGGTCAAAGCCGTCAGCAGTTTGAATGCGATTGTGAACTTGTCGCCTACGCGTTTCGGCGCGGCGATTGCGGCTCCGCTGTTAAACGACGGCCGTCTGAAACAGCTGGCCGACCAAGTGATTCAGCCGTTTTACCGTCGGCAGGCGCAAACGGCGGTCTCCCTGCTCAAGCGTGAGTTGGGTGCGTATCCGTTGAAAATTCATAAGCCTGAAGGTGCGATTTTCTTGTGGCTTTGGTTTGAAAACCTGCCTGTTTCGTCGCAAACCTTGTACGAAATGCTCAAGGCTGAAGGCACGCTGATTATTCCGGGCGAGCATTTCTTTGTCGGCATTGATAGGCAAGACTATCCGCACGCACACGAGTGT
>NZ_JBQCXA010001130.1:0-527 GCF_051956855.1 Neisseria sp. P0021.S007
TGTCCCAGCTTTTAGCGCAGTTTTTCTCAGGCCCGATTTTTCGATGTCCAATTTGGCCGTTGCCTTTTCCATCACGTTGGCTGCCGGTTTGTTTACCGTATTAGGCAGCGGCTTGGTGATGTTTTCCAAAACGCCTAATCCGCGCGTGTTGTCGTTTGGTTTGGCATTTGCCGGCGGTGCGATGGTTTATGTTTCTCTGACGGAAATTTTCAGTAAGTCCAGCGAGGCGTTCGCTGAAATTTATGATAAAGACCACGCGTTTGCGGCGGCGACCATGGCATTTTTGGCCGGTATGGGCGGCATCGCACTGATTGACCGCCTGGTGCCGAACCCGCATGAAACCTTAGATGCGCAAGACCCGTCTTTTCAAGAAAGCAAACGCCGCCATATTGCGCGAGTCGGTATGATGGCGGCGTTTGCGATTACGGCGCACAATTTCCCCGAAGGCTTGGCGACGTTTTTTGCCACCTTGGAAAATCCGGCGGTCGGGATGCCTTTGGCCTTGGCGATTGCCATCCATAATATTC
>NZ_JBQCXA010001131.1:0-527 GCF_051956855.1 Neisseria sp. P0021.S007
ATTTTTTGCAGGTGGTATTCGTCCAAATGCTGGTGTACCGGCAGCAGCTCGACGGCGGTCACGCCCAAAGTTTTCAAATAATCAATCACGCGCGAATCAGTCAGCGCTTGATACGTTCCCGCGTGTTCCAAATCTGGGAACTGCTTGGTAAACCCTTTAACATGGGCTTCATACACTACCGTCCTGCCCCACGGATGGTTCGGACGGCGCTCGTTGCCCCAATCAAAATCATCATCGCCCACCACCACGCTTTTGGGTGCCATCGCCGCATTGTCCCGCTCGTCTTCCGGACGAAACCACGCCATTTCCTCATCGTCCCGATAACTCGGTTTGCCGTCGATTTTTTTTGAATACGGGTCAATCAACAATTTGTTCGGATTGAAACACGAGCCACTCGGCGCATCAGCGCGTCCGTAAACACGAAAACCATACCGCTGCCCCGCCCCGACCCCCGGCACAAAGCCGTAAAACACCGACCCACGCCGCGAAGGCATTTCCAAACGGGTTTCTCCTCCCTTGTCAAAGAG
>NZ_JBQCXA010001132.1:0-527 GCF_051956855.1 Neisseria sp. P0021.S007
CGTTGGAAGCTTGCAGTACGTTTTGTGATTCAGGAATCACACCGATCAACGGAATACGCAAGATGTCGCAGATATCTTGTACAGACAGCATTTCGCCCTTGGCCACGCGCTCAGGGGAGTAGCGAGTAATCAGCAGGTGCTCTTTAACAGTATCGCCTTGTTCGGCTTTGCGGGATTTGCTTTGCAAAATGCCCAAGATACGGTCGGAGTCGCGGACGCTGGATACTTCCGGATTGGTGGTAATGATGGCTTCGTCGGCAAAGTAGAGCGCCATCAGTGCGCCTTGTTCGATACCGGCAGGGGAGTCGCAGATGATGAATTCGAAGCCCATTTTTTTGCTGGCCAGCTCTTTCATCACGTTGTCCACGCCTTCGCGGGTCAGCGCGTCTTTGTCGCGGGTTTGCGATGCAGGCAGGATGTAGAGGTTTTCGCAGTTTTTGTCTTTAATCAGGGCTTGGTTGAGAGTCGCTTCGCCGTGGATAACGTTGATGAGGTCATATACGACGCGGCGTTCGCAACCCATAATC
>NZ_JBQCXA010001133.1:0-527 GCF_051956855.1 Neisseria sp. P0021.S007
GTATAGTAAAATTGCAGTACACGCTGAACTTCTTGTGCAACCTGCACATTAAAACGGTCGGCAATCTGAGACTGGTAGTCGGAAGGCTTGTTTTGGGAAGCCATCATTTGAGCGGCTTTTTCTTCCGTTACCTGATAAGTACGCTGAATCAGCTGATTGAGCTGCTCTGTACTGACCGGTGTTTCTTGTTTGTAGAGGATACGGCCGTTTTGCAGAATCAGGGCATACATTTGAGTCGCATGAATACCGAACACGGCAACTTTTTCCTCTGCCATTTCGGGAGCATGCGTATTCATCCAATAGACAAAGGCATTGCGTTGCGCCAGCAAGTCCAAGTCCAAAGCAGACAAAGGCAGACCGGCATTTTCAAACATTTCAATGCGTGGCTCGACATCGTCTTGTTTGGCGGCAACAGCTAAAACATGCTGACCCGAACCGACTTCTTCAGCTTGAAAGTCGTAGTTCGTTGCTTCAATAGGCGCAAATTGGCCGACTGCCGCCTCGATAAACTCTTCCAAGTCCAAATC
>NZ_JBQCXA010001134.1:0-527 GCF_051956855.1 Neisseria sp. P0021.S007
GCTTTTACCGATCTGGTTGTTTGTCCGTATGGCGCTGAATGCGATGGACGGTATGCTGGCACGGGAGTTCGGCCAACAATCGGCATTAGGCGGTTATTTGAATGAAATCACTGATATTGCCGCAGATGCTGCTTTGTATCTGCCTTTTGCCTTTATCGCGCCCTTCGGCGGCGTACAAATTGCCCTGTTTATTTGGCTGGCGGCAATGACTGAATTTTGCGGCGTTTTGGGACAAGTCCATGGCAACGGCCGTCGTTATGACGGACCATTCGGCAAAAGCGATCGCGCATTCTTTATCGGCGCATTGGCAGTATGGTATGCAATTGCCGGCAGCTTCCATTCGCTTTTCTATATCCTTATGTGGCTGGCCTGCGCGGCATTGGTTTATACCTGCTACAAACGTGTCATCAATGGCTTGAAGGCCGTCTGAAACTTGTCCACGTTCTTGGGTTAATCATCATTGATTAAAATATTTAAACCCATCACCCCGTTTTACTGAAAACAGAAAAGGCCGTCTGAAACCATAA
>NZ_JBQCXA010001135.1:0-527 GCF_051956855.1 Neisseria sp. P0021.S007
GAAACCGATGATGCCAGCAAAAAACGTCTGGAATTGATAGACGAAGAAATCGACGGCCTGCAAAAAGAATACGCCGATTTGGACGAAATTTGGAAAGCCGAAAAAGCTGCGTCATCCAGCACTGCCGACATCAAGAAACAGATGGACGACATCAAAGTCAAAATCGAACAGGCCAAACGCCAAGGAGATTTTGCCCGCGCATCCGAGCTGGAATACGGTGAGCTGCCTAAATTGAGCGCGCAGTTGCAAGCAGCAGAAAGCAATCCTGACGGCAAAAAACAAAACAAACTCTTCCGTACCGAAGTTGGTGCGGACGAAGTGGCCGAAATCGTATCGCGCATGACCGGCATCCCTGTGTCCAAAATGATGGAAGGCGAACGCGACAAGCTGTTGAAAATGGAAGAAGTATTGCACCGCCGTGTGGTCGGCCAAGATGAAGCCGTGCGTGCTGTATCCGACGCCATCCGCCGCAGCCGTTCCGGCCTTGCCGATCCAAACAAACCTTACGGCAGCTTCCTGTTCCTAGG
>NZ_JBQCXA010001136.1:0-527 GCF_051956855.1 Neisseria sp. P0021.S007
TTCCTAATTTATTGCTACTACAACAGATCTGAATTGATCAGTATTGAAAATATTAGAATTTGTGGAAGCTCTTGTATAAACAAAAGGCCGTCTGAAAAGTTTCAGACGGCCTTTAAACCATTATGATGGCATTCGTTTATGATTGGTCGATGGTTTTATCAAGTCCTTGGGTCAGGCCGTTGATGTCGCCACCATTTAGCCCCAACTCTTTCAAGAGACCGTCAACCAACGGAGCTTGGCTGCGGTAGCGCAGTGCGCTGTTGACCATTTGGTCTGCAAGGCTGGCTTGTGTGGTCTGGCCGTCTGAAACACCTTCCGCACCGTTTGCACCACCGGCAAAGCCACCCAGACCATTGACTTGCAAAATCTTGATGTCTTCGATTTTTTCCATTGGGCGGACGGATTCGCGGATGATGTCAGGCAGATGTTTCAAGAGGGCAAGGCGCACTTGCATTTCAACCTGTTCAACGCTCAGGACGTTGGCAGCTTCGTTCACAGCGCGGGTACCTTCGGCGTCAACCTTGTAT
>NZ_JBQCXA010001137.1:0-527 GCF_051956855.1 Neisseria sp. P0021.S007
TCGGTATTCCGTATGCTTTGGTTGGTCGTAATCAGTTTTTTATCGAACCGCAGGGCATCGAAAATGCGGAACGACAAACCGTAATGGTCAAACTGGGCAAAATCAACCACCGCCCCGCAGCTTTGCACCTTGCTTAAATTGTTTTCGAAACTCAGAATGCTGCTGCGATCGAGATAAGTGATACCTTTGGTTCCAAAGGCTTTTTCGGCGCGGTCGTCTTTGCAATAAATATGGAAATCCAAAGGCAGCCCGAGGCGCTCCGCTTCGCTGATGAAATGCTTGGTCTGCTCTTCCCTCCTCAATTCGTATCCACCAAGGAAGTAGAGGCCGTCGTTTGACGGCAATTCGGGAACAGGCAAATCGAAGTAGAAGTTGGTCGTGGCTTTGAAACCGTACTCCGGATATTGCTCAATATCTTGCGGATCAAAAACCCAGCATTGATCAAAATAGTCCAGATATTCCAAGATATCGGGGAACCTTCCGATGCCGTCCCATTGGTAATTGACACATATTTCGCTGTGCGCACG
>NZ_JBQCXA010001138.1:0-526 GCF_051956855.1 Neisseria sp. P0021.S007
CAACTGGGCATTGAGGTTACTCCAAGCTGTCAGATATTCTGCATGGTATTGAACCGCCGACATTTTCGTACGCGCAGCTTCGTCTTGTTTTTGCAAAGCGGTCAAGCCGTTATCCAAACCTGCACGAACACGTCCTTTCGCATTTTGCACAGATTTATCGGCAATATTGACCATCTTGTTCCAAGTATCTTGTCGGCTTTTCAGGCTTTGATAGTCCACTACGGCATCTGCCGCCGAACGCATGGCGTTCAAAACAGTTTGGTCATACACAGCAACCTGCTCGTTATATTGGGCACGTTTGCCCGCCAACTTGGACTGCAGCGCGCCGGAAGTAAACAATGGCAGATTCAAAGCCGGAACGATGCCCAACATACCGGATGTCCGTCCGCGAATCAGATTGAACGCATCAATGTGTGTCATGCCTGCTAAAACTTTTAACTCGATATTCGGGTAAAACTCTGCTTCAGTCGATTTGACGATATGCCATTTCTCTTCAAGCAAGGCTTTTTGTGCCGCGATATCGGGA
>NZ_JBQCXA010001139.1:0-526 GCF_051956855.1 Neisseria sp. P0021.S007
GAAATGTGGTGCGACCCATCCGAAAGCTTTGCAAGCTGCCGTACTGCAAAATGAAGCCGATTACGGCATTGCCTTGGACGGCGATGGCGACCGTTTGATGATGGTTGACCGCAATGGCAAAGTGTATGACGGCGACAGCCTGATTTATGTGATTGCCAAAGCACGCGCGCACGAAGGCGTGGAAATCGGCGGTGTGGTGGGTACAGTGATGACCAATATGGCGATGGAAATTGCTTTGAAAGAGCAGGGCGTTGATTTCTGCCGTGCCAAAGTGGGCGACCGCTATGTGTTGGAACAGCTCCACCAACGCGGTTGGCTGATTGGCGGCGAAGCCAGCGGCCATATTTTGTGCATGGACAAACACAATACCGGCGACGGCATCATTTCCGCGCTACAAGTTTTGGCCGCATTGCAAACCTTGAATCAAGACCTTGCCACCGTTTGCGCCGATTGGCAGCCGTATCCGCAAACCATGATCAACGTCCGCATCAAAAAAGGCCAAAACTGGCAGGACGCGTCCAAAGAG
>NZ_JBQCXA010001140.1:0-526 GCF_051956855.1 Neisseria sp. P0021.S007
TCCCCCATGAGCATCATCTGCAAAGTGCTTTTGAATGAAGCACGCGCAGGTATGGTTTCCAGCATTACCGTACTGGCTATCGGCCTTCTGTCGTACAGCGCGGCGGCAGGTATGATTGGCGGCGGCGGCTTGGGCGACCTTGCCATCCGTTACGGCTACTACCGCTATCAAATGGAAGTCATCATCTTCATCGTCGCCATCCTGGTTTTACTCGTTATCCTGATTCAAGGTATCGGCAACAGATTGGCACGCAAACTGGATAAACGTTAAACAAACCAGGCCGTCTGAAATAGATTACTATTTTTCAGACGGCCTGTTATCTATTTAGAACATATTAGGATATATATTCCAAATAAATTTACAAAAAACATCCTCATATTTCCAAAATAGATTTACAATCCCTCTTTTTTGACGGCGGCGGCTTGAGGCCGTCTGAAACCGTTTTATCATCCATTAGGAGCAAAATATGCAAATCAACACATTCTTCAAAACCCTTTCAGCCGCTGCGCTGGCCATCGTACTGGCT
>NZ_JBQCXA010001141.1:0-526 GCF_051956855.1 Neisseria sp. P0021.S007
ACCATGAAAACCGTCTGTCTGCACAATCTGCCCGCGTCTGCCCAAACGCGCTTCTTCCATATTGTTTTTTAAATGTTGGAAATCAGCAGGATGCAACTCAAACAAACGCAGTTTGTCGCTGTGGCGCGTCAGGGCTTGGGCAAGCCACGGCGAACCGCAATAGAGCTGTTCTTGCGGGAGTATGGATTTTAGACGGGCGATAAAGGCGGACAGCTCGGGCGACAGATGTTCCGCCTCTTGGAGCAACCGGATGCCTTGTTTGTATTCGCCGACTTTCTGCGCTTCGTTGCCACTCAAATCATATAAGCCTGCGCCGCTGTGGGTATCGATATACCAATAGGGCTTGTCTTTCTGATTGAAGTAATCAAGCGTCAGGAAAAGGATGAAATGCTTGAGCATATCGGCATGGTTGCCGGCATGGAAGGCGTGGCGGTAGCTGAGCATAAGAGGTCGTCTGAAAAGGGAAAAATGGATTATATAGGCAAATAAACGGTGTATCCAAACAGGCTTTTCCGCAGTATCACAA
>NZ_JBQCXA010001142.1:0-526 GCF_051956855.1 Neisseria sp. P0021.S007
CAATATACGGCGGAACGCCTGCGACTGCGGTGCCCAAAATCTGGCCGAGCAAAATGGCGATAAACGTACCTGATTCAATCAGACTGTTGCCCATAATCAGCTCTTTGTCGTTGAGGTAATCGGGCAAAATGGCGTATTTCAGCGGGCCGAACAAAGTCGATTGCGTACCCATGCAAAACAGGCAGATTAAAAGCAAAGGCGCGGATTGAATATAGAAGCCATATGCCGCTACTGCCATGATGATGATTTCCAACAGCTTGATCCAACGCGCCAAAACGGCTTTGTCGAATTTGTTGCTCAGCTGCCCTGACAGCGCGGAAAACAGGAAATAGGGCAGGATAAACAGCATCGCGCCCAAGTTCAGCATTTGGCTGGACGGCAGAAAGTCGTTTTTGCCCAAACCGTAAAAACTGATCATCACGAATAATGCGGTTTTAAACACATTATCGTTAAACGCGCCTAAAAACTGCGTCCCAAAGAGCGGCGCAAAACGGCGGGTCGTGTGGAAATTCAGATTGTCTTTTTT
>NZ_JBQCXA010001143.1:0-526 GCF_051956855.1 Neisseria sp. P0021.S007
GCGCAGGGCGTATGGGTCTTTGTCGCCGGTCGGAATCAGGCCGATACCCCAAATGCCGACCAAGGTTTCCAGTTTGTCGGCCAAAGCAACGGCGGTTGCCACTTTGCCCTCTGGCAGGTTGTCGCCGGCAAAGCGCGGTTGGTAGTGTTGCTCGATGGCTTCGGCGATTTCTTCGGTTTCACCGTCCAAGCGGGCGTAGTATTTGCCCATCGTGCCTTGCAATTCGGGGAACTCGCCGACCATTTCGGTCACCAAGTCTGCTTTGGCCAAACGTGCGGCGCGCTCGGCTGCGGCAGCATCCGCGCCCAACGCTTTGGCGATATGGGCGGCAATGCTTTGCAGACGCTCGATACGCTCGGCTTGCGAACCGATTTTGTTGTGGTAAACCACGCTGGACAATTTCGGCAGACGGCTTTCCAAAGTCGCTTTTTGGTCTTGTTTGTAGAAGAACTCGGCATCAGACAGGCGCGCGCGCAAGACGCGTTCGTTACCTTGGATGATGTGTGACGGGTCTTCGGTTTGCAGG
>NZ_JBQCXA010001144.1:0-526 GCF_051956855.1 Neisseria sp. P0021.S007
GGGCAGGGATGCCGGGCAGCTGTTGGATGAAGCGGAAAACAAAGTGTTCCAAATTGCGGAAAGTACAGCTAAATCCAAACAGGGCTTTCTCGAAATGCCTGCGCTTTTGAAGGAAGTGGTCGAGCGCATCGACATGCTCTATTCCCGCGATAATCCGGATGAAGTTACCGGCGTGTCGACTGGATTTATCGATCTGGATAAAAAAACCTCGGGTCTCCAGCCTGGCGATTTGATTATCGTGGCGGGTCGTCCGTCTATGGGCAAAACCGCCTTTTCGATCAACATTGCCGAACACGTTGCCGTAGAGGGCAAGCTGCCTGTCGCCGTATTCTCGATGGAGATGGGCGGCGCGCAGCTGGTTATGCGTATGCTGGGTTCAGTCGGACGTTTGGATCAAAGCGTTTTAAAAACCGGCAGATTGCAAGACGAACACTGGGGCCGTCGGAACGAAGCAGTCGTTAAACTTTCCGATGCACCCATGTATATCGATGAAACTCCGGGCTTGACCGCGCTCGAACTGCGCACC
>NZ_JBQCXA010001145.1:0-526 GCF_051956855.1 Neisseria sp. P0021.S007
TGGGTTGGTTTTTTGGCTGTTTGTGTTTTTTTGTTTTGTTTGTTGTTTGGTTTGTTGTTTGGTGTTTTGGTTGGTGGTTTGGGTTGTTTTTTTTTTTGTGGTGGGCGTTGGCGTTCGTTGTTTGTTTTTTTGGGGGCCGTTTGATGGTATTTTTAGTTTGTTGTGGGTTGGTGGGTTGTGGTGGTTTTTTGGTTGTGATGGTGTTTTGTTTTTGTTGGTGTTTTGTTTGGGGTGTTGTTTGGGTGGTTTTTGGGGGGGGTTGGTTGTTTTTGGGTTTGTTTGGTTTTTTGTTTTTGTTTGTGGTTTGTTCTTGCATTTTGTGGTATGCGTGGGTTTGGTTTTTTGGTGTTTGTTGTGGTGTTTTTGGTTTGGTTGTGGGTGGGTTGTTTGGTTTTGGGTTTGTGCCTAGTAGTTGTTCGCTTTGTTGGGGCTTGGTTTTTTTGTGTTTTCTTTGTTTGGTTGAGTTTGCTGCTGAATGTGGGTCGTTGATTCGTTGTGTGGGGGGTGCGCGGTTGCGTCGTGGGGG
>NZ_JBQCXA010001146.1:0-525 GCF_051956855.1 Neisseria sp. P0021.S007
GGAAAGAAATTTTTGATTTGCAAGACAAATACGGCTTCGTTATTGCCTCTGACGAATGCTATTCCGAAATTTATTTTGACGACGACAAACCGATCGGCGGCTTACAGGCTGCGGCGCAATTAGGTCGCGGAACGCACAACATCGTGATGTTTACCAGCCTGTCCAAACGCTCCAATGTCCCCGGTTTGCGTTCCGGCTTTGTCGCAGGCGATGCCGAGTTGCTCAAAAACTTCCTGCTCTACCGCACCTACCACGGCAGCGCGATGAGCATTCCTGTCCAACGTGCCAGCATTGCCGCTTGGAACGACGAAGAACACGTCATTGCCAACCGCCGCCTCTACCAAGAAAAATTCGACCGCGTCATTCCGATTTTGCAACAGGTATTCGATGTCAAACTGCCTGACGCATCGTTCTACATTTGGCTGAAAGTTCCCGACGGCGACGACTTGGCATTCACGCGCAACCTGTGGCAGAAAGCCGCCATCCAAGTGTTGCCCGGCCGCTTCCTTGCCCGCGATACCGAGC
>NZ_JBQCXA010001147.1:0-525 GCF_051956855.1 Neisseria sp. P0021.S007
GAGCCTGTTTTATGCAGGCTCTTTTTTATTCTTATGCCCTACCCTCAACGAAAATTAATTTAAGCGTTGTATATAAAAAGGCCGTCTGAAACCAATCAGTTTCAGACGGCCTTTAGTCTATCTATCCTTATTGCCAAATAACAATAAGTTCAACAGACAAGCTTTATTTCTCATTTAAAATCTTACCAACAATCTCGCCCACATCTTTGGACAAACCTTCTTGTGCATGGATGCGTTGCAACTCTTTAGTCATAACGGCTTTGCGGTTGGCTTCCAATTTGTTGCAGATGTTGAAAGCCTGCACCAGTCGAGCGGCAACTTGCGGATTAAAGCGGTCAATTTCCATCACTTTATCTGCTACAAAGCGGTAGCCGCTGCCGTCTTCTGCATGGAAGTGCGGAATATTACGACTGAAGCTCATCAATAAAGAACGGGCTTTATTTGGGTTTTCAATACTGAACTTAGGATGATTCAAGGCCGTCTGAACTTGCTGTAAAGTATCTTTCCGGCGACTTGAGGCAATCA
>NZ_JBQCXA010001148.1:0-525 GCF_051956855.1 Neisseria sp. P0021.S007
GCTTCGGACACCACATGCTCGCCTACGTCGAAATGCTCGGCCGCGATTTCGAGCGCATGGCCGACTGCCGCAAACGCGTCAACCGTATGCCGCTCGGCGCCGCCGCACTGGCCGGCACCACCTACCCGATTCAACGCGAAATTACCGCCGAGCTGTTGGGCTTTGAGCAAATCTGCCAAAACTCGCTCGATGCCGTATCTGACCGCGATTTTGCCATTGAGTTCACCGCCGCCGCTTCCCTGATTATGGTTCATCTGAGCCGTCTTTCCGAAGAATTGATTTTGTGGATGAGTCCGCGTTTCGGCTTTATCGATATTGCCGACCGTTTCTGCACCGGCTCTTCCATCATGCCGCAAAAGAAAAACCCTGACGTACCCGAACTGGTGCGCGGTAAATCCGGTCGCGTGATTGGCCACCTGATCGGCCTGGTTACCCTGATGAAATCGCAACCTTTGGCATACAACAAAGACAATCAGGAAGACAAAGAGCCACTGTTTGACACTGCCGACACGCTCATCGACACCC
>NZ_JBQCXA010001149.1:0-525 GCF_051956855.1 Neisseria sp. P0021.S007
CATAATGGGCGTATTGCAAAGTAAACCAATGCGCTTCAGGGACGGCAACCGCCAATCCGCAACGCACCATCACGGGCAAATCGACAACATCGTCGCCGACAAAGGCGCACTCATGCTCCTCTACACCGGCCTGTTCGCGTAATTGGGCGTAGGCGACACGTTTGTCGTGAATGCCTTTGAAGTAATAGTTGATACCGAGCTGCTTCACGCGGATACCGACGGAAGGCGCATCGCGGCCGGTAATAATCGCAGTTTGCACGCCGCTAGCCTGAAGCATTTTCAAACCGTGTCCGTCCAAAGTGTGGAACGATTTGATTTCTTCGCCGTTGTCGCGGATAAAAATGCGGCCGTCGGTCAAAACGCCGTCCACATCCAGTATCAGCAGTTTGATGCCTAAAGCGCGTTGTTGCAGGTCGGAAGAGAGGTTTTGCATAAGATTTCCTTATTTCAGACGGCCTATTCTAGCATAAGGCCGTCTGAAAACGTTTTTGCCGTCGATTCAGACAATTCGTGCCATCAATAAAT
>NZ_JBQCXA010001150.1:0-525 GCF_051956855.1 Neisseria sp. P0021.S007
CCTTCAAGGAGCAAAAATGAATTTGTTGAACTTATTTAATCCGTTGCAAACTGCCGGCATGGAAGAAGAGTTTGATGCCATCAAAATCGGCATTGCTTCTCCCGAAACCATCCGCTCATGGTCTTACGGCGAAGTTAAAAAGCCCGAAACCATCAACTATCGTACGTTCAAACCTGAGCGTGACGGTCTGTTCTGCGCCAAAATCTTTGGTCCGGTCAAAGACTACGAATGCTTGTGCGGAAAATATAAACGCTTGAAATTTAAAGGCGTAACCTGTGAAAAATGTGGCGTTGAAGTGACTTTGTCCAAAGTACGCCGCGAACGCATGGGTCATATCGAATTGGCCGCACCTGTGGCACACATTTGGTTCTTGAAATCCCTGCCTTCTCGTTTGGGTATGGTGTTGGACATGACTTTGCGCGACATCGAGCGCGTATTGTACTTTGAAGCATTTGTTGTGACCGACCCCGGCATGACTCCGCTGCAACGCCGTCAATTGCTGACTGAAGATGACTACTACAACAA
>NZ_JBQCXA010001151.1:0-524 GCF_051956855.1 Neisseria sp. P0021.S007
AACTATAAGTAATTTAGTTACATTTTGCTTTGACCTACATCACAAACCATGATTGAACTTTTCAGACGGCCATTTTATCGTTTATTCATTTTAATTCTTTGAAGTATAATATTTTTATCTACGCAAAAACAAAGACGGTTATTCTTCGTCGCTTTCCTCGATAATTAAGATAAAAACAGAAAATCGATGTATTAAAATTACAAACGTAAATGAAAAAGGCCGTCTGAAAATATTTTTCAGACGGCCTTTTTCATGTCTATCTTTTATTGGCTGATGTCTTCCAGCGTACGGCCTTTGGTTTCTTCACCCAATACCAAGATTACCGCCACAATCAGCAGCATAACCAGCGCGAACATCATAAAGATATTGCCGAAGCCGCCGCTGTTGCCCACCATCGCCGCCACCACTATGGGCGCGAGTATGCCGCCGATGCGGCCGATGGCGCCTGCCCAGCCGGATGCGAAAGCACGGAAGCGCAAGGGGTAGAGCTCAGGGGTGTAGGTGTACAAAACGCCCCATGCGCC
>NZ_JBQCXA010001152.1:0-524 GCF_051956855.1 Neisseria sp. P0021.S007
TTCCTGAGTTTTTCCGCGCCCAGCAGCCGTTTGATGTTTTGCTGTTGCCGGCCGCGTTTACTTACACGACCGGCAAGGCGCATTGGGAATTGCTGCTGCGCGCCCGTGCGGTGGAAAACCAATGCTACGTCATTGCGTCGGCACAAGGCGGACTGCATGAAAGCGGCCGCCGCACATTCGGCCACAGTATGATTATCGACCCTTGGGGCGATGTGTTGGCGACGTTGCTGGAAGGCGAAGGCGTGATTTGTGCCGATTTGGATACTGCGCGCCTGCAAAGCGTGCGCACGCGCCTGCCTGCCCTGAAACACCGATTACTTTAAACACGCACTATGTCCCAGTTCCAACCCACACGCATTCTCGGCATCGACCCCGGCAGCCGCGTGACCGGCTTCGGCGTGATCGATGTCCACGGCCGCGAGCATCATTATGTTGCTTCCGGCTGTATCAAAACGCCGACCGGCGCCGTCGCTTTCCGAACGCATCGCCGTGATTGTCCGCCATATCGACGAAATCATCCGCCA
>NZ_JBQCXA010001153.1:0-524 GCF_051956855.1 Neisseria sp. P0021.S007
GATATTGATTCGGCGCAGGCCGCTTTTCAGGAATTGCCTTGGATTGACTCGGCAATGGTACGCCGCCGTTTTCCGGAAACAGTGGAGATTATCCTGACAGAGCGTGTGCCGGTTGCACACTGGCGCGCTGGCGGCTTGGTGGACAGTAAGGGCAATGTGTTTGCCGCAAGCCTGAAACAGGACCTGCCTATATTTGAAGGGCAGCAGGGGACAGGCAAAGATATGGTCAAACATTATGCGGACTTTTCCGGTATTTTGAGTCCGTTGAAACTGACCATCAAAGAATTGATCTACACGCCGCGGTCGGCATGGCTGCTTGTATTGAACAACGGCATTACCGTGCGCTTGGGGCGTGAAAACGAAATCAAACGTTTGCAGCAATTTGCCCAGATTTGGCCATCGCTGCTGCGTAAAAAACAAAGTAGTATCGAGTATGTCGATATGCGTTATAAGGATGGTTTTTCAGTCCGTTACCGGCCGTCTGAAAACCCTTCCGACAGTGAATAGCCGATTAGACGTGAAGC
>NZ_JBQCXA010001154.1:0-524 GCF_051956855.1 Neisseria sp. P0021.S007
AAGAGGTTGCGGTTCATCGGATGGGCGGGCTGCGCCGTATTTTTGCGTACGTCCGCTTCGTTGATTTCGTAGCTTAAGCCCAAGCCTAATTTGTGTCGGTCGTCAAATTTGTAGGACAGGGTATCGGCGATGCGCCAGCGGTCGATATGCACATCGGCGAAACGGTAGCCGTTGAGGAAATCGCGCATGGCGGTGTGGGTGTTGCGTTCGCCGTTTTGGCTGTCGTTGCGGTAGCTGACGGCGGCGGTGTTGTGGAATTTGCCGAAATCCGCGTCGTGTTTGAGCGAGAAATCATATACTTTGCGGTCAAGTTCTACGAACACTTGCTGCGGCGTGTTATTTGGGCGCAGGGAGTAATTGTCGGCACGGCGTTTGAGTTTGATGACGCCTGCTTCTGCGCTGACCGTATTGCTCAAATCGGCATTGCCCCAACGTGCGTTGAGTTTGGCGATATGGCGTTCGGTGTCCAATGCATCGTTGACGAACTGCGGCTGGCGGTCGTTGTTGATGTCGTCGTGTAGGTA
>NZ_JBQCXA010001155.1:0-524 GCF_051956855.1 Neisseria sp. P0021.S007
GCTTGGTGTGGCGTGGAATTGCATCAGTTGGTTGCGGCCTAAAATAAAGGGGTCTGTCCGCTTCCGGCTGTTGTCGCTGTAAAAATCTTGTACGGTATATTGATTGCCGCGTTTATTTTTCAGTTGACGGTAGTAACCGCCCTTGACGGCGCTATTGCTGGGATTGCCGTGTGTATCGAAATAAGTCACGATTTGTTCGTCAATAATATTGATGCCGCCTGTGTTGTTTGGGGCGGTTTTATTTTTGTCTAAGGCAATCGGTATGTTGACGGAAGTACCTAGTCCGACATGGCGCCCGATGCCTGTTCCTATGCCTAAACCGATGGACATGCCGGGTGTGCCGGCGGTGCAGGCGCAGAGTGTGGAAGAGAGAAGAATGAGGGGGATTGAGTGTTTCATGGCATTTCCTCGCTATGGGTAGGAGTGAAAATGAACCTGATTACAGGTGGTAACGGGAGGGTGTGGTTTTCGTCGGACAGGTTGCGGCTGGGGACTTTTCTTATTGAATTATATCGTTTTTATAT
>NZ_JBQCXA010001156.1:0-524 GCF_051956855.1 Neisseria sp. P0021.S007
GGCCGTCTGAAACATTTGGGTTTCAGACGGCCTTTTTGTTATATGGCAATGCTAAGCTTTTAATTTTTCGCTTAAAGTGGCGACATAGGCCGCGCGTTCGTTACGGCTGGCTTCGGGCTGGTGTGTGTTGAGCGAAGACCATTTACGGTTGCTGCGCGCTTTGTTGAGTTCGCTTGGCAATTTGGCCGCATTCCATGGCGCTTTGCGTTCTTTTAGTTCAATATGCGATTGAGCCGCATGGCCGCGCGTTTGCAAAACGTGCAACAAATCCAGTGCGCGTGCGGCGAGTAGGGTAAGGGTTTCCGGATCGATATGCAGGGTTTGTCGGCCGTTGATTTTGTCGGTGATGTCTTGGGCATTGGGCAAAATACCGCCCAATAGTCCGCCGATAGCGGTACCCAAACCAAGCGAGCCGCCAAGCGTGGCAATATCCAAACCTAGGCCGATGAGTGCGCCTGCGGTTGCGCCGGTACCGGTACGGATGCCGTAATGTTTGAGCAACTCGCTGTCAAACGGATCTTGTT
>NZ_JBQCXA010001157.1:0-524 GCF_051956855.1 Neisseria sp. P0021.S007
ATAAAGAAAATACCGACTATTTCTTTGTTCATAATGAATGTAAATGCTGTGTGTTTGTCTGACGGAATTATAAATCAGAAAACGGAGCTCTCGAAACATTCAATTTGTCGGAGGCCTTAAGGCCGTCTGAAAAGTTTCAGACGGCCTTAATGTCTATCAACCGTGCAAAGCGCGTTTGTCAGCCGCCAATGCAGCTTCGTGAACCACTTCGGACAAGGTTGGGTGGGCATGGATAATGCGGGCGATGTCTTCGCTGCTGGCGAAGAATTCGAGCGCAGTCACGCCTTCGGTAACCAATTCGCTGACAACCGGGCCGATCATGTGTACGCCCAAGATGCGGTCGGTTTTGGCATCTGCCAATACTTTAACCGTACCTTTGGCTTTGCCCATTGCCAATGCGCGACCGTTTGCACCGAAACCTGAAGTACCTTTTTTGTACTCCACACCTTCGGCTTTGAGCTGCTCTTCGGTTTTACCCACCCAAGCGATTTCAGGGTCGGTGTAAATCACGAACGGTACGTTGT
>NZ_JBQCXA010001158.1:0-524 GCF_051956855.1 Neisseria sp. P0021.S007
GGTTGACCCCACATGCTTCCTTAGCAGGGAAGTGCCTTCAGCCTCTCAGCCATTACTCCTAAGGAAGTCCGCAATATACGCTTTCTGCCCTCCTTCGTCAAGCATTACCGCCTCAAACTTTCTTAACGCCATGAAATCATTTAAATAAAAATATAATATTTTTTGCACCATTCTGTTTTTATACTTCTTTCATATATGTTAAAATGATTCTGCTTTCTGTAAACTTTTTCTACGCCCATTATTACAAAGGAGTTCGCATGTTACGTTTTTCTGCTTTGGTTGCCGTATCCTCCCTGATGCTTGCCGCTTGCTCACAATCCGGCAATTCCCAACCATCCACTTCCTCCTCTCAAACTTCTACTCCAAAAACAACTGCCGCCGGTTCTGCCTGCCGTAGCATGGGTGAGGGCCATAAAGTCCATGGCAAAGGTCAAAACGATATTTATATGTGTAAAGTCGATGTAGCTTTAAACTCTACCTAAGCCAAATCCGCTTTGGATCCTAGCATCCGCGTTCACTACGGT
>NZ_JBQCXA010001159.1:0-524 GCF_051956855.1 Neisseria sp. P0021.S007
GATTATGGATTGCCGCACAAGCGCAATCCCTTTACAGCCGTACTTTGGCAGGCGCATTGACCATGACCTTCTTCTGCTACGCCTTTGTAAACATGGGCATGGTCAGCGGTATTTTGCCCGTTGTCGGCGTCCCCCTTCCCCTGGTCAGCTACGGCGGTACGGCTACGCTTTCCATCATGGTGGTGCTGGCCCTGTTGATGGGTATCGCCAACGAACATAAAAACCTCCGCCATCGCAATATGGACAACGACGATCTGACTGAAAGCAAGGAATAATATGGAATTAGGTGTAGAAATCGGCAAACTTCTCGTTGCACTTCTTGTACTGATCAACCCCTTCAGCGCACTCTCGATTTATCTTGACCTGACGCAAGACCACAGCACCAAAGAAAAACGCAGAATTGCGCGTACTGCCGCACTGGCCGTTTTCATCGTGATTGTCGTCTTTGCACTGAGCGGCGGTATCTTATTGAAAGTACTCGGCATCAGCGTAGGCTCTTTCCAAGTCGGCGGCGGCATTTTGGT
>NZ_JBQCXA010001160.1:0-524 GCF_051956855.1 Neisseria sp. P0021.S007
CTGACGTAGACGTTATTGCCGTTGAAATTAAAGTGGGCGACACTGTTGCCGTTGACGACACCCTGATTACGTTGGAAACCGACAAAGCTACTATGGACGTACCATGTACCGAAGCCGGTGTGGTTAAAGCCGTATTCCTGAAAGTTGGCGACAAAGTATCCGAAGGCTCTGCCATTATCGAAGTAGAAACTGCCGGTTCCGCCGCAGCTGCTCCTGCTCCTGCCGCTCAAGCTGCCGCACCTGCACCAGCCGCTGCTCCGGCTCCTGCTGCTCCAGCACCAGCCGCTGCGCCTGCTCCGGCTGCACCTGCAGCTGCCAAAATTGACGAAGCTGCTTTTGCCAAAGCCCATGCAGGTCCTTCCGCACGTAAACTGGCGCGTGAATTGGGCGTAGATTTGGGTCAAGTCAAAGGTACCGGTCTGAAAGGCCGTATCATGGGCGAAGACGTTAAAGCCTTCGTTAAATCCGTTATGCAAAGTGGTGCAGGCAAACCTGCCGCTGCCTCTTTGGGAGGTGGTCTGGAC
>NZ_JBQCXA010001161.1:0-524 GCF_051956855.1 Neisseria sp. P0021.S007
CGGTATAGTCGGTCTCTGTTCCATGACCGTTGTAGTACATCATGCCGAGATTGGTTTGCGCTTTGCTGTGTCCAAAATCTGCGGCCTGTTGATAGAGCGTTAACGCTTCAGTATGGTCGGGCGAGCGGTTCAGACCGTAATGGGCGGCAAAAGCCAGCTGATAGAATTGCTCTGCCTGTTGGCGTTGCAACGCGTGTTCTTTGGCTTGGGGGTAGTTTTGCTTATTGTTCAGGGCAATGTCGGCGAGTAGTTTTTGGTGTGCAGCAAGATTGCCCAAATCAGCAGCAAGCTGATAGTAATGGCGCGCTTTGGAGGGCTCGGGAAGGATACCCAGTCCGTAGCGGTAGATATCGCCGAGTAAACGCAGCGCTTCGGGATGATTGCGGCGGGCGGCTGCTTTGGCGTAGCGGCGTGCTTTATCCGTGTCTTTCGGAACATCTTTGCCCAACAGATGAATTTCTGCGAGCTTGGCGTAAGCATCGCTGCTGTTTTGTCTGGCGGCGGTTTCCAGCCAACGGATGGCT
>NZ_JBQCXA010001162.1:0-524 GCF_051956855.1 Neisseria sp. P0021.S007
ACCTATGACAAGCCATGTGGAGAGGACGGACTACACGCCCCGCATTATCGAAAGCTGGCAATCAAACACCCCGAAACGGGCGAAGATTTGCCCGCCAAGAAAATGCAGAGCCGCAAACAGGGCAGCATTTCAGGCATGGCGGTTCACTTGTTTCCCATTCCTGAAAACGGACGGCTTGTCATCGCAGAGGGTATAGAAACCGCCCTTGCCGCCCGTAAACTGTTCCAAGCCCATGACTGGGGCTTATCCGCCGCCTTGAGCGCAAACAGCATGGCGAAATACCGGCTTTCAGACGACCTAAAGGAAATCGTGATTATTGCCGATAACGACACGCCGCGCCCCGTAGGTTTCAAAGCCGCGCATGATTTGGCAGTCCGAGCCATCAAGCAGGGCATCAAGGCGCGCATATGGCAGAGCGACACACCAGGCTATGACGCATTGGACGAACTGAAAGAAAAAAGGTCGTCTGAAGCCCAATCAGACGACCCTATCCAACAAAATGGAGACGTTACACTATGAAAACG
>NZ_JBQCXA010001163.1:0-524 GCF_051956855.1 Neisseria sp. P0021.S007
AATTCAGACGACCTTAAAACGGGTTTCGCCGCTTCCGCAGTTTCAATCCAACCCTGCTCCGCCCAATCCTCAATCAATTTCGCCGCCTGCGCGTTTACCTGTTTCAACGCCGCCATCGTCATCCCGCCCGACAATAGCGCGTCCCACAAAGCCGCTTTTTTGTTGAACCGCGCCGGCGGCGGCGTTTGCGCCCTGCCCGCTTCGTTCAGCGCGTAAAACAACGGCGGCTGCGGCATTTCCACCGCGCGCGTTTCCTTCAAACCCTGCGGCAGCGCAGCAAACACCGCCTGCCCCGTCGGATAGTGGTAATAACGCGACGTAAACGAGAGCAAATCACGCCAGCTTTGTGGTAATGGTTTTTCTTCCACAAAGGCCGTCTGAACACTCAAAATCCGCGCCGCATCCATATCGGGCGCAATATCCGTTTCCCACACAATCCCGACCACGGTTTTATTGCGGAAAGGCACAAGCACCCGCGTTCCCGGAGGGAGCGGCTCGGAATGGGAATAAGTCAAAAGGCCGTC
>NZ_JBQCXA010001164.1:0-524 GCF_051956855.1 Neisseria sp. P0021.S007
TTTCAGGACGCAGCGGATTGGGCGCAGGCGTGTGCGGCAGCAGTTTGCGTCCCGCAGAGTAGCGCCACAGCCCGAAAGCCATACCGACTGCCGCCGCGCCGAAGCCGTAGTGGAAACCCATCTTCGTTTGCAGTAAGCCGGTCAGGAGCGGGCCTAAAAAGCCGCCGATGTTGATGGATATATAGAAAATGGAAAAACCGGCATCGCGCAGCGGCTTCATGTGATCCGCCTCATAAAGCGAGCCGACCATCGAGCTTGCCGACGATTTCACGCCGCCGCTGCCCAGTGCGATGAGTACCAAGCCGCATAGCAGTCCGTACAGACCCGGTGCGATTGCCAAAACGATGTGTCCGAGCATGACCACGATGCCGGAAATAAACAGCGTTCTCTCCGCGCCCCAAATCCGGTCGGCAAGCCATGCGCCGAGGATGGTAGACAAATAAACGCTGCCGCCGTATGCGCCGACGATGCCTCCGGCGAGCGACTCTTCTATGCCCAAACCGCCTTTATTGGCAGCGTAATAG
>NZ_JBQCXA010001165.1:0-524 GCF_051956855.1 Neisseria sp. P0021.S007
ACGCCGCAATATACGGCATTGCAGCAACTTTATGAACATTACAGCGGGCAAGGTTTGGAGATATTGGATTTTCCGTGCAACCAATTTCGCGGACAGGCGCCGGAGAGCAGTCGGGAAATTGCTTCCGTCTGTCAGACGAAGTTTGGTACTGCATTCAAAATTTTTGACAAAATCGATGTCAACGGCGCATCTGCATTGCCGCTTTATGCTTATTTGAAGGCGCAACAGCCGCAGGATAGGGGCGGGCATATGTTGAAAGAAGCGGTGTTGCGGCTGGCGGCATGGGGCTGTAAGCATCAGGCGGGCGATATCCGCTGGAACTTCACCAAATTCCTGATTAATCGTGAAGGCGAAGTGACAGCGCGTTTTGCACCCAGCGTAGCGCCGAAAGAAATCGAAAACGATATCAAGAAGTTGCTATAAAGGCGCGAGCCGTTTCAGACGACCTCGTCTGAAAAAATGTGTCGAAACCTTACGGTTTTTCACATTCCGCCGCCTTGAAAGTAGGGCGCATTATCTTTATG
>NZ_JBQCXA010001166.1:0-523 GCF_051956855.1 Neisseria sp. P0021.S007
GTGTTGCACAGCCAGATGGCGGCAGGCAGGCGCACGCAGGATTATCTGCGCGCAATGTTGGGGCAGGCGAAGTTGGTCATCGGCACGCGGCTGGCGGTGTTCACGCCGATGGATAATGTCGGGCTGATTGTGGTCGATGAAGAACACGACGGCTCGTTCAAACAGGACAACGAATTGCGCTACCACGCCCGCGATTTGGCGGTGTGGCGGGCGAAGCAGAGCGGCTGTCCCGTCGTGTTGGGCAGTGCCACGCCCAGCTTGGAGAGCTGGCACAAGGCGCAAAGCGGCGCGTACCGCCTGCTGCAACTGACCGAGCGCGCCCATGCCGCCGCGCAACTGCCGCAAGTAGAAATTCTCAACGTAGGCCGTCTGAAACTTGACAACGGCTTCTCGCCGCAAGCCTTGCAGCTTTTAAAACAGAATTTTGAAGCAGGTGGCATGTCGCTGGTGTACCTCAACCGGCGCGGTTTCGCGCCCGCGCTGTTTTGCGGCGACTGCGGCCATACCTTCGGCTGTCCAAACT
>NZ_JBQCXA010001167.1:0-523 GCF_051956855.1 Neisseria sp. P0021.S007
TCCCGATACTGTGGTGCAGCAAATAAAACTACATATATTCGATGTTCGGCATTTATGGAAACAGCCGAATCATCTATTCCCCAATTGAATTATGATAACATGATTCAACCAATAATTACATTAAAAACCATTTGTCAGACACTCCCACTATCGGATTTACAACTCAAACACGCCGATGGATTCGACGTGTGAAGTCTGTGCAAACATATTCATTACGCCTGCGGATTTGAAGTTGTATCCCTTATTTACCAAGACTTCCGCGTCGCGCGCAAAAGTTGAAGGGTTACATGAAACATATACGATTCTTTTCGGCAGATATGGAGCGTGTAGCAATTTGACAACAGCATAAGCCCCACTCCTTGGCGGATCGAGTAATATTTTGTCGAACACACCCCATGAGGCTACTGTTTTTTCATCTGTATCGAACAAGTCTGCCGTCTTAAACGACACATATTTTACACAACTGTTTCGAAGAGCGTTTTGTTTTGCACGTAAAACAAGCGAATCCAGACCTTCAATACCT
>NZ_JBQCXA010001168.1:0-523 GCF_051956855.1 Neisseria sp. P0021.S007
GGTTGAGAAGTAGCTGTATTGTAAACGATATGTAAACGCAGGTGTTCAAAAGGAGGCATAAAAACCATATGGCAATGAATGATAACTATTATTTTAGAATATAGTGTTTAGTTTCAAAATAATGCCCAAAACTATTAATATGTAGACAAAAATTTACATACCGTTTATCATTAAAATAGACCGCTTAGATGGTCCTTTATTTATTTGAGATTTTGCATTGTTTGCTGCACAAGGGAGCAGTTTATGGCAGGCTCTTATGCCTTATATCGTTGCGCGGTATTGTCCACGTCGAGTGGCTCTTTGTCGGGCATACTCGATCGGGACAGCCCGATTCAGATTCTGCATCTGAATGTATTTATGGAACAACAAGAGTTCGCTGACGGACTGGAAATCAGCAATGAAGAATATTGCAATTGGCGCCGCGAGCATTTGGACAGCGATGTTTCTACAACACCGCCGTCGTCTGAAGATTTATTGAGGACTTTTCAATATGTGGTCGGTCAGGGTTATCACGAAGCCATTG
>NZ_JBQCXA010001169.1:0-522 GCF_051956855.1 Neisseria sp. P0021.S007
CGGCTACCGCTTCTCCCCTGAAGAGCCGGGTGACAACGGCTTAACCATGACCGAAACCGGCGCACTGATTGACGCATTGGTACAAAAACCGCTGCAATATTTGCACGTTTCCCTGTGGGAATTTGATAAAAAAATCCGTCGCGGCGGCGATACAGCCCAAACCCGTATGCAGTTTATCCACGAACGCATCAACGGCAAACTGCCGCTTATCGGCGTAGGCAACCTGTTTACCGCCGACCAAATTTTGGCCGCCTATGAAACCGGCTGGGCAGAATTTATCGCCTTGGGCAAAACCGTGATGATTAATCCGCACATCGCCACGCAAATCCGTGAAGGCCGCGAAGATGAAATCGAAACGCAACTCGATCCGACGCGCGCCGACCATTACGGCCTTCCCGACACCTTGTGGGGATTTGCCTCCAGTGGTACGCAATCATGGCTGCCGCCGGTAAAAGGCGCAGAATGGAAACCGATGGATATTTAATCATCGATTCATAAACAAAGGCCGTCTGAAACTTTTCA
>NZ_JBQCXA010001170.1:0-522 GCF_051956855.1 Neisseria sp. P0021.S007
CAAGGACAATGCGCTTTAGAAACAGTCTATTGCACTTCCGAAACCTACTATCAAGGTACGGTCAAAACCCTTTGGGAAAAAATCAAATCCATTTAAGGCCGTCTGAAAACAAAACCGGCTTGCCCGATATGCTCCATATCGCGGCAAGCCGGTTTTTTATTCTGGCTTTTATTTGCTGTTTTTTTCCAACAATTTGGCCACAACACCTTCAGCCTGTTTCACCAAATCAGGATTGGTTCGGAAGTGGTTTTCATCATTTAAAGAGTAGCTGACAGTAGAAACCGCATACTTCGTGCTTCGCAACACAAATACGCCTTTACGCAAGATTTCGTCATTGCCTTTGGTTTTGTAACGCAGGTTATACGGGCAAGAAGAATCATACAGTTTGCTGCGGTTGTCCGCTGTCACAATAGTGCTACCAATGCCGCGTTTTGCCAAAGCTTTAGACAAAGCACGATCCAAATCATGCGGTCTTACTTTTGCATTTTGAATGATGCAGACATGTTTGATACTGGTCAGCTC
>NZ_JBQCXA010001171.1:0-522 GCF_051956855.1 Neisseria sp. P0021.S007
CAACACAATGCTGCGGCAATGCGCCTTTGCCCGTAGCGTCCTTTGTGCCGTTCGTAGATTTCGGCGATAAGGTCTTTGTCGGCTTCATCGGGGTCGGGCCGGTCTTGGTGATGGTAGTAAAAGCTGCTTTTGGGCAGGTTTGCGATGTGCAGCAGGTATTTGAGCGGGTGTTGCGCCCTCAGTGTTTGGACGGTTTGGCGTTGTCCTTTGCGGTCTGCTTTTGGCTGAGGGCTTTTAACTCCTTTAGGTAGGCGACCTCTGCGCGCATATAGCACAACTCTTCGATAAGCTCTGCCTGTGTTTTTTCGTGGTCGGGTTTGTCGGCGATGAAGGGGTTTTTGCGGTGGTCGGTCATGGTTTTGGATTGGGGATGTTTGAGTGCGCCGATGCCGCCTTCTTGATAGGCGGTTATCCATCGTCGCAGGTGGGTTCGGGAGATGCCGTAGTGGTCTGCGGTACGCTGTTGGCTGCGTATGTGCAGGTAGTGGAGTACGGCTTGGTATTTGAAGTGTAATGTATATT
>NZ_JBQCXA010001172.1:0-522 GCF_051956855.1 Neisseria sp. P0021.S007
GTATTATGGTGCAGGCGCCGGTGCATTGCCAACGGCTTCTGCCGTGGTTGCCGATATCATTGATATTGCCCGCCTGATTGAAGCTGAGACTGACCATCGTGTCCCTCACTTGGCATTCCAACCTTCGCAAGTTCAAGCGCAAAATATTCTGCCTATGGATGAAATCACCAGCAGCTACTATTTGCGCGTTCAAGCAACTGACGAACCGGGCACTTTGGGTCAAATTGCCGCACTCTTGGCCAAAGAAAATGTTTCTATCGAGGCTCTGATTCAAAAAGGTGTGATTAATCAAAGTACTGCCGAAATTGTGATTCTGACCCATACCACAGTGGAACACAACGTCAAACGTGCTATCGCAGCGATTGAAGCACTGAGTTGCGTGGATGCTCCGATCACCATGATCCGCATGGAAAGCCTGCATGACTGAGCAACAAACGGAAAGGCCGTCTGAAGAGCAACTGGCAGCCAGAAAAAAAGCCAAGGCAAAAATCCGCACCATCCGCATTTGGGCATGGATTATTT
>NZ_JBQCXA010001173.1:0-522 GCF_051956855.1 Neisseria sp. P0021.S007
GGCTGTTTCGGCTCGCCCGGCTCTTTCATGTTGGTGATGATTTTGTTGACCGATTTTTGGGTTTTCTTGTCGTTTTCCCAAAGCGGAATGGTGTTGCCGTAGGATTTGGACATTTTTCGTCCGTCCAAGCCGACCAAGAGTTCGACGTTTTCGTCGATTTTCACTTCGGGCAGGGTGAAAACTTCTTTGAAGCGGTGGTTGAAGCGGCCGGCGATGTCGCGCGCCATTTCGACGTGTTGGATTTGGTCGCGGCCGACGGGCACTTCGTTGGCGTTGAACATGAGAATGTCGGCGGTCATCAGGATGGGGTAGCTGTACAGACCCATTTCTACGCCGTGGTCGGGGTCTTCCTGATTGTTTTCAGCGTTTGCCTGCACGGCGGCTTTGTAAGCGTGGGCGCGGTTCATCAGGCCTTTGGCGGTGATGCAGGTCAGAATCCAGTTTAATTCCATCACTTCGGGAATGTCGCTTTGGCGGTAGAAGGTGGTGCGCTCGGGATCGAGTCCGCAGGCAAGCCAAGTG
>NZ_JBQCXA010001174.1:0-522 GCF_051956855.1 Neisseria sp. P0021.S007
ACGATAAAGTGACCGTCAAGCTGCCCAAAGACCTGGTGGTAGACATCGTCAAAGCCGGCGCCACCCCCGTGAACAACGACTGTGTGAAAATAGGCAACAATGTTTCACTGCCCCCAGACGTCGTTAAGATAGGTGCTGTTTAACTGACCAGCGACGGATTGGATACCGCCTGCAAGCCAGTGACCAACGTCTCCGTTTGTATCTATGTTACCGACGTCGTTGTCTGAGGTGGGGGTTTCTGGTGTGTGGTTGGGGGGGTGGGGGGGGGGGGGGGGGGGGGGGTGTTTGTGGTTTTGTTGTGTTGGGTTTGGGGTGGGTGGTTTGGGGGGTGGGGGGTTGTTTGGGGTTTTGGGTGGTTTTTTTGTGTTGGGGTTGGTTGGGTTTTTTTGGTTTTTGGTTGGGTTTGGGGTGGTGGTGGTGTTGTGGGGTTGGGGTGTGGGGTGTTTTGTGTTGGTGGGGTGGTGTTGGGTGGGTGGTTTGGTTTGGTGTGGTTGTTGGGGTTGTGGGTGGTGGGTTTGGGGT
>NZ_JBQCXA010001175.1:0-521 GCF_051956855.1 Neisseria sp. P0021.S007
GATATATGCAGTATTGTCTCCGGGCAGTATAACCGATGTTGAAATTTCCGTCGGATACACGACATCAGCGGCTGTCTCTGCTGAAATTTCACCTGCCAACTCATTGTAAATTCCTTTGTCGTTTTGGAAATCAATATCGGCAACCTTACGCCTTTCCCCGTTTTCCAAAACCACTTCTGATTCAAATAATATTTTATTATCGGCTTCATCTTTCAGATTGATTTTTGCAAAATCCAAAGAGATCGACTGGATATCCCAGTCGGACAATAGAGAAAGCTCTCCTTCCTCCGTTTTCCCGTTACTGTTTTCGTCATGCCAGATTCTTAGCTCGCCCCACAATTCATCATATTGATTAATGATATTATTATTGTCGCTGTCCAAATCTTTCAAAGCTTCTACGCCGTTTTCTGCGCGCTTGCCGTCAGACATAACTGTTGCCTCACCAAACATCTCCGTTCCGTCGTTTACCATGCCGTCTCCATTTTTATCCCAAACCAAAAAACCGCTGCCTTTTTTGAGCC
>NZ_JBQCXA010001176.1:0-521 GCF_051956855.1 Neisseria sp. P0021.S007
CACATAATGCACAAACGCGTATTCGATGCCTTTGGCGGAAACATGGTTTTCCCGAGAGGCTTCTTGCCATGTTTCTGTGGAAAACTCAGGAAAAAACGCATCGCCGTCCACATCCAAACCGACTTCGGTCAAACGCAAATCCGTGGCAATCGGCAGGGCTTGTGCATAAATTTGAGCGCCGCCCATGATGATGACTTCTTCAGCCCCCTGACACAAAGCCAGCGCATCTTCCAAAGAAGCCGCCGTTTGCGCACCTTCGGCCTGATAATCTTGGCGGGTGATGACGATATTTTGACGGCCGGGCAGCGGTTTGCGCGGCAGAGATTCCCATGTTTTGCGGCCCATAATGACGGGTTTGCCGGTGGTGTAGGATTTGAAAAAGGCAAAATCCTCGGGCAAATGCCAAGGCATAGTGTTGTTGATGCCGATACAGCGGCGGGCGGCGTAGGCGGCGATAAGGGTGATTTTCGGCATGATGAAGTCCGTTTGCAAAATAAAATGATTATAGCGGAAGGGAGGCT
>NZ_JBQCXA010001177.1:0-521 GCF_051956855.1 Neisseria sp. P0021.S007
TTTCTGCCATGATGACTTGGTAGAAGTGCAGATTGTGGATGGTGTTGAGCTGTGCACCCAAGATTTCGCCGACTCGGTGCAGATGGTGCAGGTAGGAGCGGCTGAAATTTTGACAGGCGTAGCAGGTGCAGCTTTCATCAATCGGACGCTTGTCGAGTTTATGTTTTGCGTTTTTGATTTTCAAATCGCCAAAACGGGTAAACAGCCAGCCGTTACGCGCATTGCGGGTAGGCATGACGCAGTCGAACATATCCACACCGTGTGCCACACCGTACACCAAGTCTTCAGGCGTGCCGACGCCCATCAAATAATGCGGTTTGTGTTCAGGCAGGATAGGGCCGACGGCGCGCAACATACGGTACATTTCGGGCTTGGGTTCGCCAACGGATAAGCCGCCGATGGCCAATCCGGGGAAGTCGAGCTCTTCCAAACCTTTCAGTGATTCTTCGCGCAAATCTTCATACATCGCGCCTTGTACAATGCCAAACAGTGCATTTGGGTTTTTCAGGTCTTCAAAAGCC
>NZ_JBQCXA010001178.1:0-521 GCF_051956855.1 Neisseria sp. P0021.S007
CTCTTCCGCTTCCACTGCCTTCAAAGCCGCTTGAGCTTGAACCACAGCAGCGCGGGCATGACTCAACTCCTCACCTGAAATCGCGTCTGTTCCCGATAAAGCTTCACGTCGACGCAAATCTGCCTGAGCCTTTGCCAATTCGGCTTTTCGCAACAGAACTTGCGCTTTTGCTTTCGAGTTAACCGCAGTTTGTTGTTTATTCTGACGAATTGCCTGAATCAATTCATTTTGAGCACGCTCGTAAGCCAGCTGAAAATCGCTGTCATCTAACGCAACTAAGACATCCCCTTTTTTGACCACATCAGTATCGTCATACATCACCTTTCTTACCGTACCGGTGACTTGAGGGGTAATTTGCACCAGATGGCCCGCAACATAAGCATCTTCAGTCTCTTCCTCGTATTGCCAAAATAAGAAATACGCAAGAGCCACACCGACTGCAATCAAAATAAAAAGCAGTGTGATAACTGCCAAATTACGTCCGCGCTTACGCCCCACCCTTGAACTTTTTGTCCCTAAAT
>NZ_JBQCXA010001179.1:0-521 GCF_051956855.1 Neisseria sp. P0021.S007
CCGGTGTTGTCTTTCATCGCTTCTTCTTGAATAATGCGCAAAACGTGCAGGGCGGTCGATTCGATGCCGCGGATCACGCCGGTACCGGCGCAGCGCGGACAAGCAACGTGGCTGCTTTCGCCCAAAGCGGGTTTCAGGCGTTGGCGGCTCAATTCCAAGAGGCCGAAGCGGGAGAGTTTGCCCATTTGGACGCGGGCGCGGTCTTTTTTGAGTGCGTCGCGCAGGACGTTTTCAACATCGCGCTGATGCTTGGGGTTTTCCATGTCGATGAAGTCGATGACGACCAAACCGCCCAAGTCGCGCAGGCGCATTTGGCGGGCGACTTCTTCAGCGGCTTCCATATTGGTTTTGAACGCGGTGTCTTCGATGTCCGAGCCGCGGGTGGCGCGGGCGGAGTTGACGTCGATGGAAACCAGGGCTTCGGTGTGGTCGATCACAATCGCCCCGCCTGAAGGCAGGCTGACGCTGCGGGCGAACGCGCTTTCGATTTGGTGTTCGATTTGGAAGCGGGAGAACAGCGG
>NZ_JBQCXA010001180.1:0-521 GCF_051956855.1 Neisseria sp. P0021.S007
TTATACTTCAAGTGTTGACAATTTTTGCTTGTGAATTGAAGGGGAATGGAGCAATCGTATCGTTTGATTTTTTATTTTTGTACCTGATTATTCGATTATTTTTGTTTATTTTTGAAGAATCGGAAGGAATGGGGATAGACAGGCGTAAAGGTCTAAAGTAAAAATTATTTGATAGTTGACTTTGACATTTTGCTGACAATAAGGCCGTCTGAAACCTTACTTTCAGACGGCCTTGCTTTATCCTTTTCTTTTGTTTCCCAACATATCCAGCAAGCCTGCCAGATTGTTTTTGCCCTCTTCCTTGCTCACAATCGGTTCGCCGCCTTTGCGCCCTAAAATCTTGATGTCTTCCTGCGGCATTTCGTCTATGAAGCGGCTGGGTTCGGGGAACTGCCATGTGCCTTGTTTTTTGCGTTTGACGCAGTGGGTCAGCGTAAGCTGGCGTTTGGCGCGGGTGATACCGACGTACATCAGGCGGCGTTCTTCTTCGACGTTGTCTTCTTCGATGCTGTCGTTGTGCG
>NZ_JBQCXA010001181.1:0-520 GCF_051956855.1 Neisseria sp. P0021.S007
TATTTTGAAAGGCTGTTATTATATAACATTGCATCATTTATATGATAAGACTTTTGAGAAAAAAAGGCCGTCTGAAAACGAAGCGTGGTTTTCAGACGGCCTTTAGCTTGTATGCAGGTTTAAATGAAAACGGAACAATCTCTCAACTGCCTGGTTTGGGTAAGGCAGAAAGTCATGGCAGATTGTTTGCTTTCATTGAAAGTATTACTTGGTTTCGGCGGCTTTAGCGCCAGCGGTCTCGGCAATCAAATCTAAGAATACCAACGGCTTTTTGCCGATATTTTTGAGTGCATGGGACTGACCGGGGCGGGCGATGGTAATGTCGCCGGCGCTGACTTCGGTTTGTTTGCCTTCGCTATCGGTAAAAAGGCCTTTGCCGGATACGATAATGTAAACGTCTTCATTGCCGGTATGTTTGTGTTGGCCGATGGAAGCGCCAGGCGGAAGAGTGAGCCAGCCGATTTCTTTGAATGCGTCTTGGTCGGCGGTTTGATGGCGCGTGAAGGCAAAGCTGCCAAGC
>NZ_JBQCXA010001182.1:0-520 GCF_051956855.1 Neisseria sp. P0021.S007
GCTTACCGTTGGCATCGTACCGGCGCGAGCGAAGCTGAAGTTTCCCGCCAAATCAATACTTGCAAATCGCAAGTCCAAAATAGAAATACATACAAGACGTTCGAGCAATGTATGGATGAAGCAGGTTATTACAGCTATGAACATGGCAATCTCTAAATCCGGATTGACCGATTATCCAAATACCGAGGCCGTCTGAAAAAAAATGATTGTTCAGACGGCCTCAGATACGAATAGAAAGAACAAAAAGACATGGCTATCCAATGGTTTCCCGGCCACATGAACAAGGCAAAAAAAGCCATTGCCGAACGCATTAAAAGCGTTGATATGGTGATTGAGATGTTAGACGCGCGTATGCCTGCTTCCAGCGAAAACCCTTTGCTTGCCCAGTTGTCCAAAGGCAAGCCAAAACTCAAAATCTTAAACAAGCAAGATCTTGCCGATCCCGAGCGTACCAAAGTTTGGCTCGAACACTACAACAGCCGCCAAGATACCCGCGCCATTGCGCTTGATTCTTCCGAAA
>NZ_JBQCXA010001183.1:0-520 GCF_051956855.1 Neisseria sp. P0021.S007
GAAAGCCTTCCCTGAATTCAACGCTTCTTTGGACGGCGACAATCTGGTTCTGAAAAACTACTTCAACATCGGTTTCGCAGCCGATACGCCGAACGGCTTGGTTGTTCCCGTTATCAAAGACGTGGATCAAAAAGGTCTGAAAGAAATCAGCCAAGAGCTGACCGAATTGTCTAAGAAAGCCCGCGAAGGCAAGCTCAAACCGCAAGAAATGCAAGGCGCCTGCTTTACCATTTCCAGCTTGGGCGGCATCGGCGGTACAGGCTTCACTCCGATTGTGAACGCACCTGAAGTTGCTATTTTGGGTGTGTGCAAATCCCAAATCAAACCGGTTTGGAACGGTAAAGAGTTCGCTCCGCGCCTGATGTGTCCGTTGAGCCTGTCCTTCGACCACCGCGTCATCGACGGTGCCGCCGGTATGCGCTTTACCGTATTCCTGGCGAACCTGTTGAAAGACTTTCGCCGCATTACTCTGTAATCCGAGCGTATTTCAGACGACCTGCGGCATACGGCCCAACAGGTC
>NZ_JBQCXA010001184.1:0-520 GCF_051956855.1 Neisseria sp. P0021.S007
ATATTGCGCCAAATGCGGGCGCGGCGCTGTTTTTGGTAGGCGGCGAGGGGGACTTCGCGCAGGGTGTTGCGCTCCCAGTTGTCGACGGGGGTGGAGGCTGAAGAGGGTGTGTTTTGGGCGTCGCCTTCACGGTGGATTCGGTATTGCATGATGTGATGTGCTTTCTTGTGGGCCGTCTGAATGTTCAGACGGCCTTATCGGTTTTAGTTGATGGAATAGCCGCGCAGGTATTGCGTACGTTCGCGGGTCATGCGTGTTTCACACTGCAGGCGCAGGTATTCTGCTTGCGCGGCGTTGTCTGCGGACGCGGCGGCTTGTTGGCAGTTGAGTTTTTTGCTTTGAATCCAGGTGCGTTGTTCGCCGAGGATTTGTTGTTTGACATCGCTGTCCATGCCGCCCCAGAGGTCGTTGATCTCGCCGTCTGCCTGACGGTTTTGCGCGCGCGCGTTGTCGAGCTCGCTTTGGCTGAGGCCGGGTGGCTCGTTGCGCGGAGTTTCACGGTCAGGACGCAGGACTTCGT
>NZ_JBQCXA010001185.1:0-520 GCF_051956855.1 Neisseria sp. P0021.S007
CTACCGCTCGTAAGGGCAGGTTGTAAGGTTGGGTTTTCAGACGACCTAGTGCGTCGGAAATCCAATCCACAGGCAAATTGTAGCGTGGGCTATGCCCATGAAAATATGAAAGGTCGTCTGAAACCTGTACGCAGGCTTTCAGACGACCTTTGCTTTCCAAAAAACAATCCGTGGGCAAAGCCCACGCTACGGTTGGCTTTCAACCTGTAATGCGGGCTTTTCCGCGAAAACAGCCCATCAATTAAACAAAAATTCCCCATGCCGTCATTCCCGCGCAGGCGGGAATCCATTTTTGAAATTCAGAAACCTTTTTTTAAACCAAGATTTCTCAAGTTTTACAATGGATTCCCGCCTGCGCGGGAACGACGGAAGAACGTATCGAAACTTGGAAGATAGGCGATATATGTGATACGGCAAACAAGGTTACAGTTGCGCAAAGGTCGTCTGAAAACCCGTCACATGGTTTTCAGACGACCTCAAAATCGGATACCTGCTTATTCGCTTTCAACCTTCTCTATCT
>NZ_JBQCXA010001186.1:0-520 GCF_051956855.1 Neisseria sp. P0021.S007
CTGCACCGCGCTCTACGTCTCCATCGGCACAGGTACCGATTACCACGATGCTGGCAGGTTTGGCAGCCTTACCCTATCAAACGCTACTAGCAAAAGGGTTGATTTTGCTGGGAACGTCGGGACAGTTGGCATTTGCCATGTACCGCGCAGGCGGCTTGTGGCGCGGCGTCCATACCCTTGATGCCACCACGCCGATTGTGTACCTGCCCACCGTTGCCACCAATTTTGTCAGCGCGACCGCGATGGCGGCATTGGGTTGGTCGGATTACGCTTGGCTGTTTTTGGGCGCAGGGCTATTTTCATGGCTTAGCTTGGAAGCCGCCATATTGAGCCGTTTGCGCACCGGCACACCCGTCAACGCCCCTGTGCGCGGTATTGTCGGCATTCAACTTGCGCCCGCTTTTGTCGGCTGCGGCGCTTATTTTGCCGTATCGGGCGGACACATCGATGCCTTCGCGCTGCTCTTAATCGGCTACGGCTGCCTGCAATTCCTGCTACTGTTGCGCCTTCTGCCTTGGAT
>NZ_JBQCXA010001187.1:0-520 GCF_051956855.1 Neisseria sp. P0021.S007
GGCATATCCATCGCCACTGTCTAAAGTGATAATGCCAAAGTCTGCAGATGGTGATCCTGTTTGAACTCTGCCCCATTTGCTTAATATCTCTTTAGCTTGTTTCGCTAAATCTTTTTCCGGCTCAAGTAAAATGACGCAAGTTCCATTTTCAAAGAGCACCCAAGATTTTTCATCTCCCTTAATGCTCTTTTTCCAAACATCAATCAACCTTTGATTATAAGCAGGCGTTCCAATTTCAAATATTTCTTTCTTTGACTTAAAGGAATCTGAAAGTCCCATCAAATTCTCCTAGATAAGAGTGTTTTCCTAAACTCAGCTATGCTGCTCCAACGCTGCGTGGCGTTCTTCTTCGGAGACGGCTTCCAAAACCAACTTCCGTTGTTCCTGAGCTTTTTGCGGTTGTCCGGTTTCGTCGAGTACACGCGCCAGCATGAGGCGGGCGGCGATGCTCGGTTGCAGGGCGATGCTGGCTTCGAGGTAACTTTGCGCTTTACCCCACAGGCTACGACCGTAGGCAAGC
>NZ_JBQCXA010001188.1:0-519 GCF_051956855.1 Neisseria sp. P0021.S007
CTTTATCAGTAAGCAGGAAGGTTTGGAAGAGTTGTAGATTAGTTTCGGTCAAAATTTCGTTTCTGTGCTTGGTGGTGGTTTGTTGTTTGGTGTTTTTGTTGGTAGACCCGACCCTGCCACTTCTCCGGATCAAATGCAGGCCATCTATAAAGACATTACCAAACTGCCGCGCGTCGAATCGGCAACCATGGATACCGAATGGGTACAGACCCTTTATCGTATTAACGAATTTATCCGCAAGATTTTGTGGTTTCTCTCGCTGACTTTAGGCATGGCCTTTGTCTTGGTGGCACACAACACCATCCGCCTGCAAATCCTCAGCCGTAAGGAAGAGTTGGAAATCACCAAGCTGTTGGGGGCGCCCGCTTCCTTCATCCGCCGTCCTTTCCTTTATCAGGCAATGTGGCAGAGTATTTTCTCCGCCGCCGTCAGCTTGGGCTTGTCGGCTTGGCTGCTGGCCGAAGTACGGCCGCTGGTGGACGCGATTTCAAACCCTACGGTCTGAACCTGTCTATTCTA
>NZ_JBQCXA010001189.1:0-519 GCF_051956855.1 Neisseria sp. P0021.S007
ATCCATGCTTTCGCAACGTTTGCCTGGCATCCTTCCTCCTTTGACCGAAGACGAATTAGTCGAAGTATGGGCATTGCGTTCGCTCCTGCCCAACCATCAACAGCAACTCGACAGCAACCGTCCTTTCCGCAGCCCTCATCACAGCGCCAGCTCGGCTGCTATGGTAGGTGGTGGTTCAGACCCGCGTCCGGGCGAAATTTCATTGGCGCATCACGGTGTGTTGTTTTTAGACGAATTGCCCGAGTTTGACCGTAAAGTATTAGAAGTGTTGCGCGAACCTTTAGAAAACGGCGAAATCCATATTTCCCGCGCCGCACGCCAAGCCGTTTATCCGGCCAAGTTCCAGCTCGTCGCCGCCATGAATCCCTGCCCTTGCGGCTATCTTGGCCATCCGTCCAAACCTTGCCGCTGCACGCCTGAAAGCGTTGCCCGCTACCGCAACAAAATTTCAGGGCCATTGCTCGACCGTATTGATTTAACTATCGAAGTACCCAGCCTTTCCGCTGCCGAGTTGATGCA
>NZ_JBQCXA010001190.1:0-519 GCF_051956855.1 Neisseria sp. P0021.S007
GTTCTATGTCGAAGACTTCGACCAACTCGCAGCAGAATTCCCGAACTTCACATGGCACGTTGCCCTGTCCGACCCATTGCCTGAAGACAACTGGGATGGTTACACAGGCTTCATTCACAACGTAGTTTACGAAAACCACCTGAAAAACCATGAAGCACCGGAAGACTGCGAATTCTATATGTGTGGCCCTCCGATCATGAACCAGTCCGTGATCAAAATGCTCAAAGATTTGGGCGTGGAAGACGAAAACATCCTCTTGGACGATTTCGGCGGCTAACAAACAAAAAGGAAGAAACTTCGGTTTCTTCCTTTTTTATTGCCAGGTCGTCTGAAAACCATACTTTCAGACGGCCTGAACCTTTCTTTTACGATACAATAAAGGCTTCAAAAAATAATCCGCGAATCCCCTATGCCGTTTCTTTCCAATTCGTTTTACCGTCCGATAATCGGCTACACCGTTGCCATCGTTTCCGCACTCACGCTCTCTGCCTGCCAACCTGAAAAACAACAAACCATCAA
>NZ_JBQCXA010001191.1:0-519 GCF_051956855.1 Neisseria sp. P0021.S007
GGGCGGCCAGGGTGATTTACAGCTGGCGGCCAATACGTTGGCACCGTATGCTGCAGCCGCCATCGGCAAGCGCTTCGGCCACGGTGAAAACAAAAACGAAGCCGCGCAAGCAATCGGCCACTTTATGCTCGGTGCCGCCTTGGCCTACGCCAACGGCGCCGACCCGCTTGCCGGCGACAGCGCTGCTGTTGCTGCCGAACGTGCGGCCGGGTATCTGGCCAAACAATACGACGACGGCCATACCGCGATTGACCCGACAACGGGAAAATTCAATCCCAACCTGTTACCCGAGCACATTAAAGAAGAGATTAAAGCGCAGACCGGGGCGATTGCTTCGGTGGTGGGTGCGGCGGGCGGCAGTCTGAACGGCACAAACGGCGGCAACGGAGCGTTGTTTGATGCGCCGCTGCCTGAAGGCGAATACCAAGATCCCTTCGACTTTATGCGTGCCTACGATTTGGACTTCCCTTACGAATACCTGCAAAACTGGGTGGATTACTACACCGGCCAAACAGATAC
>NZ_JBQCXA010001192.1:0-519 GCF_051956855.1 Neisseria sp. P0021.S007
GATTTCAGACGACCCCCAAACTCAAGGTCGTCTGAAATCCCCCGCCAACCCCAACCTTACCGCCGGCAACCGCCTCAAAGAATACAACGGCATCGAATACACCTACGACGCACTGGGCAACCTGATCTACCGCCAGCTGCCCGACGGCGAAAACCAATATTACCAATACGATTTAGAAAACCAACTTGTCCGCGCCGAAATCAAAAAGCCCGCCGGCAATACCGAAATTTGGACATACGCCTACGACCCGTTCGGACGACGCCTCTCCAAAGAGCGCCAAGACAAACTTGCCTGGACGAGTACCGACCCCAAACGCACCCACTTCGTCTGGGACGGAACGCGATTACTTCAGGAGTACACCTACAAAGGCAGCTACACCTATATCTACACCGACCAAAACAGCTACGAACCGCTGGCGCAAGTCTTTGACAACGCCAAAGACGGCAAACAATACATCGCCTATTTCCACACCGACCAAATCGGCATCCCGCGTGAGATGACCGACATCCACGGCAATCT
>NZ_JBQCXA010001193.1:0-519 GCF_051956855.1 Neisseria sp. P0021.S007
TGACAAGACAGACGGCAGCCTTCTCGTGCTTCGCGTTTGCTGATATGGGACAACTCGGTCGGCAGAATGTCGCCGCCGCCGCTTTTCACGACAACGCGGCATTGTCCGCACGAACCACCGCCACCGCAGGCGGAGGGTACGAAGATGCCTTGGCTGGCAAGCGCGCCCAACAGTTTGCCGCCAGCGGGCATAGTCAGCTCTTTTTCATCATTGACTTTGATGGTGATGTCGCCTTCGCTCACCAGCTTGGATTTGGCAAACAGAATCATCAGTGCCAAAGCCAAGACGATGACGGTAAACATCACGATACCTAAAATAATTTCCATGCCGAATCCTTTCTTATAACTGGATGCCGGAGAACGACATAAACGCCATCGCCATCAGGCCGGCGGAGATAAAGGTGATGCCCAGTCCTTTGAGGCCTTTGGGAGCGTCCGAATATTTCATTTTTTCGGTAATGCCCGCCAAAGCGACAATTGCCAACATCCAGCCTAAACCGGCGCCGAAGCCGTACACGAC
>NZ_JBQCXA010001194.1:0-519 GCF_051956855.1 Neisseria sp. P0021.S007
ACACCACATTTCGTGCCGTAATGGCTGCGCTGACTGCGCTGGTATTTTCATTATTGTTGGGTCCGTGGACCATTCGCAAGCTGACTGCGCTTAAAGTCGGCCAAGCCGTCCGTACCGACGGACCTCAAACCCACCTGATCAAAAACGGTACGCCAACCATGGGCGGCTCGCTGATTTTAACCGCCATTACCGTGTCCACAATCTTGTGGGGCAACTGGGCAAATCCTTATATCTGGATTCTCTTAGGAGTCTTGCTTGCTACCGGCGCACTCGGTTTTTACGACGACTGGCGCAAAGTGGTTTATAAGGACCCTAACGGCGTGTCTGCCAAATTCAAAATGGTGTGGCAATCCAGCGTTGCCATTATCGCCGGTTTGGCGTTGTTCTACCTTGCGACAAATTCTGCCAACAATATCCTGATTGTTCCCTTCTTCAAACAAGTTGCCTTGCCGCTTGGTGTAGTCGGCTTCTTGGTATTGTCCTACCTGACCATCGTCGGCACATCCAATGCTGTTAACC
>NZ_JBQCXA010001195.1:0-519 GCF_051956855.1 Neisseria sp. P0021.S007
GTTCAAACATAGTGGGTATGATGGAACCGATATTGTCGTCGATACCCGCACTCTGATTCCGGATCGGGCGATGATGCAGGTAACGCGCGGGGGATTCCATTGGGAAAATATTATCGGGAAGGACGGTATGCCCTACGAAGCCGACTTATATTTCAAGCTGGATAATGATGACGCTTATATCGTACGCAGTTTTTTCTATATCCCCGCCGAAAACGGCAAAGCTCCTGCCAACTGGAAAGCCCAAGAAAAAGAAGCGATCAACACCATAGAGAAAAAATTCCGCCAAGAAATTCTCAGCGGTTTGAAAACAAGACAGGAATTTGAAGTGCCAAATAAACACGGCATCTGCTTGATAGGCGGTTTTATCGCCGATGACGGTAAAAAACCGTTTGAAGTTCATAGCACCGTCGAATTTGCCAAGCAACATGATATGAGTCTGGAAATCATGCATGGTGACGTGTTGAAAGCAGGTGAGCCGACGCTGTTGAAACGCAAGGTTAATTTAGATAAGGGTGTAAT
>NZ_JBQCXA010001196.1:0-518 GCF_051956855.1 Neisseria sp. P0021.S007
CCATATCGGTGGCAATCGTGTCTCTGGCGACGGTTTCGATTTCGCTGTCGTTTTCATCAAACTCTTCCGCCAATTCGTTAAAGCGTTCGGTAGCTGCGTGGGTCAGTTTATATAGTGCGTCGAGATTTTCAGGCTGCTCGGTTTCGATTTGGCGGCACAGTTCGACTAGGATGTTTTCTCCTTTTTGCACGAGTTCGGGCGGGAAATAATCGTCGTCATACATACCCTCTAAAAAGATATGGTTTGCCAATTCGGTGTTGTTCAGTTGATGACGGGTGGTCATGGATTCTCCTTTTCTATTTTTGGTTTAGAAGATAGATTTTGAAAAGGTCGTCTGAAAGTGCAGATTCAACGAAGTTAAAACGGTTTTGAGGTTTTCAGACGACCTCTTCAGATTGGGCGGCAGATTGTCTTTCGCCTTGAAACCTATGGTCTAACCTTTGGCGGTAAAGCGTTTGTTGACGCGCAGGCGTTCGCCGCGGCCGGCTTTTTTGATTTCCAGCCAGTCGGTGTAAATG
>NZ_JBQCXA010001197.1:0-518 GCF_051956855.1 Neisseria sp. P0021.S007
GCGCCTGCGGCCATCGGCGGAATGCCGCGCAGGGTGAATTTGGCAAGGCTGCGGCAGTCGGAAACGAGTTCGCGCTCGCCTTGTACGACGTGTATCGTCATAGCGGTTTGACCGTCTTTGAAAGTGGTAAAGTCCTGCGCACGCGCGGTAGGAATGGTAGAGTTGCGAGGAATGATTTTCTCGGCAAGGCCGCCGTATGTTTCCAAACCGAGTGACAAAGGTGTAACGTCAAGCAGCAGCCATTCGCCGTCGGTTTTGTTACCGGCAAGGACGTTTGCCTGTATGGCGGCACCGAGTGCGACCACTTCGTCAGGATTGAGGTTGTTCAGCGGGGTTTGTCCGAAGAATGTGGCAACTGCTTGTTGAACATGCAACATGCGGGTAGAGCCGCCAACCATAATCACGCCTTTGACATCTGCCTTGGTTACGCCTGCGTCTTTCAAAGCCTGTTTGACGGGCTCGATGGTTTTTTGTACCAGATTTTGGGTCAGATTGTGAAACTCTTGGCGGGTAATGAC
>NZ_JBQCXA010001198.1:0-518 GCF_051956855.1 Neisseria sp. P0021.S007
AAGCTGTCTTGCAGCTGGGTCAGTTTGTAGAGTTGGTTCAAAACGACTTCGGCATTTTCATTGCGTTTCAATTCGATCACGACACGCATACCGGATTTGTCGGACTCGTCGCGCAGGTCGGATACGCCTTCCAACGTTTTTTCGCGTACCAACTCGCCGATTTTCTCAACCAGCTTGGCTTTGTTTACTTGATATGGGATTTCATCGATAACGATGGCTTCGCGTTCACCGTTTTTACCGATAGGCTCAATATGGGTTTTACCGCGCATCACCACGCGGCCGCGGCCGGTTTTATAGCCTTCGCGCACGCCGCTTAAGCCGTAAATAGTTGCGCCTGTTGGAAAATCGGGCGCTTGGATAATGTTGATCAGCTCGTCGATTTCAGTTTCAGGCTCATCCAACAAACGCAGGCAGGCATTGATGGTATCGCCCAAATTGTGCGGCGGGATATTGGTTGCCATACCGACGGCAATACCGGACGAACCGTTTACCAACAGCGCAGGGAAGCGGGTCGGCAA